>NZ_JARZHI010000010.1:0-240137 GCF_029946465.1 Polyangium sorediatum
GCCGCTCGCGCGAAGGGCACGGTCGCTCGCGCGAAGGGCACGGTCGCTCGCGCGAAGGGCAACGAGGCTCGCGCGAAGGGCAACGAGGCTCGCGCGAAGGGCACAGTCGCTCGCGCGAAGGGCACGGTCGCTCGCGCGAAGGGCACCGAGGCTCGCGCGAAGGGCAACGAGGCTCGCGCCAAGGGCAACGAGGCTCGCGCCAAGGGCACGGTCGCTCGCGCGAAGGGCAACGAGGGCGAGCTCGCCCCCCTGCTCGAATCCATTCACGTCGACAAGGGGACGTCGGCCAAGGACCTCGCGTTGAAGCTTGGCGAGACAGGGCAAAAGCTCGGGGCCATCGAGAACCAAAAGCCGCAGGCCGCCGCCGAGGCGCAGAAAATCGCAATTGCCCCGGCCGAGGTCCGAAAGCGCACGCGCGCTTGGGCCACGGTCGCGGAGACGATTCTCGCGAACCTGGAGCAATCGACCGCGCCCGCTGCGGTGGTGGACGCGGTTCGCGCCCCCTTGCTTGCGGCGGCGGAGAAGGCGACTGCGCGAAGGCGTCCGAAGCGCCTACGGATACGACGAAGGGTTGAAGAGGGGCGGGGGCTCGCCAAGAGAGTCGCGCCGCCGGAGGGCGCGAGCGTCACGCCGAAACGACGTAACCTTGTCAAGAACCAACCGAGAGCGCTCCGCCTACACCCCGCCCGTCCGAGCGCTCTCCGCGGGCGCCTCGGGTGCGGCCGGCGGCGAAACCGCTTCGGTTCGAGATTTCCACAGATGATGGATCACGCAGATCGCGCAAAGCGTCCAGGCGATCTGTGTCGCTCGATGGTCCAGCAGCCGGTCGAGGAGGACCTGCCGCGCGAAGTCCCATACCCGCGGCCCGCGGGGCGTCTCGCCGGGGATCAGGCATAACACCCCTGCGATGAACGTGCACCAGGCCAGGGTCTTCCGTTCCGTAGCGTCTAGCATGCGATAGCCCCGCGCTGGATACCCACGCGTGCGCCGAGCCTAACGCAAACGGCCATGTCCGGGAAGGGGAGGGGAAGGGAAGAGGTGCGGCGGCTCGAAATTCGCGCTAATGGGGGAGCGCCCCATGAGCTCCGCCACCGGCCAGCCGCCCATCGACGCAAGCACGGCCTCCGAGGCCCTCGACGAAGCGCCGGAAGAGCCTTCCGAAGCCGCACCCGCGAAGCCGACCGGGCTCGGGTGGCTCGCGTGGCACCTCCAGGGCTACTGGACGATCCTCCGCGACGTCTACCTCACCATCGACCGGCGGACCCTCGGCTTCGCCCGGATCATGCTCGGCTTCCTCCTCGTCACGGACCTCGTCCGGCGCACGCCGGACTGGCTCCACATGTACTCCGACAAGGGGGTCTTGCCGACGCACCTGAACCTCTTCCGCCCGCAGGCCTGGGGCGCGTTCACCCTCTTTAATGCCTTCTCCACCGCCCCGGAGTTATGGGCCCTCTGGGCGGTCCTCCTCGTCACGTTCACCTGCGTCCTCGTCGGCTACAAGACGCGGATCGCCCACGTGTTCGCCGCGATCTTCGTGGCCAGCATGAATGGCCGCATCCTCCTCATCGAGAATGGCGGATACGTCGTTTTCAACCTCCTCGTGATGTGGACCGCGTTCCTCCCGATGGGGGACCGCTTCTCCGTCGACGCCCTGCTCGACTCGATGCGCCGCCGCAAAGAGGCGAACGCGGACGAGCTCAACGACCGCACGGACGTCATCGATCCGCGGCGCCTCGCGCCCCACGTCTCGCTCGCGGCCGGCGTGATCCTCCTCCAGATCATCGCCATTTATTACTTCAACGTCATTCACAAGACCGGGGCGGCCTGGAAAAACGGCACCGCCGTCCATTACGTGCTCTGGGTCGACCGCATGGTCACCCCGATCGTGGCGGCCGTGCGGGGCCTCGTCCCGCCGGCGCTCATCATCGTCGGCACGAAGTTCGTCTTGATGGCCGAGGCCACGATCCCGATCTGCCTCGCCTCGCCGCTCGGCCGCGTCTGGGCCCGAAGGCTCGCGGTCGCGCTCATGTGCATCCTCCACATCGGCTTCGGCGCGACCTTCGTCCTCGGCCCCTTCGCCTGGGCCATGTGCGTCTTCTCCACGCTGCTCTTCACCTCCGACGACTGGAACCTCGCCGCCCGCACGATGCGCCGCGGCCACCGCGCGCGTGTCGTCCTCTTCGACGCCTCGTCCGGCGCCTCGCTCTGGCTCTGCCGCGTGCTCAAGCGCCTCGACCTCTACGAGCTGCTCGCGTTTCGCGCCGAGGAGGGCCTGACGCGGGGCGTCGCTGCCTCGCGCCCCAAGGACCACGCGCGCCTCGAACGGAGCGCCGCGCTCGCCGACATCATCGCCGCGTTGCCGCTCGGTCCTGCGATCGCCTGGCTCCTTCGCGTGCCTGGCCTCTCGCACCTCGTCGACGCGATCTGGAATGCCGTCACGACGCGCGACCTGTCGCGGATCTTCGGCCTGCGTGTCCCGCGCGCGCCGGGGGCGGTGAGCGTCGCGGAGCCCTCGCCGCTTCGCCGGAAGGCGGGGCGTTTCGTCGTGACGTTGCGCGAGCTCGCGGTGGTCGCGATGCTCGCGGGCGCGGTGAACCAGGCGATGGTCGAGCTCTGGGTCATCAACCGCCGCGTGAAGGTCCCGCACCCCGAGCCGCTGCGCGTGCTCGCGCAGAAGATGCGGTACTTGCAGGGCTGGTTCATGTTCTCGCCGAACCCCGTGATGGACGACGGCACGATCGTGGTCGACGCGAAGACCATCGACGGCCGCTCGATCGACCCGTTCACTGGCAAGCCGCCGGAGTTCGACCTCACGAAGGCGCAGAGCCTCCGGTACAACCAGATCTGGAGCGACTACTTCAACCGCATGCACCTGCCGGCGAACTCGGCGTACCGGGACGCGATGCGGGACTTCATCTACCGCTACCCGGAGCGCACGGGGCGCCCCGAGGACACGATCGTCTCGGGCGAGGTGTACTGGGTGCAGGACATGAACCCGCCCTTCGGCAAGACCGCGTCGTACAAGCTGGAGAAGAACAAGCTGTTCTCCTTCGAAAACCCCGCCGCCCGCGCCCAACCGAGGCCGGGGGGTTGACCGAGCGGCCGAAACGTAAACTTTCGTCTTGACTCGTGAAGCTCTATCAGTAGAGTCCCGCGAGTCGCTGACGGGCCTGTAGCTCAGTTGGGAGAGCGCTAGAATCGCACTCTAGAGGTCGCAGGTTCGATCCCTGTCAGGTCCACCAAGAACCCGCAGCGAAAGAAACGCCGTGTTCCAATCTGGAACACGGCGTTTTTCGTTTTCCATTTCCCCTCGCTTCCGCCAGGAGAGCAGGAGAGGGCCGGGGGGAGGCCGGCGCCTTCGAAAACGCGGGAAAGGAAGCGCGCCGTGAGCGCCGTCCGAGGCTTGCGGCTGCCTGCTCGCCTCCATAGGTTCGGAAGCGGACGGCACGGCGGGGGGCGGTCTGGGCGGACCCCTGCGCTCTCGTCGTGCCCATGCACCGCCGCGGGTCGTCACCCGCGAGCGATCGAACAAGGGGGGTATCAGAATGAAGAAGCTGCTCGTTGCGCTCGTCGCGGCCGGTTCGGCAGTCCTCGGCGTCTCTTCGCAGGCCGATGCACAGCCCTACGACCTCGTCGACGCACCCGAGGGCGTCCTGATCCGCGGGCTCGTGTACAACGGGACAGGCTGCCCGCAGGCCTCGGTCGCCGGCACCCTTTCCGAGGATCGAAAGGCCCTGGAGCTCATCTTCGGGGCGTTCACCGCCGAGGCGAGCCAGGTCGGGCTGCCGAGCGAGGCGCGCAAGTTCTGTCAGATCACCGTCGATCTGGCGTTCCCGCAAGGCTACAGCTTCTCGCTCGTCTCGGGCGACTACCGCGGTTACGCCGACCTGCAGGCGGCGGTCGTCGGCACGCAGACGTCGAGTTACTACTTCACCGGCGGCCTTGGTTACACCTTCCGGACGAAGCTCGTCGGGCCCTTCTCGGAGAACTACTTCCGCCGCGACAACCTCGCGCTCGAGGCCGCGGTGTGGTCGCCGTGCGGCGCGACCCGTCCGCTCAACATCAACACGCAGGCGGCCGTCTCGACGCTCGCGAACCGCGCGGGCAGTGGTCTCATGACCCTCGACACGCTCAGCCTCGTCGTGCGCCAGACGTACGGTCTCGCGTGGCGCAAGTGCTGACGCGCGTCTCGTGAACGAACCACGGGCCTCCGGACGAGCGTTCGTCCGGGGGCCCATTCCATTTCAGGTCAAACCGTCGAGGTGGCTGCGGTCGTTGATGCAGGCGATGCGCACGGTGTCGTCGTGGCGCTCGACGCGCTGGACCGAGCAGTTGTCCACGCGGAAGACGACGGGCGGCGGGGCTTCGACCGGCACGCCGAGCAGGTGGTAGAGGAGCTGGTTGATCGCGACGCCGTGGCTCACGAGCACGATCCGACCCTCGGCGCCGCGGGCGAAGAGGCCCTCGACGAAGCCCGCGATCCGGGCCCGGCAGTCGGCGTTCGACTCGCCGCCCGGCGGGCGGAAGAGCGGGTCACGCGCGAGCAGCGCCCGCCACACGTCGGGGTGGCGCGCTTCGATGTCGGCGAAGGAGGTGCCCGTCAGATCGCCAAAATTTCGCTCGCGCAGGGCCGGGTCTGCGACGAGCTCTACGCCTGTCTTCTCGACGATGGGCGCTGCTGTCTCCAGGGCGCGCGGCAGGTCACTGGCGTAGATCGCCGAGACCGACTTCTCGGCGATGCGTCGCGCGACAGCGTCAGCTTCACGACGCCCGCGCTCGGTGAGCGGGGAGGGGCCGTGTCCCGTGAAGACACGATCACGGTTTCCTTCGGACTGGCCGTGGCGAACGATGATGAGTTCGATGTGCATGGTATGAGAACGCTGCCCTGTGGTGCGCGGCGAGCATAACGCCTCCGCGCGGGGTGAGGACGACGAGCCGCACACGATCGATGCCTACAGGCATCGATATGAAACTTTCTTCATCGAGCAAGACCGCGCGTTTCTTGGGGATGACGTGCGCGTCGACTGCTGGTACGGAACTTGATCATAGCCAACGTGACCATCCGATTGCTTGGAGAGGATGAATGAGAAGAAGAACGGCCCTGGGCGGTATCGTCGCCACGCTCGTCTGCGGGGCGGCGGGGACTGCGAGCGCAGAACCGGCGCTGCGCGTGCAGGTCACCCAGCGGGGTGACTTCGCTTTGATCGGCAACACGCTCGCGCAGGACTGCGGCGCCAACGTCCCGGCACCCGTCGTTCCGGCGAACTTTAACAAGAATGCGTGCGGTCTCAACACGAGTGACACGGCGCCCGACGTGTACTTTCGCGCGGACGATCCTGGTGCGGGGCAGGTCTCGTACGACCTTCTCATGCTCCCAGGGCTCGCGCGGACGACCGCGAACTTGAGCCTGCCGGTCGACGCCACCGTCACGCACGCGTACCTCTACTGGGGCGCGCGGAGCGTCGCCGGCGTACCCGACCTCAGCGTGACCCTGGAGCGCCCAGGTTCGTTCTCCGAGGACATCACGGTCATGATGTCCGACGTCGTGATGGGCAATTCGAGCTTCATCACTTCCTATCAGGCCGTTGCCGACGTCACGGAGCTCGTGAAGCAGCACGGCTCGGGTGCCTACCGTCTCGGCGGCGTCGACGCGTTTCCGCTCGCGAACGTCAACAACGCGACGCCGTTCGCTGGCTGGTGGATGGTCGTGCTCTACGAGCTCCAGAGCGAGCCGCCGCGCAACATGGCGCTCTTCGACGGCTTCGAGGAGGTCACCGACGGCGCGAGCTCGACGGCCACGATCTCGGGCTTCAAGGTGCCGCTCGCCGGCTACAACGCGAAGCTCGGCGTCGTCGCGTACGAGGGTGACAACGGCTCGGTGGGCGACAGCCTGAGCTGGAACGGCACGACGCTCTCGAACGCGCTGAACCCCGCGAACGACTTCTTCAACAGCACGCGCTCGTTCCTCGGAATGCCTGTCTCCGTGGTCGGTGACCTGCCGCAGCTCACGGGCGGCTTGGGCAGCATGAGCGGCATCGATCTCGACGTTCTCGATATCACCGGCAACGTGATGCCGGGCTCGACGTCGGCCGCTATCGAGGCCGCATCGCAGGGCGACACCTACGTCCTCGGCGGCTTCATCACCTCGATCTCCACGCTCAAGCCCGACTTCACCACGTCCGCGAAGAGCGTGTCCGATCTCAACGGCGGCGTGGTCGATCCCGGTGACGAGCTCGAGTACACACTCCTCGTCACCAACACGGGCGACGACACCTCGAAGGACACGATCCTCACGGACAAACTGCCCGCCGAGGTCACCTACGTCCCCGGCTCGCTCGAGATCGTTTCGGGCCCGAACATGGGCGCGAAGACGGACGCGACGGCCGACGATCAAGGCGACTTCGACGCGGGTTCGGGCACGGTCACCGTCCGCCTCGGCACGGGCGCGAACGCCACCCTCGGCGGCAGCCTCAACGTCGGCCAGTCGACCTCGGTCCGCTTCCGCGTGACGGTGAACCCCGGCGTCGGCGGCAGCATCCTGAACCAGGGCGTGATCAACGCGAGCGGCACGCAAGGCGCGCCCGCCGAGGACACGCCCACCGACGGCAACGGCGGCGACCCCGGCGCGCCTCCCACCGTGATCATCATCGACTCGGACGGCGACGGCCTCTCGAACGACGACGAGAACGCGGCCGGCACGAATCCGAACGACGCCGACTCGGACGACGACGGCGTGCCCGACGGCGACGAGCCGCAGTGGAACATCGATTCCGACGGCGACGGCCTCATCAACGCGCTCGATCCCGACAGCGACAACGACGGTCTGCTCGACGGCACCGAGCTCGGGCTCGACTGTTCGAACCCCGCGACCGACGCCTCGAAGGGCGCATGCCGCCCCGACGCGGACATGGGCGCGACGAAGACCGATCCGCTCGACGCCGACACCGACAACGGCGGCGTGGGCGACGGCTCCGAGGACGGCAACCTCAACGGCCAGATCGATCCCGGCGAGGGCGATCCGAACGATCCGAGCGACGACAACACGATCGACGACACCGACGGCGACGGCCTCTCCGACATCGTCGAAGCCACGCTCGGCTCCAATCCGAACGACGCCGACAGCGATGACGACGGCGTCATCGACGGCGACGAGCCGAACCCCGGGATCGACACCGACGGCGACGGCGTGCCCAACGTGCTCGACGCCGACAGTGACAACGACGGCCTCTTCGACGGCACCGAGCTCGGGCTCGACTGTTCGAACCCCGCGACCGACACGAGCGCCGGCACCTGCCGGGCGGACGCGGACATGGGCGCGACGAAGACGAGCCCGATCGACGCCGACACGGACGACGGCGGCGTCTCCGACGGCTCGGAAGACACGAACCTCAACGGCCAGATCGATCCGGGCGAGACGGACCCGAACATCTTCGCTGACGACAGCACGAACACCGACACGGACGGCGACGGGCTCTCGGACAAACTCGAAGAGACGCTCGGCACCAATCCGAACGACGCGGACTCGGACGACGACGGCGTGCCCGACGGGCAAGAGCCGAACCCGGCCGAGGACTCGGACGGCGACGGCCTCATCAACGCGCTCGATCCCGACAGCGACAACGACGGTCTGCTCGACGGCACCGAGCTCGGCTACGACTGCAACGGGCCCGGGACGAACAAGGCCGTCTGCGTGCCCGACGCGGACATGGGCGCGACGAAGACGAGCCCGATCAACCCCGACACCGACGGCGGTGGCATCAAGGACGGCTCGGAGGACTCGAACCTCAACGGCCAGATCGATCCGGGCGAGAAGGATCCGAACGATCCGAGCGACGACAGCACCGTCGTCGACACGGACGGCGATGGCCTCTCCGACGACCTCGAAGAGTTCCTCGGCTCGGATCCGAACGACGCGGACTCGGACGACGACGGCGTGCCCGACGGGCAGGAGCCGAACCCGAGCGCCGATACGGACGGCGACGGCCTCATCAACGTGCTCGACGCCGACAGCGACAACGACGGTCTGTTCGACGGCACGGAGCTCGGCCTCGGCTGCGACAACGACGCGACCGACGCGAGCGCCGGCCGCTGCGTGCCCGACGGCGACATGGGCGCGACGAAGACGAACCCGCTCGACGCGGACACGGACGACGGCGGCCTCTCCGACGGCTCCGAGGACTGGAACCTCAACGGCGTCGTCGATCCGGGCGAGGGCGATCCGAACACCCCCGGCGACGACAACACGATCCTCGACACGGACGGCGACGGGCTCAGCGACGAGCTCGAGGGCTTCCTCGGCTCGGATCCGATGGACGCGGATACGGACGACGACGGCGTGATCGACGGCAAGGAGCCGAACCCGGCCGAGGACACGGACGGCGACGGCATCAAGAACGTCGTCGACCCGGACAGCGACAACGACGGCTTGCCCGACGGCCTGGAGCTTGGTCTCGACTGCTCGAACCCGGCGACGGATCCGGCGGCGAACATCTGCAAGCCCGACGCGGACATGGGCGCGACGACGACGAGCCCGATCAACGCGGACACCGACCACGGCGGCATCGCCGACGGCGTCGAGGACGCGAACGGCGACGGCGCGGTCGACGGCGGCGAGACCGATCCGAACGACCCGAGCGACGACATGGCCTGCGCGACGGACGCCGATTGCGGCGGCGAGACGAGCGGCATGGTGTGCAACCCGAACAAGGCTTGCGTCGAGGGTTGCCGCGGCGTCGGCGGCAACGGTTGCCCGACGGGGCTCGAGTGCACCTCGATGGACAGCACCATCGGGCAGTGCGTGGAACCGACCGGCGTGGGCGGCGCAGGCGGCGCCGGTGGCGCGGGCGGCGAGGGTGGCGTGGGTGGTGGTGGCACGGGCGGCGCCGAGCCGGACGACGGCATCGCGCTCTCCGGTGGCTGCTCGGGTTGCGCGGTCGCGTCCGACGACGACGCTTCGCGTGGCCTGCTCGCGGCGCTCGGCGCTGCGCTCCTCGCCTTCGGCCGCCGCCGTCGGCGCGCCTGAGACAAGGCAAAAGGGGCTCGGCCTTCCGCGCCGAGCCCCTCCTTCCCCCCGTTCATCCCTCCAAACCAGGGCTCACTTGCAGCAGAAGGTGACCGCGCCTTCCGGGCTGAGCTCTCCGGTCGGCTGGCCGCCCGTGGCGGTGCAGCCGCCGCTCGGCGTGGCCAGGACTTGCTGGATCGACCACGTGTTCGAGTCGAGCGACGCGCCCACGTTCCTGCACGTGTTGCTGTCGACGGCGATGGGATTGTCGCCGCCCTCCGTGCACATGTCGTAGTCGAAGAAGCGATACTGCCCGCCCGTGCACGTCGTCGGGGGCGCACACGAGCACGCGCTGCAGGCGCGCGTGTCCGTGGCGCTCTTGTAGCTCACCGTCTGTGTGAAGCCGTCGGGGCAGGCGTGATCGCCCTCCTGACGGATGCACAGGCTCTCCGTGTCCATGGCGGGCTTCGGCGCGCAGGCCGCGCCGGCGCCGCATCCGCCGTTCGAGGTCTTCGCGGCGCACGCGAGGATCCGCCCGGCGAAGGGCTCCTTGTTCTGGAAGTCGCTCACGGACGGCGGACAGCTCCCGGGCGAGGTCACCATCGCGCTCCCGTTCAGGCGGCAGGAGAGCAGGGCTGCGAAGCCGAGCAGGTCCGTCGGTTTCACGCAGGTGGCGCCGCTCTGGAACGCGCTCGTCCAGCTCGCGCCGCCGCCGAAACAGTTGCCCGAGTTCGGATGACATTGCAGCCCCGGCATCGAGCACGCCCCGCCTTGCAGATCCCCGCAGGTACACGCCGAGCACGCGGCCGCGCCCGCGGGATCCGTGAAGAGCTCCTCGGGCGCAGGGCCGTTCCCGCAGGACGGGGGCGGCGCGTCGCCTTCCGCGGTCCACGCGTACGACCAACCCGCGGGCGCCTCGTCCACGCAGGTAAACCCTGCCGTACAATCGGCGTCCTCGCAGTCGACGTCGCCGTCGCCGTCGTTGTCCTTGCCGTCGAGGCAGTCCTCGGACCCGCTCATCCCGGCGCCCGCGCCGCCTTGCCCGCCGCCGTCTCCGCCTTGCCCGCCCCCTGCGCCGGCTTGCCCTCCGGCCCCGGCCGAGCCGCCCGTGTTCGTGCTGTTTCCTGCGCCGGCGCTCCCGCCGGTCTGGAACACGTCCGACGTCTCGGCGCCGCATCCGAAGAGCGACGCGCCGAGGAGAGTGAGCGCACCACCGGCAAGGGCGGTGGACGTGATGACAGAGAGACGCAATGTGCGACGAGGCCGAACGCGGGTGAACATGGCAAGCTCCCGGGTTTTTTGAAGGATTCGAACAGCCCCGAGAGATATCGTGAAACGTGGGATTCGAGAAGGATCGTCTTGAACGTTACTGCTTCCATTGCGCGAGAAGGCGACTGCCCTTAGCATCGCGCCTCTCCGGACCCCCACCGCGCTCTTTGCGATGACGATGTCCTTCTCTGCGGTCTCGCGTGCTCTCCAGGTCCAGCTCGTGCCGCCGCGCGCCGCGCATGCGCTGCTTTGGTTCGGCTGGCGGAGCGAGGCGCACGCCCAGCGTCACATGCCGATCGAGCCCTGGTCGGTGGATGCGCTGCGCCGCCGCCTCGTCGCGTCGACGCCGGACCTCGCGGACCCCGAGAAGCAGGAGCATCGCTGGATCGTGCAGTGGCAGGAGGAGTGCGTGGGGATCGTCTCGATCCTGCGGCCGAGCCTTCGCCTCGGCCACGCCGAGCTCTCCTACCACGTCGCGCAGGCCCACCATCGCCGCGGCATCGCCACGGAGGCGGTGGCGGCGCTCGTGGATCGGGTCTTCGAGCAGACGGACCTCGCGCGGCTCTTCGCGTACATCAGCGAGCCGAACCGCGCCTCGCGCAAGCTCGCGGAGAAGCTCGGCTTCGTGCACGAGGGCACGCTGCGCGAGCATTTCATGATCCACGGCCGCCGCATCGATCAGTGCGTCTACGGCCTGCTCCGCCGCGAGTGGAGCTCGCCGCGCAAGCGCTGAAGGATCAGCCGAGGACGGGGTACTTGCGCTCGTCGTAGAGCTCGCCGAGGCGCTTGCGCATGCGGCCGACGACGAGGTCGAAGCCGGCCTGCACGATCTCCGGATCGGAGGCGTGATCGGGGTTCAAGTCACGGCCGAGCGCCTCGGAGAGGTGGATCGGGGGCAGCACCTCGGTCGTGATCTTCGCGGGCAGCGGGATTTGCGGCAGGAACGGCAGCGCCCACACGCCCCACGGCAGCCCTGCGAGCAGGGGCCAGACATCGGCGGAGCGGACGATTTTCGGGATGCCGAGCATCTTCGCGAAATCGTGGCCCCCCGACAGAACGACGACGGTCTCGTGCGAGCCGGCGGAGACCACGGGCGTGATGGGCAGCCCCCAGCGGATCGCCTGCGCGATGAAGCCCTTGCGGCCGCCGAGGTCGATGTTCTTGCGGTGCCAGAACGGGCGGAACGACTCGCGCGCGGCGCCGGGGAAGATCAGGACGGATTGCCCGCGCTCGAGCACGGCGTCCATGGCCTTGCGGTCGGCGCGGAGCAGGCCCGAATCCGCGAGCAGGCGGGAGAACGGATCCCACAAGCTGTGCAGGAGATCGTGCGTGAGGACGTAGAGCGGACGATCGAAGCCGAAATGGTCGTACCAGTGGACGCCGAGGCAGATGCCATTGATGGGCAGCACGCCGCCGTCGTGATGGGTGACGAGGATCGTCTGTGACGAAGGGAGCCTTTCGGCGCCGCGTATCTCGCTGCGAAAGTACGATTTCACGATCCGCGAGAGGATGCGGTGGGAGCGACGGACGACGTCGCTGCGAATCTCGGGAACGATGTGCCCGTGTCTCCGGGTGCTTCGTGACGCGCTCGAATGCTGCGCGACTGCGGATTTCATGCGGGGGCCGTCCTGGTCACCTCGGGCGCGATCACGGAGCCGAAAAAGCCCTCGATCGTCCGGACGACCTCGTCCGGGCATTCGATCATGGGCAAGTGGCCGCACCCAGGAATGACTCTCATTATAACCCTCGGTAGCTTGGCTGCCACCTCCGCCGCGCTCTCCTGTGGAATCAGCCGGTCTCGCTCTCCCCAGACGACCAGGACTGGCATGCGGAAGAGGTGCGCATTCTCCAGGATCGTCGGGGACACCAGATCCTTTGCCAGGTCGTGAAACACCTTCGCCATTTCATCCATGGTCGGGCGAACCGGTCTGTCGAGGGAGTCTTTCACGAATTTCTCGGTATACGCGTTTCGCGCGACGAACACGTGGTCGAGCATCGGCATCGCGAGCCGATCGAGCGTGCGCGACAAGAGCCAGGGCTGAAGGAGCGTCTCGGCGAGCCACGGCGTTCCAGGCGGGTACCGGCGCATCCCCGCCGAACCGATCAGCACGAGCCGCTCGACTCGATCCGGCGCTTGGAGCGCTGCCCGCGCCACGACCTGCCCCCCGGCCGAGTGCCCGATGAGCGTCACCCGGTGCATCCCGCGCGCATCCATCCATTCCAGGAGCGTATCGGCGTACCCCGCGATCGTGTTTCGCGTCGTCGGTTTGTACGAGAGCCCGCAGCCCGGAAGATCGAGCCCTGCGAGGCGAAATCGCCCGGCGAGGGGCTTCATGAGATGCTCGAAGTGCGTGAAATCACCCACGAGTCCGTGGACGAACACCACGCTTTCACCCTCTCCGGCGTCGAAGTAAGCGACGTTCCCACGGCGGAGCGCGGCGAAGCGCGTAGGGAACGGAAACGACTGCGAACGCCCCTGGCCCTGACCACCGGATACGACCACGGGCCCGAGGGTAGTGACGAGGCGAGCGACGTCGAGCGAAACCATTCGGCGTGACGCACCTCCGGGTCGGGGCGCGCGTCGCGCCGAACCCGTGAAATATTGCCCACATCACGCCACGACACGAAGGAAAGCTTTTTCGTAGGGTGCCTCGTGGGGGCTCGACGGCGCGCCCACACCGAAGTACATACGCCGCTCGCTCGGCCTCGATCCGGGGCTGGAACGGGCAAAATGACACCTCCTCGAAATCGGCGAAGGTCGGCCTCTCCTCGGGTGGAATCGGAAAACCACGGCGAGCCGGGCTTCGTGCACGCAAGCCGCGACGCGCAGGTCGATTGGGTCTTCGAGATCCTGTTCGGCAAGGGCGCGCTCGACAGGGACGACGCTGTCGGGCAAGCGCTCGACGCGCTCGTCCTGCTCGGTCTCGCCGACGAGGAGGACGAAGCCAAGAAGGCCAAAGCGCGCGTCGCCGTCGAGCGAGCGATCGACAACGGCCTGCGCGTGGGGCGCTTCGATCGGCCGAAGCGCGGCCAGATCCGGGCCATTCGTACCGACGCGAAGGATTATTCGTCCGAGGATTGGACGCTCTGCCTGATGAACGCGCTCGACCGCGAGCCGACCGATCGCGACGCGGCCTTGCGCTTCGCGGCCTACTGGGCCGCGTCGAACACGGGTCTGGCGTTTGCGCGTTTGCAGCGCGGCGGGTCGATCCTGACGGGCCTCGACGGGGCGCTCGAGTCGGCCCTGCGGCGGGGCCGCTTCCTCGACGTGGGCGGCGGCTGCGTACGCAAGGTCTGACAACCGATCGCTTCGTGATACGTTCCGCGCCATGTTCGGCCGGATCGGCGTCATCGCCCTGAACACGTACCGCGAGTCGGTGCGCGCGCGCATCTTGCTCGGGCTCGCGGTCATGGCCTTCTTCGTGTCGCTCTACGCGCTCGTGGTCGGCGCCTTCACGCTGAAGAACGCGCCGCGCGTCGTGAGCGACCTCGGCGCGGCCTCGATCTCGCTCTTCAGCTTGCTCGTGGCGATCGTCATCGGCGCGACCTCGCTCTACCGCGAGCTCGAACAAAAGACGCTTTTTCCCATCCTCGCGAGGCCGATTCGCCGCGGCGAGTACCTCGTCGGCAAGTACCTCGGCACGCTCCTCACGATCGGGGTCTTCGTCATGGCCGACGCGGGCCTCGTGCTCCTGCTCAGCGCGGGCCTTGGTGCGGGCGACGAGGTCGCGCATCTCTATCGTATCGGGGGCGCCGCGCTCGGCTGGCTTTTGCTCATGGGCCTCGTCGGCTGGAAAATCCCGGCGATGCGCACCTATGGCGTGATCCCGTGGGCCGCGGGCATGCTCGTGCTCGGCGTCGTGCTCTCCGGCGTCGCGCCCGACGAGCGGCGCGTGGTGCTCGCGTCGGGCGCGCTCACGATCCTCGAGATCGCGATCGTCGCCGCGGCGGCCACGCTTTTCTCCTCGTTCTCCACGCCCTTCCTTTCGGCGCTTTTGACGCTGGGCGTGTGGATCGTGGGCCGGCAGGCGGACAGCTTGGCGCGGCTGCCCGTGAAGCAATTCGGACAGACGATTCACGACATGGGTGTCGGGCTTTCGAAGATCGTCCCGAACCTGCAAATCTTCGTGCCGCCGCGTCCGCTGCTCGTCGGCGAGGCGATCGACGTGAAGCTCTCTTCGTACCTCGGCATGGCTTCGCTCACGTCGCTCGGCTGGTCGATCGGCCTCCTGGCCGTGGCTGCGCTCGTCTTCAACGAGCGTGATTTTCTGTGAGCGACGCGGCCCCTTCGCCCTCGATTTCGCCGGCGCGCGCGCGCTTCGTCACGCGGGTCGTACGCGCGCTCGGGGCCGCGGCGATCGTCGGGCTTTTGCTCGGCGCGGTGACGGCGCGTGTCGTGTGGTCGGGCGAATCGGAGATCGCCGAGAGCACGGCGGCCTTGCGGCGCGGCGATGCGTACGAGGCGACGGTGCGGGCGCGGAGGGCGGCGGGCTGGTATGCGCCGGGCGCGCCGCACGTGCGGGTCGCCTACGAGCGGCTCGCGTCGATGGCTACGACGGCGGAAGGTCTCGGCGATCGGGATCTCGCGCTCCTCGCCTGGCGCGGCGTCCGGACGGCGGCGATCGAGACGCGCTGGCTGCTCGTGCCGCACCAGGAGGACCTCGACCGCGCGAACGTGGCCATCGCGCGGATCGAGGCCGCGGCGCCGCGCCCGCCGGGCACGCGGACCGAGCCGCCGCAGCGCATCGAGGAGAAGCAGCTCGCGGCGTTGCTCCGGGACGAGGCGCCGCGCACGCCGTGGGTCGTGCTCCTGCTCGTCTCGTTCGTCGCGTGGGCGGGCGGCGCGGCGTGGGCCGTGCGCCGTTCGAGCGCGTCGCCGGGCGACTTCGATCTCGCGCGGGCGCGGGCGGGCGTCTTCGTCGCGCTCGTTGGTGTTTTCTTGTGGGTGCTCGCGCTCTGGCGCGCGTGATTCAGGGTTTGGCGAGGCCCATTTCCGAGGCCACGCCCGTCCCGGGCGAGGACGCGACGACGGGCGGGGGCAGGAGCTTCGGCCTCGGCTGCATGCCGTGCGTGGCCTCGGCGAAGGCGACGAGCGCGTTCGTCTGGACGTGCACGCGCTTGGCGAGCGAGCGGGCCCCGTCCGCCGCGATCTTTCCTTGCTCGTCGCGGTGCGAGCGCGCCGCGCCGATCATCTGCTCCTTCTTCGACACCTGGAGCGGCTCGGTCACCGAAAACAGGATCGTCCCCGTGCGTACGTCGAGGAAATCGGCCTGGGCGATCCCCTGGCTCTCGACCGTCACGCCGGGCGCGAGGAACATGCCGATGACGGTTGGATAGAGCCACGCCCAGCCGTTCAGGTGCGTGCTGTCCTCGAAGCGCTCCGAATAAAGGACGAGATACCGGAGCCGGTAGCGGGCGGCGATCACGCGCAGCCCCTCGATTCCGCCCACGTTCGGGAGATCGGTCGAGATGTCGGTGACCTGCGAGAAATGGGGGTTTCCCGCGAGGGCCTTGGCGAAATGGTGCGACGCGGTGTTGCGGAGGCCGAGGGAGGGCGCGCCCTTCGGATCAAAAGGTTCGGCCAGGGGAATCACGCCGATGCGGGCGGGGAGCTGCAGATCGATCGGGGCTTCGAGCACGGTTTGCAGGTCCTGCTCGGTGAGCGCGCCGGTGACGTCTTTCGTGAAGTACGAGCGCTGGAGCGGGGGCGCGGCGGGCGCGACCATTTCGGGCCGCGCGGCGGCGTAGGCCTGGGGGTCGGCCATCGGCGAAGGCGCGCCGCCGCAGCCGGCGAGGAGGGCGATCGAGGCGAGGACGGGGGCGATTGTCGAGGCGAGGTGGGTGCGGGCGATCATGGCGGGTTCCGTTCTCCGTGGCGTGTGCAGGAGAACGAGGCCCGAGGCTTCGCCTTACACGGCGATCTTCAGGTCCGCGCGAGAGGGGCAAAGAGCAGCGATCGATAATGGGCGAGCTCCTCGATCGATTCGCGGATGTCGTCGAGCGCGCGGTGCGTCTCCTTCTTCTTCGGCGCCTGCCGCTCGGGACACCACCGCTTCACGAGCTCCTTCAGCGTGGACACGTCGATCATGCGGTAATGCAGGTGCGCCACGAACGCGGGCATGTAGCGGTCGAGGAACTCGCGGTCCTTCCAGACGGAGTTTCCACACAGAGGCGCCGTCCCTTTCGTCACGTGCTTCTGCACGAAGGCGAGCGTCTGCGCGGCGGCGTCGTCGAGGGTGACGTTCGAGGCCGGGATCCGTTCGAGCAGCCCCGAGCGCGCGTGCAGGTCGCGGACGAAGTCGTTCATGGTGGCGAGCACCTCGGGCGGCTGGTGGATGACGAGGTTCGGGCCCTCCTCCACGACGCGGAGGTTACAGTCCGTGATGATCGTCGCGATCTCGACGATCGCGCAGCGCTGTGGATCGAGCCCGGTCATCTCGAGATCCACCCACACGAGGCGGTCCGACGGTTCGGCCATGGGGCGGAGCATAGTCAACGAAGCCCGTCCCCCGCCAAGTTTTGACCCGCTCGGCCCGCCCGAGCGCAGGGCCCAGGGCCCGAGCGCGTCGATCGGTGTCTTCGCCCGCGCGTGGATGGACTACCCTCCCGGCCATGGCCCGTGCGGCGCATCCCGACGACCACGCGCATCACGACCACGCGCATCCCGACGGTCATGAGCACGATCACGATCACGACCACGCGCACGACGATCACGACCACGCGCACGACAAACGCACGAAGGGCCACGCGCACGACGACCACGACCACGGCCACGCGCATGGCCTGAGTGAGCTACGGCGCACGCCGATCCGACGGCTCGTCGTGGCGTTCACGATCACCGCGGGCTTCATGGTCGTCGAGGCGATCGTCGGCTTCCTGTCGGGCAGCCTCGCGCTCCTCGCGGACGCGGGCCACATGCTCGCGGACGCGGCGGCGCTCGCGCTGGCCATGATCGCGCAGCGCATCGCGTCGCAGCAACGCACGCGCGCCCGCACGTACGGCTATCGCCGCGCGGAGGTGCTCGCGGCCTTCGCGAACGGCGTCGCGCTTGCGCTCACGGCCGTGTGGATCTTCGGCGAGGCCGTGCAGCGCTTCCAGGAGCCGCGCTCGATCGACGGCACGGCCATGACGGCGACCGCGGTGGGCGGCCTCGTGGTCAACCTCCTCGCCGCGGCGGTGCTCTCGCTGGGCGACAAGGGGCACAACATCAACACCCGCGCCGCGCTCGCGCACGTCCTCTCCGACGCGCTCGGCTCCGTCGGCGCGATCGTGGGCGGCGTGCTCGTCCTCTCGCTCGGCTGGACCCGGGCCGACCCGGTCATCAGCGGCGTCATCGCGCTCTTGATCTGCTGGGGCGGCTTCAAGCTCGTGCGCGACACGTCGCACGTGCTCATGGAGGGCAGCCCCATCGAGGTCGACATCGCGCACGTGGAGGAGACGCTCCTGCAGGTGCCTGGCGTCGTGGGCTTCCACGACCTGCACGTCTGGTCGATCTCCGAGGGCTTCGACGTGCTCACGGTGCACATCGTCATCGCGCGCGGCTTTCACGGCACCGACGTCGTCCAGGCCGTCGCCGCGCGCATGCGCGAGGCCCACGGCCTCGAGCACTGCACCATCCAACCCGAGCCCTCGTCCGAGCCCCAGCTCGTCCCCCTCCGCCGCAAATCCCAGCCGAAAAACCCTTCGACCTCCAACGAAGGGAAGAACTGAGCGTCACGACCCCGAGAACAGCTCCGTCACCCAGTACGACCCATCCGTCCCGCGCGACACGGCCACCCCCACGCGCGAAAATCGCTCCAGCAGCAGGTTGCCCCGGTGCGACGGGCTCGCCCAGAGCGCCCGGTGCGCGTTCGGCAAGGAGCTCGCGCTCGCCACGTTTTCCCCGGCGATCGTCGCCTGGATCCCCGCGGCCTCGATGCGCTTGCGTGGATCGCCGCCGCCCACGTCGTGGCCCACGAGCCGCGCCTTCATCATCTCCTCCGAGTGCGCCCGCGCCACCTTGTCGAGCGCTGCGTCCCGCACGAGCGGCTTGCGACCTTCGGCGATCCGCGCTGCGTTGATCATGCGCAACATCGCGTCCGCGTCGTCCTTCGCGCCCGCCGCGGCCTCCTCGCCCGGCACTGCGGCCCGAACGAACTCACTCGGCGGCTTTTGCCCGGCGTAGATCGTCGTCTCCAGCACGGGCCGCGGCCCCGTCGAAACCGTCGCGAGCACCTGCACGAGCCACGCGCCCGGCTGGTCCACGGCAAACGTCGAGCGAATCTTCCCGCCCGACAGCGAGCTCGGCACCGTGCGCGGCGCCGCGCGTGGCCCGAGCAGCACGACCTGCACGCCCGAGGCCGGCACGAGCATCGTCCCTTCCAGCGTGATCCACTGCCCCACGCGCGCTGCCGTCGTCACGGGCGCCATGTCCGCGAGCGCGTCGAACGTGATCACCGTCGCGACCGACGCGCCTCCCTCGCCGTCGAGCTTCGCGACCCCACACCGCCGCGCGCCGAGCGCCCGAAGCCCGTTGATCCAGCCCTTGAAGCGCGTCTCCGTGTCCGCGTCGTCGAGGTTCACCCCGGACAAGGACCACGCCTTCGGCCACACGTGCGGGTCTCCCGCGGCGCGCAGCGCGAAGGCGAGCTCGTCGGCCGTCAGCGCGCTCGCCCCGTCGAGCTGACGGCGCGCCACGAGGCCCGCGACCTCCATGAGCGCGCTGTCGGCGGGCCCGCAGAGGCCGAGCAGCGCGGCTTCGCGGGGCCCGGCCTTCGCGGCGGGGTGTGGGGACGAAACGGCTGGCTTCCAGGTGACGCGCAGCGCGCCGGCTTCGGCGGAGGCGACGAGCGGCAGCGCGAGGGCGGCCAGGGCGGGCAACGAGCAAACGAGCGCGTGGAGGAGGGACGGACCTCGGTGCAATCGGCGCGCATGAGCGTTCATCGACGATCTCCGGGTGGTGTCAACGCGCCGCCGTGTACACCCCTTGCGCGGGGTCGGCGACGAGCGGCGCGCCGAGCATCGTGCGTTCGACGTAGCGCACCATGGCCTGATGCACCTCGCGTGGCGCTCCTCGCGCCCGCTCGGGACGGTGCCGGCCCAGGATCTCGGTCATGACGTATCCGCCGAGCCCCTCCTCGTGGGCGACCTCGAGCAGCGCCTCCATCGCCGGATCCGCGGGCGCGCCCTCCTTCGACATCCGCGCGGCGATGTACGTCCCGATCGCGGACTCCAGGCAGATCAGCTCTTCCATCATCGTGAGGTGGTAGGGCACGTCCTCGGGCTGCTCGAAGATCCGCGCGCGGACCTCGGGCTCGTAGCGCATCACGGCGCGGCAGCCAGCGTAGATCCGGGCGGGATCGCCGCCCGAGGAGCCGACGTGGATCGCGCCTGCACTGTCGACGTCGAGGAAGACGTGGAACAAGGGCAGGCGCGTGTGACGCGACGAGGCAAGGCCGTTCGAGAGCCGGTCGGCCAGGGCCATCGCGCGGCGCGAGGCGGGCCAGAACGCGATGGCCTCGGCGAGCCTGCGGCGCGCCTCCTCGCGCTCCCCTCGCTTTTCGGCGAGCTCGGCGAGCCGGAGGTGCGCCGTCGCGAGCGTGGGGTCGATCCGGATCGCGTCCTCGAAGGCCTCACGTGCTTCCTGCGGATGCTTTTGCGCGACGAGCATCTCCCCGAGCTCGAGCGCGATCCCCGCGGCCCGCGTGAACCCGCGCGCCGCGCGAAACGCCTCGACGGCGGCCTTCGTCTCGCCCGCGTCGCGCTTCGATCGCGCTGTCGCGAGCGACGCCTTCGCCTCGTCCGAGAGCTTCACCGGAACCAGCGAGAGCGCGCGGTCCTTGCGAACCACCTCCACCGTTTGCCACGGATCCGGCTCTGCGGCCGGGGGCGGGCCGTACTGCGCGACCAGGTTCGCGAGCTCGGGGGCCGCTTTGTCGAGCGCGTAGAGCCGCGGTGACTTCTCGATCACCGTGATGATCAACGTCGAGAACCGGAGCGTCCTCTTGATGTCGTCGAGGCGCGCGGGGCCTGCGTACTCGAACCGATGCAGGTCCGGATACACGCGCGGCGCGGGCACCTGAATCGGCGTTTCGACGGGGGCGAGCAACGCCCGCTGCGCATCGGTGTACGCGGGGAGCCACGCCGGCGCGTCCCCTCTGGCTTGCGATTCTGTGGCCGGCGCCCCGGGGGCGGGCGTCATCGGCGCGGCGCCGGCGCAGCCCATCCCGCTGAGCGCGAACGTCACGAGCGCTGCCCGAGCTCCGCCACGCATGCCCCAGGTGGTAGCAAATTTCGGCGCGCCTGTCGCTCCCTGGTGATCGTCGCAGTGACCACGCGAAACGCGCGCGTCTCTTCGGCATTTCCGTGGTACGCTCGGTTTGCTTGGGCATCGAGGTCAATAAAGGCGCCAAGGTCGGCTTGATGACCGTCGCGCTCGCGGCTGCGGCGTGGGGCGCGTATCGCTTCATCTCGCCGGATGCGGGCACCGAGAACGGTTATCGCGTCTGGGCATATTTGCCCGACGTGACCGGCGTCGCGCCTCACTCGCGCGTGATGATCCAGGGCATCCAGGTCGGCACGGTCGACCGCATCTGGCTCGACGGCGGCAAAGCGCGTGTCGACATCAAGATGTTCCCGACGGCCCCGCTTTACGACGATGCCGCCATTGGCAAGCGCGCGACGAGCCTGATCGGCGAATACTACATCGTGCTGGCGCCCGGGACGGAAGGCACGCCGCGCATCCCGGATCGCGGGCAGATCACGCACTACATCGAAGAACCCTCGATCCAGTCCTTGCAGGGGCAGGTTTCGGAGATCCTGAAGGACGTCAAAACGGTGACCGAGTCCTTGAAGGGCACCGTCGGCAGCGACACGGGCAAGGATCAGCTCGAAAAGATCCTGAAAAACCTCGCCGAGGTGACCGAGGCGCTGAACGAGACCGTCAAAGAGAACCGCACGGCGGTCCGTGACACGATCAACAACATCAACACGATCACGCAGAACTCGCAGCCGAACATCAACGCGATCCTCGACAACCTGCGGCAGGTGACGGGCGACGTCCG
Source organism: Polyangium sorediatum (assembly GCF_029946465.1). Classification (NCBI taxonomy): domain Bacteria; kingdom Pseudomonadati; phylum Myxococcota; order Polyangiales; family Polyangiaceae; genus Polyangium; species Polyangium sorediatum. Next base: position 21,313 of record NZ_JARZHI010000010.1, read on the forward strand.
CAAGATGACGAGCGCGCCCGGCGAGAACGGCAAAGGGGGCGAGCTCCGGAACGCGGCGACGCGCATCGACAAGGCGACGAGCTCGCTCGAGAGCGCGCTCGCCCATGCGGACAACGTCGCGGCGCGGATCGATCGGGGCGAGGGCACGCTCGGCAAGCTCTCGAAGGACGAGACGCTCATCAACGAGGTCGAGAGCGCCGTCGGCGACGTCGGCGACCTCGTCGGCGGCATGGGCCGGCTGCAGACCATTGTCGGCCTGCGGACCGATTACAACTTCCTCGCGAACACCATCAAGAGCTACGTCGAGCTGCGCCTCCAGCCGTCCGAGGACAAGTATTACCTCATCGAGCTCGTCAACGACCCGCGCGGCCTCACCACGTTCGAGCAGATCGACGTGGACACGACAAACCCGAACGACCCGCCGCATTACCGCGAGGTCCGCACGGTCACGACGAACGCCTTCCGCTTCTCGTTCCAGTTCGCCAAGCGATTTGGCCCCTTCACGGGCCGCTTTGGCATCAAGGAGTCGACCGGCGGCATCGGCCTCGACTTGCACCTGCTCGACGATCGATTCGAGCTCCGCCAGGACCTCTTCGGCTTCGGCGAGCAGGTCTCGCCGCGCTGGAGGGTCGCGCTCGCGTACGAGTTCATCCGCAAACTGTGGCTCCTCGGCGGCGTGGACGACATCTTGAACGCCGACCGGCGTGATTACTTCATCGGCCTTCAGCTCCGCTTCAACGACAAGGACCTGAAGACGATCCTCCCCTTCGCGCCGCCCGTGTTTTGACGTCCCGCGCGCGGGTGCGGAGCCCGCGCCGCACCGAACTCTCCGCACGTCGCCCCCGCGGCGACTCCTCCGCAGCCGATTTCCCGCGAAAATCGCGGATATGTCGCGCGAACGGGCTCGGCACGGTGCGTGCAATTCCTCCTCGCGAGCGCCGAGACAAGGCGCTGTCCCAAGGAGCCAGCCATGACGTACGTCCCCTCGTTCTTCCGCCCCCTCGCCGTCGCTCTTTGCCTCGCTTTCGCCGCCGCACCCACGGTCGCTTTCGCGGGTGAGGGCAGCGCCCCGGCCGGCGCCAAGGCCAAGGACGAGGCCGGCAAGAAGCCACGCATCGCCTTCCCGATCCCGGCCGAGCAGTTCACGAAGCACGTGGAGAAGCGCATCGAGAAGGCCCGCGGACGCATGGAGAGCCACATGAAGGAGAAGAACCTCCCCGAGGCCGACCGCGCCGCGCGCCGCAAGGCCTTCGACGCGAGCGCGACCGAGGTCCGCGCCGCCGTCAAGCGCGCCGCGCAGGACGGCACCGTCACGAAGGACGAGGCCCAGGAGGTGCGCAAGCTCGCGAAGGGCCTCAAGCAGGGCGGCCACGACAAGAAAAAGGGCCGTCACCACGACAAGAAGCCCGGAAAAGCGGCCTGATCCATCGCCCGCCCGCCTCGACCGGAGGCCCCCGCTGTACTACTGAACAACCGAACCCTGTTCACTCCGGTCGAGGCGCCTCGAAGAACGTATCCCATCCAACGTAGCGCCTGTTCGTCCCCTTGGAACTGCAGGCGTTTTTCCGCAGTGGATCCTGTGCCGAACCTGGATCGCGCGCCGGTTGACATGAACTGAAACTTCGTTCAGTATCCGGTCCAGGTCGCGCCTCGCCCGGACGTGCTGCTCGGGCGTGCTCGCGCGCCAGGGAAGTCGTCATGGCTCCGCCCAGCGCCAGTCATCGTGTCGTTTGCCTCGGGGTGCCCGGCGTTTCGCAGCTCGGGTGCGAAGAGACCAATGCGCTCGACGTGTTTCGCCTGTTCACGGGGGCGCTCGGGCCCACGGGCACCGTCGCGACGTGCCTCGTGGGCGAGGACGCCACGAAAAAGGCCGTCAACGGCGCATTTGATGCGGCGTCCCGCGAGAGCACACCGTTCTTCGTGGTGTATTTCTCCGGCCGGGCCACGGACAAGGGGCTTCACGTCGCGGATGGGTGCATTGGCGTCGAGGCGCTCGCTCGCCATTTCGAGCGCGTGCCCGCGCCGTCCGTGCTTTTCGTCCTCGATCTCGTGGTGGGGGCCGTCTCCGATGACGACGTCGTGCCGAAATGGGTCGAGGCGGTGGCGAGGGCGCGCAAAGGCCTGCGGGTCGCGGCGGCGCGGGCGACGCGGATCGGCGTCGGGACCGAGGGGGAGGGACGCGCGCGTTTCACCGGGGCCCTGCTCGAAGCGCTGCAGACGTCCGACGGGGATCTGGAGTTTCAGGGTGCGAAGTACATTTCGGATATGCGGGCGCTCGACGAGTCGCAGGCGATTTTGCAGCGACGGTGGCATGCGACCCACGTCCCCGTCCGCATGGGACCATTCGGGGATTTTCCACTCGCGCGGTGCCAGGGCGCCGCGGGCGTCGGCAAAGGAAGCATCCTCGGCGTCGCGGCGGGGACGCGCCTCTCTGCGACCGTGCGTTATTCGATCGAAGGGCGCGCCCACGTGCCGACGACGCTGCATTACGCGCTCGAGGATACGAGCCACGAGGTGCTCGGGGAGGGCGACGTCGTCGTGATTGCCGACGGCGACGTCCACGTGGGCCGCCAACGTATTCGCTTGCCCTCGCGCGTGCTCGCCCACCACACCGTGTGGGGGCCGACGCTCGACCTCGGCGAACGCGTGCACGTCCGCTGGCGCGTTTCGATGCGGGATGCTCGGGGCCGCACGCTCGATCGGAAGGTCTTCGGCCACGAATACGCGGCGCTGCCGAAGTCGTCCCGGCGCTCGCGCGGCTGAGCGGCGCGGCGGCCGGCCGGCGACGAAGCGTCGCGCGCTGTGCTACAAGCCGTCCGATGCCTCGCGCGCTTCCCAGCACGGCTCTCATCGTGTCCCTCGTCCTCGGAGCCACCGTGGCCGCGTGTCAGGGGTGCCGGACGCCTCCTGCCGTCACGGCCGAGGAGGACGCGGTCCCTGCGCAGCCGACGGTACGCCTTTACCTCCTGAGCACGGTCGCCGGCGCGATCGAGCCGTGTGGTTGCACGAAGGATCAGCTCGGAGGCGTCGATCACCTGGCGGCGTTCCTCCGCGCGGAGTCGGCCGCCGTGCCTGCGAGCCTGGTGCTCGGCGCGGGCCCGATGCTCTTCGGCGAGCCGACGCTCCGGCCCGAGGAGGTGACGCAGCAGTCGTGGAAGGCGGAGACGCTCGCGGCGGCGGCGAAAGAGCTTGGGCTCGTGGCGTGGGCGCCGGGCTTGAACGACTGGGCGGCGGGCGGCGAGGCGCTCACGAAGTACGTGTCGGCCGCGGGATCGGCGCTGCTCGCGGGGAACGTGGACGGCGTGCCCGGCGTGACGGGCGTCGTGGTGCGCGAGGTGTCGGGCGTGAAGGTGGGGATCATCGGCGTGGCCGAGCCGCGGGATCGCGCGGGGAAGCTCCCCGACGGAATCAGCACGAAGCCCGCGGTCGACGCGATGAAGGCGGGGGTCGCGGAGGCGAAAAAGCAGGGCGCGCGCGTGCTCGTGGGGCTCGCGGCGATCCCGCGCGGCGAGGCGCTGCGGCTCGCGGACGCGATTCCCGAGCTCGCGGTGCTGGTGCTCGGCAAACCGCAGGAGACCGACCACAACAACGACGCGCCGAAGCCGCCGATGCGCGTGGGCTCGACGCTCGTCGTGGAGACCTCGAACCACCTGCAAACGGTGGGCGTCGTGGATCTTTACGTGCGGGCGCGGGATTCGGAGGTCCTCGCGTTCGCGGATGCGAGCGGCATCGAGCGGGCCGAGGAACTCGTCTCGCTCGCGGGCCGCATTCGTGACCTCGAGACGCGCATTCAATCGTGGGAAAAGGGCGGCAAGGTGAAGGCCGAGGATCTCGCCGCGCGCAAATCCGACCTCGAAAAGCTGCGCGCCGAGCGGGCGAAGCTCGAAGAGCCGATGCCTTCGCCGAAGGGCAGCTTCTTCCGGTACAAGCTCGTCGAGGTGCGCGAAAAGCTCGGCGCTGACCCGACGATGGCGACGAAGCTCGTCGATTACTACAAGCGCGTGAACGAGCACAACCGCACGGCGTTCGCCGACCGCAAGCCCGTGGCCGCGGCGGCGGGGAAGGCGACCTTCATCGGCATCGAGGCGTGCACGGTTTGCCACGACGAGGAGCGCAAGGTCTACGACGGGACGGCGCACGCGAAGGCGTACGCGACGCTGCAGAAGGATTTCAAGGAGTTCAACCTCGACTGCGTGAGCTGCCACGTCACGGGTTACGACAAACCCGGCGGCTCGACGGTCACGTTCGTGGACAAGCTCAAGGACGTGCAATGCGAGGAGTGCCACGGCCCGGGGTCGCTCCACGCGAGGAAGCCGGATGCGGAGGGGCTCATCATCCTGAAGCCCGATCCGCAATCGTGCGTCTCGCAATGCCATCACCCGCCGCACGTCGAGAACTTCGACCCGGTGGCGAAGATGGAGCTCGTGCTCGGGCCGGGGCACGGCAAGTAGCATTCCGGCGCGCGGCCTGCGCGGCTGCGAGGGACCGCTCACCGCGACCGTGCTCGAGACCCAGGTCACCTCGCGCCACCGCGAGTTCGATCGGACGCCTCGCCGCCTGGGTCGGCGACGCTGTTCTCGACCTCTCCCCACAGGATCTCGCCGCCTGGATTGCCGTGACGAACGGCCATTGACGGCCGGGCGCCCTTCGCACCCCCCTTATCCTTTCCATCGCGGCCGCGGCATTCCCAGCATCTCCGCGGCGCGGGTCTGGTTCCCTCCGTAGGGCCCGAGCGCCTCGTCGATCCGACGACGCTCGATCGCCAGGTTTGCCCCTGTATTCAGCCGCGCGCGGACAACCCTGCGTTCATCATGACCCGCGTCGCATTGCCGTCCCCCTCGTCGATGCCCGGCTGGGCGCGGAGCACGACGCGGTCGCGGAAGCGGTACGTGCACTCGATCGACGAGAGGCCTGCTACGTCGAGGCGTTCTTCCAGCTCGGGGAGCTGAAGCCTGCGCACGGGCCCGTCGAGGCCGCCGCGAGCCCAGGGCGCGCCGAGCGTCTCGACGAGGAACAAGGTCCCGTTCGGCGCGAGCATGGCCGCGAGCTCTTCGAGCGCGCGATCGAGCCACGCGAGCCCGTCGCGGAGTGTCCCGCCGCGCAGCTCCATGATGGGCATGAGCACGCTGCCCACCGTGGCGACCGTGGCGAGCGGCGTGATGGCGAGCCCCCCTTCGCCGAGCCCCTGCGCGATCGACTTGATGCGTGTCGAGGAGCGCGTCAGGGCTTCCGCGAGCGACCGCTCGGCGCGGATGATCTTCTGGATGTTCGGCTCGACCAGCGTGATGCGGCCGAGCTCGGGGTACGCCGCGGCGATGAGGCGCGTCAGCTTGCCCGTACCGGCGCCGACGTCGACGAGGTGGTCGTCGGCGTCGAGCGGCGGGAGCGAAAGCACGAGCTCGCGGTAGTGCTCGGGCTCCCGCTCGGGCCCGGCCGTGAAGGTGGTGTCGTGCAGGTCGTACCAGTCGGGGTGCTCCCACGGGGGCAACATGCCCCGAGCTTATCGCGGCGCCGCCGTCCGCGCCACGCGCCGCCCGGCCGGCCCCGGGGGGCTGCGCGTCCGCTTCGGGCAGGTTCGGCCGGACGTACCCAGGGTTTGCCCTGGGACACACCCGTTGAAAAAAAACCGACCCGGGACAAACGTCGAGGTTGTCAAACGTGGTCGCGGAGCCTATAGTTTGCCTCGGAACAATGTTCGTCTGGACAATCGATGGCGAGACACACTGCGCGGGATTCGACGAGACCGGCGCGCTCTTCGGAGGCGCCGGTGCGCTCGTGTTCGGGGGGCTTCTCGCGGTGCTCCTCTCCCTGCCTTCGGCCTGGGTCCTCGGGGGGCTCGGGATCGTCGTCACGTTGTGCGTGGGCTGCCGGTATTCGATCCGGATCGGGCCGGACGGCATTCGCTTGACGCTCTACCGCTTCTGGCTCGTCCCCGTCCACCGGCGACATTCCTTGCTCGACGCGAACATCGACCTTCATCAAGACCTCGACGTGGCGGAGCTCCGGGGGCTCGTCATTCGCGAGCTGTACGCCGATCCCGGCTTCGACAACGAGTCTGACGTGTTCGGGCCTCGGTTCGGCCAGACGCGCCTCGTTCGTCTGCACGCGAGGCTCGTGGACGCGCTCGAAGCCATGCGCGCGGCCGCGGCGAGCGTGCCCGTGCCGCCCGAGCTCCGCAACTTCAGGCTCGGCCCGCAGATGGGCGCGTTCGACCTCGTCCGAGCGATTCGCGACGACCGAGGCCGCCTTCGACGGGTCCGATCCGTCTCCCCCGTCTACGTCGGCGAGGTCGAGGTCCCGCCGGGGTCGATGTTCCATTTCAATGAAGACCGCTTCCTCGATCCACGCCGCGAAGACCGGCTGCACGAGGTGGTGCTCGGCGGGCCGATTCCGCTGCTCGGAAAGACGATCCGCCCGGGGGCGAGCCTCGTCTTCACGCCCTCGGGGCGTTTGTCGAGCTTGCGCGGCGCCTTCGAATCGGAGGTGGAGATCGACGGGACCTGGGTGAACGGGCGCGACGTGCTGTCGTTCAATGAAGAGGGCGAGCTCATGGGCTTCACGCTGGCGAAGGACGGGCGCGCCGCCGGCCGTCGTTTTCCCGTGGGTAGCCGGTTTCAATGCTGGCCCGGCGACGCTCTCTTGCCCACGCGCTGGACCGTACGCCTCGGAGGTCCCCTCGAATTGCCCGACATCACGCTGCGCGCCGGGGAGTGGATCGAGCTCTCGGACGACATCTCCCGGATCACGGCCATCTGGCCGCGTTACGACGTGAAGGCCTACAGGCTCGTGGTGCGGGCCGGCATCGTGCCGATTCCGCTCCGCAAGGACGGTCGTATCGATCTGGCTGGCTGCTTGAAGAGCGGAATCTTGCGGCCCCGCGGGGAGGCCGAGGCGCAACGAGGCTGCTGACCTCAGGCCTTCGGCATCGGCGGCGTCGGCACGAAGAAGCCTTCGAATTCGTCCCAGCCTTCACGCGGACCGGGGAACCCGAGCACGGCGAGCGTCCGCCGCGCCGGCTCGACGACCCCGGGCGGCAATTGCTCCTCGATGGGAGCACCCCCCGGCAGCGCGTCGCAGATCTCCTCGACGAGCGTCGCCGCCTCGATCACGCGGCCGACGTCGCCCGAGAGCGAGCCGTTCCGAGACCGGATCCCTTCTGCCGTGCGCACGAACGCGCGGAGCGTCTCCGTCGCCGAGGCGAGCGCTTCGGGGCTGGCCGATCGGACGGAGGCGAACACGCGGGGCGCCGCGAACATGAAGAGGAGGTTCATGCACTGGGACATCGCATGCGCGACCTCGGCCGCGCGGCTGGCGCTCGCATTCATGGGGGGACATGGTACCACGGACTTTCGGCGTCGGAAAAGCCCTTCGCCGCCTACAGCACAGCCACGACGAGGCGCGCCCGCCGCTCCGTCCACAATGGAGAATGACCGTACGATCACTCCGCCGACGAGGAGAAAACTCGTTTGGCCGGGTCAATCGTGACGTTGTGGAGCCTGCTTTTCGGCGGGATGACGGCGCGCGACGCCCAGGCGGGCGCCCAAAAAGCCGAAGAGCGCGCCCAGCCCGCCGAGCACGACGAGCAGCGCGGCCCAGATCGGGGCGCCGGGGCCCGGCGTGGGCGCCGCCGCTGCGAGCGCCCACGCGAGGGCGGCCGCGACGAATCCGCCCACCGCGCCCTCCTTCGGCCCCGCCTTGCCGCCGAACCGACCCACGAGAAATCCACCCGCGAGCGTGGCGATCAAAAACCCCACGAGCTGCAGGCCGATGAACGCGAGCTGCGCCGAGAGCGGCACCGCGAGTTTTGCGTCCGCCGGCGCGGGGACGCCGAGCTCGGCTTGATCGACGAGCCGCGCGCCGAGCTTCGCCGCGATCGCCGCGAGCGGCAGCCAGACCAGGAACGTCGCGACCGCGCCGATCCCGGACCAGTGCCACGGCGGCCGATCCTCGGCGTCCGGCTCGTCCGGCGGCGGGCCCGCCTGCACGAGCGGCAGGCGTCGTTTCTTGTCTTCCGCGCTCACCCTAGCTCGGCTTGCGCCAGCGCGCGCGGGCCTCGTCCTGTATGCGGAGCAGCCGGCGCTGCTCCTGGATGAAGCTGCCGTAGGCGCGCGGGACACGCGAGTCCTTGGCGAGCGCGTAGAGCACGCGCAGCGCGGCCTCGGCGTCGTCGGTGGCGCGGTGCGCGTTGACGAGCTCGATGCCGAGCAGCGCGGCCATGTCGCCGAGCGCGCGGCTGCCCTCGTGCTTGTAGAGCTCACGCGCGAACGTGAGCGGATCGATCCAGTCGACCTCACGGCGCATCGCGGGCGGAGGGTTCTCCGGGCGAACCGAGGCGCGCTCGAGTTCGGCGAGCATGAAGCCGCGGTCGAAGACGGCGTTGTACGCGGCGGGGATCGCGCCCGCGAGCGTCGCGAGGATCTCGTTTGCGACCTCGGCGAACGCGGGCTTTCCGGCGACGTCCTCGTCGCGGATGCCGTGCACCGCGGTGGACTCGGCGGGGATCGGGCGGCCGGGGTTCACGAGCCAGCTATGGCGCGCGATCACGTCGCCGCGCAGGCCGATGACGACGGCGACCTCGACGAGCCGATCCTGCGCGGCGTTGCGACCCGTGGTCTCGACGTCGAGGAACGCGATCGGGAGATCGATCCACGGCGCGCTCGCGTCGAGCTCGGAGGCGACGCCGACGGCGCGCACCTTGAGCAGATGCGCGATGCCGGGGTAGTGCCTCCCGGTCGGGAAACAGCCGCAGGGATCGGCGACCTTCATTTCTTCGCGGGACCCGTCGCGGGAGCCGCCGAGCTAGCCGCGGGGATCGCGGAGCCGGCGGCAGGCACCGCCGAACCCGCCGCGGGGATCGCCGAACCTGCTGCGGGCGCGGCCGAACCTGCTACGGGGATCGCCGAACCTCCGGGCTTCGCGGGCGCCGGGGCCGGCTTGATGCCCGCGAGCTCGAGGTCGAGCTTGATCCACTCCTCGAGGTCTCCGTAGAGGTCCGTGAGTTTGCCGAGCTCCACCTCACGGCCGTTGATGAAGACCGTGGGCGTGCCCTGGAGACCCACGCCGTCGGCTTGCTTCTTGTCCTTCTCGATGCGCCCGCTCGTGTCGTCCGAGTTCATCTCCACGCGGAACTTCGCGACGTCGAGCTCGAGCTTCTTCGCGTACCGTTCGAGGTCCGACTGCTCCAGCCGATCCTGGTTGTCGAAGAGGAGATGGTGCATCTCCCAGAACTTGCCCTGCTTGAACGCCGCGTTCGCCGCGCGCGCGGAAATCTCTCCGTGGGGATGGCTGCCCAGCGGGTAGAACTTGTAGACGGCGCGGACCTGGCCCGGGAACCGCTTCACGAGGTCGTCGACCACCGGGTAAAACGCGCGGCACGCGGGGCACTCGAAGTCCGCCCACTCCACGATCGTCACGGGCGCGTCGGGAGGACCAAGCTCGGGGGAGCCGTCGGTCACCAGCGTGCGGACCTTCTTCGGATCAAAACGAGCCGTGTACGCTTCCTCGCGCTCTTGCTTGCTGCGCCCGGCTTGCACCTGTTTCAGGAGAAACTGCGCCGCGGGAAAACACGCCTTGCAGGGCCGCTTCTCCTGGATGCACTGGCTGATCGGGACCGGCGTCTCCGCGCAAGGGGCGAGCAGCGTCGAGACCTGCGCCGTCCAATCGCGCCGCTCCCGCGGCGTGAGCTGGCCGAGCTCGATCCCCGCGACGCTCGGATCCGGCGTCGCGGAGGGGGCGGGTTTCGGTTCACTCCGGTCGGACGAACCATGACAGGCGCCGCCGCTCCCGAGGAGAGCCAAGAGGAGAGGCGACCATCGCAGTAGGGCCATCGCGGCGCGAGCTTAGTCGGACCGTTCGTCAGGCGCTAGCCCCGTAGCCCCTTGGGCGAACTGGGTGTAGCGTGTGCGCGTGCGGAGCATCTGCTATCGGTTTCCCGACCCTCGGCAGTTCGAGCAGATGATCGGTTCGGCCGGGGATTCCGAGCTCGAGCTCGGGCTTCCTTCCGGCGAATCGGTGGAAGACGGCGAGTGGGTGCTCGCCATCTTCGACGTCGGTCCGGAGAGACGGGCCACGTCCGCGGCGGCGCGCGCCACGATCGGCCTCGAGGGTCCTCTCCTCGCGTTCGAACCTCGCGATTGGCGCAGGCTCGCGGACTTCGCGGCGATCGAGGCGTTCCATCGCCCCTCGTCGCGGCCGCCGGCGCGCGCCTCGCAGCCCGACATCGAGCTGCCGCCGAGCCTGCCGCGCTCGTGGCCGCCGCGCGCCGGCGAAGGCGCGCAGATCCTCGTCGTCGACGACGACCCCGACATTCGCGACGTCGTGAGCGCGATGCTCGAAGCCGTGGGCCTCGTCGTCACGACCCGCACGAGCGCGGAGGAAGCGCTCGAGACCGTGCAGCGCGAGAACTTCGATCTGCTCGTGCTCGACTGGAACCTGCCGAAGATGACGGGCATCGAGCTCTGCCGGATGATCCGGCGCGACCTCAACGTCACGCTGCCGGTCCTGTTCTTGACGGCGAACGCTTCGAGCCAGGACATGGTCGAAGCGTTCGCGAGCGGCGCCGACGACTACGTCGTCAAGCCCTTCCGCGCTCCCGAGCTTGGCGCGCGCATCTTCAGCTTGCTGCGCCGGACTGTAGTTCGAGGAGCGTGATCTCCGCGGGCGCGCCCACGCGCATCGGCGGGCCCCAGTAGCCCGTCCCGCGGCTCACGTAGATCTGCGTCTCGCCGAGGCGATCGAGCCCCGCGACGAAGGGCTGCTGCAGCCGCACGAACATCGTCGCGGGGAAGATCTGCCCGCCGTGCGTGTGGCCGCTGATCTGCAGGCCCACGCCGTGCGCGGCGGCCTCGAAGATCTGGCGCGGCTGGTGCGCGAGCAGCACGAGCTCGCGGTTCGGATCACGGCCCGCCACGGCCTTCGCCATGTCGGGGCCGTGCCCCTTCACGTACGAGCCGCCCGTCCAGTCGTCGACGCCCGCGAGGTCGAAGCTCGCCGCGCCCTCGCCGATCGACACGTGCTCGTTGCGCAGCACGCGCACGCCGATGCGGCCGAGCTCCTCCATCCATGCCTCCACGCCCGAGTAGTACTCGTGGTTGCCCGTGACGAAGTAGACGCCGTGCTTCGCGCGCAGATCCCCGAGCGGCGCGACGTGCTCGCGCAGCGCCTCGACCGAGCCGTCCACGAGGTCGCCCGTGATGACGACGACGTGCGGGTCGAGCGCGTTCACGCGGCCGACGATCTCCGCGAGCCACGCGCGCCCGATCGTCGGGCCCACGTGTACGTCCGTGAGCTGCACGATGCGCAGGCCCGAAAGCTCCTGCGGCAACCTGCGCAGCGCGACGTTCACCTTGCGCACCGCGACCTCGCCGAGCGCCTCCGCCGCGCCCGAGCCCGCGAGGCCGAACGTGATCACGCCGGCCGAACCGGCGATCGTGCGCGAGAGGAACTTGCGCCGCGCCTCGTCGAGCGGGCGCGAGGCGAGCTTCGAGAGCGCGTGCACCGCGGCGCGCATCGGCTCGCTGACGAGCAGCGTCGAGACGAGCAGCGCGGCCACGCCCATCCACGTGTACACGACGAACGAGACGAGCGCGCCCGCCGAGCGCGGCAAGAGCCGCACGAGGAACATCGACACGGGCAGCGCGACGCCGAGCGCGACGAGCAAGCGCTTCCCCCAGGTCTGCACGCGCTGGTGCAGCGCCGGCGCGCGCAGCAGGCGGTGCCAGAGGTAGTAGTGGATCGCGCCCACGAGCAGGGCGAAGACGACGAGGAAGATCGCGTACTGGAGGAGGGAGCGCTGCACGCGCGGCAGGATGCCACGCGTCTTTGCGCGGCGCTCCGTCCGGCCCGCTCGATCACACTACTTCACACAGACGCCGATCCCGTCGGGGTAGCTGTTCGCGCCGCCCTGGCAGAACATGCCCTCGGGGCAGTCGTTGCCGCCCGTGTGGCAGAGCGCGAGGCACTTCTTGAAGGCGGCCACGCAGAGGTAGCCCGCGGCGCACGGGCAGGCGCCGTCGAGCCCGCTCGCGCCCGGCGCCACGCAGCTCGTCGTGCCGTCCTCGCGCACGATCGTGCACGTCAGGCCCTCGGGGCACGACGTGTCGTCGAGCAGCGTGCACTCCGTCGCGGGGATGCACACGGGGATGGAGAGCGGCGTGGCGTTCATCGTGTCGTCCGCCATCGGCGCGGGCGCGCAGTACGTGTCCTCGGGACACGCCTCGACCGCGCCGCAGCAGTAGGGCCTGCACGAGCCCACGCTCGACCCGGTGAGCGCGCAGCCGAGCCCCGGCGCGCAGTCGCTCCCCTTCGTGCACGGGTCGCCGGCCTGGAAGGTGCCCGGCGTCAAACACTGGGCTGACGCGCCGTTCGGGGTCGGCACGATTTGACACGCCACCTGCGGCGTGCCGTCAGGGTTCATCGCGACGCCGCAGCCGAGCGCGCTCTCGCTCGACATGCACCCCGCGCCGCAGAGGTGCGTGTACGACGTGTTGCCGTCGGGCGGCGGGTTCGGCGGGGGAAAGTCGATGCCGCCGCCTCCGGTGTTCCCGCCCGTCCCGCCGACGCCGTCGCTCGTCGTCGGCCCTGTTGCTTCGCTGCCGCCGGAGGACCCGGAGTCGTAGTTCACCTCGTTCGAACGCTCATAACTGGCGTCGACCTGGAGGCTACACGCGACGCCGAGGACAGACGTGGCCACGAGGAAAGAGAGGAGGTGAAGGGAGTGGGGGGAGCGCTTCGTAGAGGCCATGGCAAGGAGGGGTGCGAGCGCGGGAAGGAATGCCCGAGGTTATCACCACCCCTCATTCACGTCCCGTGCCGCGGCCTCTCCACGCACGGGATCGACGCGTCAGGATCCCGCCTCCCGCCCGCGGATGCAGCACGAACGCCCCGCGGGGCACAGAGGAGGTGGGAGGCTTCGGCGTCGAGATATGACGCCCGTGTCGTGGCGCGAGGTCGAGGCACAGCACCCGGCTCTTCCCGCTCCGTCGACAGGCGCGGGAAGAGCGTCAGGGCGTCGTCGGGTTACTTCGCTTCGACGTCGCGCGTGACCAGGTTGCCGGCGCTGTCGTAGGCGCGGACGGCCACGATGTGCGCCCCGGGCGGCACGATCGACGCGATGTCGACCTCGAAGGCCTCGGCGGGCTCGTCGAGGACGCCGTCGCTCGGGAAGAGCGGGCGCCACTCGTCGGAGCCGGCGATCGAGACCTCGATGCGGGCGATGGGGCCGAGGCCGTCGACGACCTCGCCCTTCAGCTTGCGGCCTTGGATGGCGAGCGCCTTGTAGACGGGCGGCGTGTTGTCGACGAGGACCGTGGCCGATTCGAGCGAGTGCTTCTGCACGCGGTCGGGCGGGTTCGAAAGCTCGTCCGTCGCCTCGACGAGGATGCGGTAGGGGCCCTCGGGCAGGCCCGTCGTGTCCCAGTCGAGCTCGGGCCGCGTGAGCTTCTCGCCCGGCTTCTGCACGCTGCGCCACGTGTTCTGGCCTTCGAGGCGGTACGAGACGCGGTAGCGCAGGTCGTCTTGATCAGGGTTGTCGACGCGCCACGAGAGCTTGACCGAGCTCGACGGCCGCGGCGACTCGCCGCCCGAGGCGACGATGCCCATCTTGGCGCTCTTGCTGCCGCTGTTCTTCGCCGTCGCGTCGATCGAGGTGATCACCGCGCGCGCGTTGTCCGTGACGAAGTAGAGCGTGACCTCGCGCAGCACCGCCTTCGGGTCGCGGCCCCACCGCGCGCGGATCTGCACGTAGCGGCCCGGCGGGCTCTGCACGTCGCCGGGCGCGCCGAGGCCTGAAGACCACGCGCTCCACGTCGCGTCGGGCGTCTCGGTGTTGCCGCTGCGCGTGGACAGCTCGAGCTGACCTTCCGAGCGCCACGCGAGACGACCAAACGTCGCGCGCAGGCCTGCGTCGAGCACCTTGCTCGTCCACACCGCGTCGGCGCCGCCCGTTCCCTTGATCTCGCGGAACACCACGGGGTCGGTCGTCGCGAGGAAGCGCTGCTTGCCGCTCACCACGACGGCGCCGATCTGGCGCTCGTCCGTGTCGGCGACGAGGCTCGCGACGTGCGCGTCGTCGACCGTGTAGAGCCGCCCCTCGGCGCCCGTGCCCACGTACGGCGCGCCGCTCTCGTCGATCGCGAGCGAGACGTAGTGCGTGTCGTTGTCGGTGAGGAGCTGCTCGGCGATGCCGTCCTTGCCGAAGCGGTAGAGCATGCCCTTGCCGGGCTTCGCGGGCCGCGTCGACTGCGGGCCGGCCGAGCTCGTGCGGTTGCGCTTCGGCGGCGCGAAGCTCTCGCCCATCTTGTTCGCCACCACGAACATCGCGCCGTTCTTGCCGAACGCGATCGCCTTCACCTCGTCGGCGTCGAAGTCGTACGCGACCGTCGCGCGACCCGGGCCCGTGATCTTGTAGAGCAGGCCCTTGCCGTTCGAGCCCGCGTAGACCGTGCCGTCGTCGGCGACCGCGAGCGAGACGATGTGCGCCTCGTCGCTGTCGAAATGCACCTGCGCCTTGCCGGCTTGATCGACGCGGAAGACCTTCCCCTCGGGCCCCGTCGCCGCGTAGAGCGACTTCGACTTCGCGTCGTACGCGAGGGCCCACACGTCCTCCGCGCCCGGCAGATCGCCGAACGCCGCCGCGGGGCCGCCGTTGCCGCCGCCCGCGGGCAATCGATAGAGCTTGCCGTCGGGGAACGTCCCCGCGATGACGTCGCCGTTCCAGGCGAGGACGAGCGAGCTCACGGCCATCGCGCCCGTCGTCGCGACGAGCGTCGCCTTGCCGCCGGAGACCTTGAAGATCTTGCCGTCGCTGCCGGTGCCGAGCAGCACCGAGCCGTCGGGCAGCACGACCGAGCTCCACACGCTGCTCGCGTCCTGCACGGGGATCGAGCCGAGCGTGAGGCCCGCGCGCACGTTGCCGTTCGAGTCGACGCTCACGCCCGTCAGATCGCCGCCCTTCAGCTCGTCGATCGTGTCGAGCTGGAAGGTGCGGGTGCCGACGGCGGAGGCCGTCTTCGCGGGAACGACGGCGGCGGCGAGGACGAGCGCGCCGATGCCGAGGCGCGCGAGCTTTCCAGGAGAGAGGGATGTCATGCGTGGGGCTTTCTTCGGACGGCGAGAGATGATGGGCTTCAGAGGGGATGGGGGTGAGGGGGTCAGCGCAGGACGTTGCGGACCTTCACGCGCACGACGTCGCGACCGATCAGGAACTGCTTCAGCGGCACGGCGGTCTGCACCTGCGCGACGAACACCTCGGCCGAGTCGGAGTCGACGCTCGATCGGAGCGTGTCGAGCGCGCCGGCGGGCAGGCGCGAGGCGAGCTTGCCCTTGTAGGCGGCGCCGTTCTCGCGCAGCCGGAACGAGGCCACGATGCTCTCCGGATCGAAGGTCTGGTTCGGCAGGTTCGCCACGAGCTGCGCGACGTTCTCGGGCGAGGGCAGCGGGCGCTCCACCTCGTAGCCGGGGGCGAGCTCGATCTCGACCTCGCGGCCCGCGAGCTCCGTGGGCACGTCGACCTCGATGATCTTCGTCTCGGTCTTGCCCTGGTAGCGCTGCAATTCGAGCTGGATGTGCACCTTCGCGCCCGCGTCGATCTCCGGTTCGAGGATCTTCGCGCCGCGCAAGGTCACGACATCCCGCTCGTAGGAGACCTTGACCTCGGTCTCGATGCCTTCGATCGACACCGGCTCCCAGGGGTTGTTCATGAGCGAGCCGACCGCGCGCACGAGGCGGCCGCGCACGAAGTCCTCGGCGCCGGGCGGATTGCCGCTGCCGGCGCCGAAGTCCGTGAGCGTGATGGTTCCCCAGCGACCGATCTTCAGCTTGCTCGTGGCGCGGTAGGTGAGGTCGTTGCGCTCGGAGGCCGAGGTCTCGAACGCGTTGCCGATCGCCATCGCGACGAACGTGGGCGAGAGGAATTGATCCTGCGCGACCTCCAGGTTCCACGTCGGGTGCGGGACGCCGCCGGGCGCGGTGATCGTGACCTTCATCGGGAAGACGGGCGCCTTCACGCCCGCGTCGACGACGATCGCGGCCTGACGATCGTTGACGAGCGCGCCGACGGAGCGCACGGACTCGCCGATCTTGAAGCTCCGGTTCTGGCTCGCCATGATCCAGTGCACGCGCGCGACGGCCGTGGGCAATGCCTCGATGCCGCCGCCGAGCATGGGATGACCAAAGGCGACGAGCTTGTCGCCGCTCACGCGCGTGACCGTGCCGAGGCCCATCGCGGAGATGTCGCCACGGATCAACTCGACGCCGATCGCGCCGCCATCGACGAACTTCGTGGGCGCGTCGGCCGGGGGCTTCGTCGACGTGCCGCCGCCCGCCTGGAGCGGCTCCATCCCCATCGGCCCGAGCAGGTTCTGCGCGATCTTGAGCGACGATCCCGCGAGCCCGCCGAGCATGATGGGCGTCGAGGCGCGGGCGAGCGCGCTGCCCTCGGGCGGCGCGAGCAGGCTCGCCGCGCGGGACGCGAGCTGCGTCGCGTGTCCTTGGAGGTCATAACTTTCCGGCGCGCCGTGGAACGCGCGGGCGTGTTTGTCGCGCTTGACGCGGCCGTCGTCGTCGACAGAAGGCAGGGGGCCCTTGCCGGGGATGGGCATGATTGCCTTCGGCATCGGGCGGGCGAGCTCTTCGAGCATCGACTTGATGGGCGTGACGCCGGCGATGGGCTCGACGCCGAAGAGCCATCCGTAGGCGTAGGCGCCGATCATCTTGCCATTGAGGTAGATGGGGCTCCCGCTCATGCCGCCGACGGTGCGGGCGACGTCGAGGCGCGGGTGGTTCGGCGTCTTGATCAGGATGAGATCCTGGTTGGGCCGGAAATTCCTGAGCGTGGAGATGACCTCCACGTCGAAGCGCTCGGGGTTCGTCCCGGAGAACACGGTGAGCCCGTAGCCCTTCATGCCGGGCTTGACCTCGGAGAGCGGCAACGTGTCGGGCGGGTCCGTGACGGCCTCGGCGACGCCGACGCCCACGAGGGCGCTCGTGATCACGCCGAGGGCGAGGCCTGCGGGCACGACGCGGGAGCCGGGGAGTCTGTCGAGGAGGGAAGATCGAGGAGAGGCGGGGCGATCTGTGTCGCGGACGGGGAGGAGGCTTCTCGGCACGGGCAGAGCTTAGCGTGAAAATGGAGCGGGGACAGAGCCGCGAAGGTGGATCGATCGTGGGGATCGCGGCGGGTTCGTGGGAAAGGACGCGGGGAGACTGCGAAGTCGAGGCGAGTCGGCTCTGCCCGCGCTAGGCTCGGGCGCGTGTCCGGCAAGGACGTTGCCGTCGTCGTCCTCCTGATCGTGGGGTTCGCCTCGTTCGTGACCACGCATGTGTGGCTCGCGGGCAGGCTGATTCTCCACGGATCGTCCCGCCTGCGCGGGCTGCTCGCGCTCGTCGTGCCGCCGCTCGCGCCGATCTGGGGATATCGGCAAGGCTTCCGAAAAGGCGCCGTGTTGTGGGTGGCCACGCTCGTCACGTACGTGGCGGCGCGGGTCGTCGCGTATCTCGCGTGAGCGGGTGAGCGAGCGGATCGACTAACGCGTGAGCGGCTCGGGTGCCTCTTTGACGTGGCGCTCCCAGACGAGCTTGTTCGCGCCTTCGGCGACCCATCGATCCCGCACCTTCTTGGCGGCGTCGCGGTGCTCGGTGGCGACGACGGCGAAACCCTGGACGAGGCAGGTGCCCGGGAAGGACGGGTAGGCGGCGATGGCGCCGACGTAATCGTCGCGGCCGAGCAAGCTGTCGAGCCTGCCTTCGACGAGGTCGACGACCATGGGCCGGATCTCGGCGCCGACGCTTTGTGTCATGCGGACGCGTTGACGCTCGCCGATCCGGACGCCGTTCGCGTCGGCGATGGGCGTGGCCATATCGATGAACTTGGCGAGACAAGCCTCGGGCTCGTTCGGGCCTTCGATGGTCGTGTACCAGATGGAGGCGACGGCGTAGTGGTCATCGCCGTACCGATAGGAGGCGCGTGTGGGGTGGCCGAAGATGCGGACCCTGCGCCAGTTTTTCCAGTCGACGAGGGGAACGTGGAGGGTGTTCCAGAAGTCGCGGCGAAAGCCCCAGGGCTCGGCGCCGAGCCGGGCGAGGGCGGCGCTCTCGGGATCGTCGGCGTCCCCGCCCGGGTTTTCGCGGGTGACGGTCTTGGGCGTCGGGGGCGCGCCGGCGGGCTGCGTGTTCGTCTGCGAGGCGCATCCCTCGGCAGCGAGGAGAAGTGCAAGAAGAGGAAGCAAACGCGACATCGACATGGCGAGCCCCTCGGGGTGAACGAGCCTCAAGGCTAGCAGGTAGACGGAGGGCGCGTGCAGAGCACGCAGGGGCGCGGGCAGGATCGTGGGGCCTCGGGGTGGAGGTCGGGGAACTCGTGGACAAAGTCGGCGACCTCGTGGTGGAGGTCGTGGGACCTCCTGGACGAAGTCGCCGACCTCGTGGACGAAGTCAGCGACCTCGTGGTGGAGGTCGTGGGACCTCGTGGACGAAGTCAGCGACCTCGTGGACGAAGTCAGCGACCTCGTGGACGAAGTCAGCGACCTCGTGGACGAAGTCAGCAACCTCCTGGACGAAGTCAGCGACCTCGTGGTGGAGGTTGGAGAGCTCGTGTCGGAGGTCGAGGGACCTCCTGGACGAAGTCGGCGACCTCGTGGTGGAGGTCGTGGGACCTCCTGGTGGAGGTCGGAGAGTTCGTGATCGAGGTCGTGGACCTTGGGGTCGAGGTCAGGCGGGTTCGCCGATGGCGTTCGCGAAGGCACTCGCGCTCGTGGCGGTGGCGGCGAGGATGAGCCAGCGATCGAGCGTCTCGATGTCGGTGCACGTCGCAATGCGCGCGCGCGTCAGAGGCGGAACGACCAGGCCGCGAGCGAGGAGGACCCGTTCGATCGACGTGACACGACCACGTGTTTCCCCACGCGTCTCGCCGCGCGCTTCGCCTCGCTTCTCCACCCACTCGTCCGTGTAACGCGACACCTCGCGTTGATCGAAGAACGCGGTCACGGGCAGCGTCGTGAGCCCGTACTTGTCGAGCGCGGGGATCATCGGGACCTCCGCGCCGGGGCGGTAGACGACGGACGCGACGCCGCGGCGCAGGACCTCGACCTCGTGCCGCTCGGCGTGGACGATCCACACCTCGGGCCAGTCGTGTTCGAGGTAAAGCTTCACCTTCTCTTCGAGGTACTTCTTCGACTGCGTGCCGCGGATCTCGACCGCGAGCACCGGCGTGCCGCGATAGGCATCGTTTCGCGGGGCGGCGAGGTCGCTGACGACGACGACGTCGGGCGCGCGGAGCGAGGGGCCCTGCTCGTCGGTCAGGTCGCAGTAGATGTCGGCGAGGACCGTGTGTCCCTCCCGGGCATGCACGCGGAACAAGGCCGCGAGCAGGGCCATGACAATGGAGTCGGTGGCCTCGCCTCTCATTTGTTCCACCAGCTCGCCTCGGTGAAGCTCCCAGGGGCTACCGTCGTAGCAGTCGTCCGGGGTGCCGAGCCGAAGGCCGTTCGGTCCGAAGTCGCGGAGCTCGATCGGGCCGGTCCTGCGGGGAGGGCGGGTCGGTCGTGCGTCCATGGGGGGGACGTAGCACGAGCGGCCGGATCGCGACGTACGAGGGGACCGGACGTATCGGTCGGCCAGGGCGGAGGGCCGGCTCCGCGAAGGAGCGCTACCGCTCGCCGCGGGTGCGTCGCCGAAGGTCGGTGTGTTAGCGTCGCAAGAACGAGTTTTTCCGCCCGCATGAGCACCGATAGCGCCCCAAAGAGCCCCGCCGGTGCCTCGCCCGAGCCGAAGGCGCCTGAGCTGGGGGACGTCGTCGCGGGCAAGTACCGCGTCGAGCGCGTGATCGGAAAAGGCGGCATGGGGCTCGTGGTCGAGGCCCAGCACACGACGCTGCCTCAGCGCGTCGCCATCAAGATCCTCCTGCCCGAAGCGGCCAAGCAGGACGACGCCGTGGAGCGATTTCTGCGCGAGGCCCGCGCCGCCGTGTCGATCCAGAGCGAGCACGTCGCGCGCGTGATGGACCTCGGCACACTCGCGTCCGGCTTGCCGTACATGGTGATGGAGCTGCTCACGGGGGCCGATCTGCAAGAGATCGTGCGGCAGCGCGGGCCCTTGCCCATCGCGCAGGCCGTCGACGCGCTGCTGCAAGCCTCCGAGGCCATCGCCGAGGCGCACGTGCTCGGCATCATCCATCGCGACCTCAAGCCCGCGAACATCTTCGTCACCACGCGCCCCGATGGATCACCGCTCGTGAAGGTGCTCGATTTCGGCCTCGCCAAGGCGACGAGGGGCGGCGCGCTCTACACGAGCCTCACCGCGGCGAACGTGATCATCGGCTCGCCGTTCTACATGTCGCCCGAGCAGATCCGCGGGCTCAAAGGGCTCGACGCGCGCACCGACATCTGGGCCCTCGGCGTCATCCTGTATCAGATCCTCACCGGCAAGCGGCCCTTCGAGGCGGACGCGACGCACGCGCTTTTCCTGATGATCGGCGGCGATCCGCCCGCCCCGCCGCGCTGGCAGAGGCCCGAGATCCCCGCGGGGCTCGAGGCCGTCGTGCTGCAATGCCTCGAAAAAAAGCCGAGCGATCGCCCGCCGTCGGTCGCCGATCTCGCGCGGCTCTTGCTCCCGTTCGCCTCCGAGGAGGGGCGCATTTCGGTGGAGCGCATTCATCGCCTGCAAGGCGTCGCGCCGCCCGAGCGTCCGCCCTCGATCGTCGAGGGGACCGAAAAGGGCAGAGCCCTGGAGCAGGCCGCGAGGCAAGCCTTCGGCGAGGTCTCGATGTCGGACCAGGCGACGACGTTGCGACAACCAGCCAAAGCGCCTCCAGCCGAGGCGCCGAGCGCGCAGAATGGCGCCACCGTGGTGATCCCGAGGCCCGCGCCGATGCCCCCCGCGTCGATCGTCGAAGCGCCGACGTCGCGCTCGCGTGGCCTCGCCGTCGCCGTCGCGGCCGTGATCGTGGTCCTCGTCGTGATCGCCGCGGTGCTCGCCCTGCGCGCGTGGTGATAGCGTCGACGGGCCATGGACGTCGTCGCTCAAGGCCCGCTCCCCGTCGCTTCGCTTCACTGGCAATCGCGTCCCGGCGCGTGGGCGCTCACGGTGATCTGCAAAGCGACGTTTTTGCTCGTGCCCACCGAGGCGCAGCTCGCGCCCGAGCAGGATCCGATCCTCGAGCAGGACGAGCACTGGGACGACGACGAGACACGTAGCCTGCGCGCCGCGAGCGACATCGCCCCGCTCAAGCAACGCGCCGACGTCGTGCTCGTGGGCATGGCCTTCGCGCCCGAGGCGCGCCCCGTGCGCTCGTTCGTGGCGCGGATGATCGTGGGCGACATCGATAAATCGATCGAGGTGTTCTGCGACCGGGCCTTCACGCTCGACGGCGCGCTGCAAGAAGGGCCGCGCATCACGCGGATGTCCTTGCGTTACGAGCGCGCGGGCGGCGGGCCGGATACGTGGAACCCCGCGGGCATGCGGCCCGACACGCGGGATCGGCAGGGCCGCATCGCCGTCCCCAATTTGCAGCCGCTCGACAAGGTGGTGAGCGGCCCTGGAGATTTGCTGACGCCGATCGGATGGGGTCCGATCGCGGCGCGCTGGCCCTCGCGGCAGCAGAAGCTCGGTCGTCACGCAGGTCGATGGAGCCCCGCGGATCTCACGCGCGCGCCCGCGCCGGAGGACATCGAGATCGCGTATTTCCAGGTCGCGCCGCCCGATCAGCAGGTCGACGTGCTGCGCAGCAACGAGCGCATCGTGCTCGACAACCTGCACCCGACACACGCGCACCTCGTGACGAGCCTGCCGGGGCTCGAGCCGAAGGCCGTGCTCGCGGGGCGCGAAGGGGGGCCACGCGTGATCCCGATGCGGGCCGATACGCTGGTGATCGATACGGAGCGCGCGGCCCTCGTGGTGACGTGGCGCGCGCAGATTCCCCTGCGGAGCGAGAAGGAAGAGGGGCGCGTGGTGGTCACGCTCGACGCCCCAGCGAAAGCGTCCGAGGCGCCCGAGGAGAGGAGCCGGACGACGGTGTTCGCCCGCGAGGAGCGCGCGCCGTCCGAGGCCACGATGCCGTTCAAGGCGGCCTCGCCGGACGCGGTCGTCCCGTTCGCGTCGCCGCCGCCGCCACGCGCGCCGCTCGATCGGCCTCCCTCGGAGCGGACGGCGGCGATCGAGCGCGACGAGCTTCTCGCCCCCGCCGCGGCGTTGCCCTTTGCCGCATCGGCGGCGGAGGCGAACACGAGCGCGGCGGCGCCGGTGATCAAGCCGCCTGCGTTGATCTTCGACACGCCCGCGCCTTCCCCCGCGCCCGCGCCGAGCCCGTGGGCGAGCGGCGCGCCGCAGACGCCCGCGCCGGAGGCGGTGGAGCCGATCGTTGCTGCTCGAAAGACCATCGGCGAGGTCGTGGTCGAGGGCGCGCTGCCCGCGGCGCCTGCGGCATCGACCGCGGAGGCGCCGGGCTTCACGGTCGCGGAGGCGACGTACCGGGGCCCGGCGCGAGGGGATGCGCTGCTGCTCCTCTGGCTCGATCGAAAGAGCATGCCGCGCGTCGTGCGCAAGCGCGCGTGGCAGGAGATCCTCGACGCGCGGGAGGAGGAGCCGATCGATCCGGAGATCGATGATCCGGCGCTGTTCAAGGATCCGGCCGAGATGGAGGACCGCGCGCAGGCGCACGTGATCCTCGATCGCGCCGCGCCCGTGGGGTTCGGGGGGCTGCTCGACGTGGCGACGAGAGCGGCGAAGCGTGGCTCGCTCGTGCCGCCCCTCGAGATGTGCGAGGGGGAGCTCGTGCTGACCTTCGACGCGAGCGAGGCGTCGAGGCTCCGCGAATCGTACGCGGCGCGCACGCCCGCGCCCGCGGGGGAGGAGCGCGACGAGCTCGTCGCGCGCGCGCTCTGCGAGGAGCGGCATTACGAGCGGCGCCGGCTGCTCGGCGGGCCGCACCTGCGCGCGCTGCTGCACCCGCCGGGGGAGCCGGATCCGATGGTGGTTTATCTGCCGGCGGCCCTCGCCGATGAATTACCGCTGTTCTCGCGGTTTCCGGCGCGGCTCCTCGTGGAGGTGCATTTCACGGTGGACCCGCAGGAGAAGCTGCCGATTGCATTGCGGGCCGTGGCGCTCGGGCGGGTGGTTCGGCTGCCGCAGGCCTGACGCGCATCGCGGGATTGCCGGCTCAGAACTCCGCCACCCACTGGGTGCAGTGTGCGCAGCGCTCCTTGTATTTGAAATCGAAATCCGTGGCGTAGGTCTTGATCTGCTCCAGGCGCACTCCGCGCAGCAAGAGCTGAACGGCCGCGTCGACCTCTGCGCAGACGTAGACTTCCCAGGCCTCGGCCTTCTGGATGCCTTCGAGCACCGCGCGCAGCGGTTCGAGCTTCGTGGCATGGGCCTCCGCGGCTGCCGTGAAGTGGATACGCCCGTCCTCCCGCCGAAAGAAGGCCTGAAAGGGTTGGTGGTTTCCCACGGAGCTGATCCCGAACGCCATCATGTCCGTCCCTTCCACGACCGCCGTGCAGAGCGTGGGTTTTTCGTTGGGTTTTTCGTTGGCGATGGGCTTCAGTTTTTCGTTGATGGACTTCAGCACATCGGGATTTCTGAAGTGGTGCCTGTGAGCCTGCGCGAGCGCCGCCACTTCTTGCTGGTGCTGCTTCTCGCGCAGCTTCTTTTGCTCCTGCTCGGCCGCGATCAACGTCTCCTTATTCTTGTTGCCCTGCGTCCTCCTCTGCTCGTTTCGCTGGGTCAGCTTCTTCTGCTCGTTCTCCTTCTCGAACTCCCTCCGCTTGTCGTCGACGAATTCCTTGAGCGGGACGACCACGCTCTCCCACGTTTTGTAGAACGTGTTCCACACCAACTGGAAGTTCGTGTCGCTCTCGCTCGCCTCCTTTACCCTGGCCAGGGCTTGATAAAGCTGCGCGATGACCGGGGGATCCCAGAATGGTTGCTGGAAGCTGACGGCCGCGTCCACCATCTTCTCGACGTTGTCCGCGCGCAGCCAGAGCTGGTCGGCGGACATTTTCTTCTTCGCGGGTGCGCTCGACGACGGCTCGGCGACCTTGCCCGCGGCACATGCGACGCTCGCGCTGGGCGGCGTCGAGGGGAGCGCGACAGAGGCAGCGTTGATCATGCTCGTCGCCGCCGTCGAGGTCGTCGACGTGGTGGTCGTGGTCGTCGTGGTGGTCGACGTGGTGGTCGTGGTGGTCCGGGGATCGGGGGACATCATCGCGCCGTCACCTCCGGGCCCGAAGCCTCGCGCCATTCCTCTTCGGTGAGCCTGTCGCGGAGCGCGGCGATTCGCTCGTCGGGCGGGATCGCCTCGTCCGTCAGAATGGCGCGCACGGCCGGGTGCTCGTGAAACCTCGGCCCCACGACGATCGAGAGCCCCACGAACGCGCCGAGCGACGATTGCCACGTGAGCCCGAACGACCGCCCCTGCGCCACGCCCGCGCGGATGGCCGCGCGGAGGTGCGCGTCGTCGAGGCGATGAACCTCCGGTTCGGGACGCTGGCGGAGGAAGACGAAAATGCGCTCGACGAGCGCGTCCTCCACCAGCGGTTCGAAGGCCTTTTGCTGCCCCCGGCGCAACGTCAGCATCGTCCTATCCCTCCTGCCCGAGCCGCAAGAGCTCGCCCGTGGCGCCCTCGACGAGGAACGATTTGATCTCCGTCCCCAGGATCTCGCTCCGCTGCCGCGGCGTGCACGCCGGCCAGAAGAGGCGGAGGACGCGCGGATCATAGAACCTGAAATAAAGCCGCTTCCCGGTCTCCTCGTCCTTCACCAGGAGCGACCGGCGCAGCCTTTGGCGGACCTCCTTGAAGGGTCGCTCGCTCGCCAGATACACGCCCCAGCTCGCGCCCCACGCGTCCTCTACGAGGACCGAAAGCAGCGGTGAACCCGGCTGGAGGTGCACGAGGTACGGCGCCACCTCGGCGAGGGCCTCGCCTTTCGGGCCTTCGTAGAGCGAACGGAATTCCTCGTCGCATGCGGCGAGCAAGGCGCGGACGCGCCGATCCCGGGCTGCGTCCAGAATCGCGAAGAGATGCTTCTCCCGCGACAGCACCACGAGCGCCTCCCGGCGCGCCGAAAGCATCTCCGGCGAAGGCGGCGGCGCGGGCGGCGCCGGCGGCAGCTCCGACCGGAGATCCTCGCTGCGGATGCGGAACCAAAAACGCGTCGCGCCCGCGCCGATCCACGCGCCGTTCTTCAGCTCGGCCTCGTCCACGTGCTTGCCGTCGAGCTCCGTCCCTTGCCGGCTCCGGTCGCGCAGGCGGCACGTGGCGCCGTCCCATGCGAGATCGAAATGCGCCAGGGCCATTTTCTCGTCGTACGCCAGGATCAGATCCGCCTGCCCGCCGCGCCCCACGCAAAAGGGTCGCCCCAAAGGGAGCCGCACCTGCTGCCCCGCGGATCGCCCCGTGACGATGGAAAGAACGGCCTTCATGGCTCCCCGCTCGGCCCGGCGAGCGAGCTCGGCTCGCATTCCTCGCAGAAGGGCAAACCCAGCGCGGCGGCCAGGAGCAGCACCTGGATCTGCGGCGTCGTGCCGATGTTCACCGTGGCAAATCCGGTGCTGATCACCGCGCCGTCCACGGCCAGATCGTCGACGCGCGCGGCCGGCATTCCGCCGATGAACACCGTCTCGCAACCCTTGGCAATCTCGCTCGGCACCTCCTGGCAAAGGATCTCGTCCTCGACCCGCGCGGCCGGCTGGAAGCCGATGATCACCGTCGGGCACCCTTCGGTGATGATGCCCGCGCCGTGGACCTCGCACGTCAGCACGTCGTCGATGCGCGCTGCGAGGGGCATGGCCTAGCTCCCACCTTGGCCGGACGTGCCGCCGGTGCCCGTGCTCGAATTGCCCGCCGGCGCGCCGGGCGGCCTGTCGCGCGGCTCGGCCTCCGTCGCGTCCTCGGGCGCGTCGGGGGAGGCGCCCTTGCCGAAGGCCGGAAAACCGCCGCTGTTGATGTTGACGAGGAGCCCCACGATATCGATGCCCATCGGGTGGAAATCGATGAAGCCGGCCGGTCCCTTGATGGTCAGCCGCAGCCCGGCTTCGAGCACGAGCGTCATCCCCGCCTTGAGGTGGATCTCCTGCCCGGCGTCGAGCGCGTAATCGGCCCCCACCTTCTCCTGCTTGCCCATCTTCACGGTGAGCGAGACGCCGCCGTCGACCTGGCTGCGCTGGTCGAGCAACACGTGCAAATGGTCCTCCGATTCGATGAGCTGCTTGCGCGCGCCCTTCACCACGAGGTCGGACGTGCCGTCCACCGTCTCCATCTTGTTGTGCTGCGTGCGGAGCACCTCGTCGTTCTTGACGAGCTTGTGCAAGTCCCGCTCGGCCTGCACGTAGACGCGCTCCGATCCGGCCTTGTCGTCGAATTTGATCTCGTTGTAGCCGCCCGTGGCCGGGGAGGATTGGCTCTTCCACGTGCTCACGGTCATGTCGTCCGGCAGCTTGTACGGCACCTGCTCGATCGCATTGTAGACGCGGCCCGTCACGATCGGCCGATCCGGGTCGCCGTCGAGGAACGTGACAAGCACCTCCTGGCCGACGCGCGGAATCGTGATCATCCCGTACGCCGTGCCGGCCCAGCCCTGGCTGACGCGCATCCAGCACGAGGAGCGGTCGTCGCTCTGGCCCTCGCGATCCCAGGGGAACTGCACGCGGACGCGGCCGAATTCGTCGGTATGGATCTCCTTGCCCGGCGGGCCCACCACGGTCGCGCTCTGCACGCCGAAGACCCGCGGGCGCGGCGTCTTGACCGGCGGGCGATACGGGGCGGCGGGGTCGGAGAAGACCGCGGCGCCGCGCATGGTCCATGCGTCGCCCGGCGTGCCCTCCACGGCGAACGACGAGACGAGCAGCCGCTGGCTCGGCGCGAGCGAGGGGTGCAAATGGTCCTCGATCGTGAAGACCGCGCCGGGGAAGAGGTCGAGGGTGTTCGTGTCGAACGTGACCCGACGTCTGTCGGCGCGCAGCGATTGCAGGCGGCGCGTCGCGAGGTCTGTCCCGTATTTGGGGTCGTGCCGGGCGATGCCCTGATCGTCCGCCACCGGCGTGCCGCCGCCGCCCATCGTGCCCTCCACGAGGAACGCGCCCGGGCCGTAGGTGTATTGCTCGTATTTGCCCTCGGGGCCCGTCGCGGCAGGGGTGGCCTCGCCGAGGAGCTCGAAGGAGGGTTTGCGGAAATCGTGGTCGCGCATCACGTGCGCGCCCGGCCGGACCTCGTGGCCGAGGCGTACGAGCGAGAGGAACTCGCGCTGCGCGGCCTGGTTCGGGTTGTCGACGAAAGGAATGGGCGGGCGCGGCGCCGCCGCGTGCAGCTTGTCGCCGAACGTGAGCACGGAGCCCGCGCCGTCCTGGTCCGAGAACCAGAACGTGATGCCGGCCTCTTCGAGCAGGCGAGACAGGAACGTGAAATCGCTCTCGCCGTATTGCACCTTGAATTCGAGCTTCGGATAGAGCCCACGATCGATCTGCCAGGTGGGCTTGACGCCCCATTCGCCGAGGAGCACGTCGGCGATGTCGGGGATGGAGAGGTGCTGGAAGATGCGGTGGTTCGTGCGCTGCGTGAGCAACCAGAGGTCGGGGACGATGGACAGGTGATAGGTCGAGAGCCCCGTCTCTTCGGTCTGGGCCTGGTATTGCTCGATGTAGCTGCAGACGCCTTTCCAGGTGCGCGTGCCCTGGTCCTTCACGTAGGTCCATCCGGCCTCGATGTGGAGCGAGGCGGGTTTGCCGACGATCGCCTCGAGGTCGAGGTCCGGCCGCTGCGCCCGCGCCACGACGGAGACGTGGAAGAGCTCGGAGAGGGCTTCTTGCACGGAGAAGTTGTGCACGGAGAGCTTCGCTCCGCCTGATAACGTGAGTTCGAGGATCGGCATACAGGTCCCCCTTCGTCGCTCCGGAGGAGAAGCAAAACGGATCTCGTCGGCGCTGGCAAGCAAGTTCGTGGGCGTTGTAAGATCCGCGTATGAACGTTCCGCTCCATCGCGCGGCGATGATGGGTATCACGGCCGTGCTCCTATCGAGCTGCGTCCTCGGCGAGGACTACGACGAGTATGCCCCCAAGCCCCCGCCAAACCTCGCTTGTGCCGTGATCCCCTGCGGGGGCAGCGGGGAGGCGTGCGCGCCGTTCGTGATCGAGCCGAACGTCGTCATGGGGGCGCTGAGTTCGGACGCCGCGTCGATCGTCGTCCGGCAATACGAGACGCCCGGCTCGGTTCGGCGCTTGCCGAAGCCGGGCTGTTCGGCGCCCCTGCTGGACGTCGGGGGCCTACGGGTCGAATGGGCCGTGGTCTCGCACGATTTTCTCGCCTGGACCCAGCGCGGCAATGAGACCACGTGCCTCGGGTCGAATCTCTCCTGGTGCGACCCGAGGGACTGCAATCCCGACGTGATCCCCGTGCTCGGCGAGCAACCCGAGTTCGAAAAGCTCGCCGGGATCACCCTCGGAGGCGATTTCCTCTATTACATGCTCACGGACGGGCTCGTGGGGCGGGTGAAGAAGGGCTCGACGAAATACGAGGCGCTCTGGATCGACCCGGAATACAAGCAGGACAAGGCGGCCGCGCTGCTCTACGACATCCGCTTCAGCGAGAGCGACGGCCGGCTCTATTTCACGCGCTTCGCGCTGGGCGACGACGTGCCGAACTCGTGCGACGACGGCGAGAAGCCTTTGACCGGCGCGGTGTACACGATCGATCCGTCGGTGGGCGTGGGCGTGGAGGAAAAGGCGCTCGCGGCGGGCCTCAATTACGCGTCGAGCCTCGATGTCTCCGAGGACTACGTGTTCTTCTTCGCGCAGAACAACGCGCTCCTGAACCGCGTATCGAAGTCCGGTGGGAAGGTGGAGTCGTACGTGCCGAGCAGCGGCGAGCTCATCTTCTCGAATGCGGCGACGGACTTCACGCTCGCGGTCTTGCCGCCGGTCGAGGTGAATGGGGACTGGGTTTATTTCGGCGCGTCGACGTACGACGGGGGCAAGGCGATCGCGCGGCTGCCCGTGGGCGGCAAGAACTGGGGGAGCCAGGTGGCCGAGATCGTCGTGCGGCCGAGCGGGCCGTTCCATTTCACGGTCGACGACGAGGCGCTTTACTGGATCGAATGCGAGACGAACGCGCCGTGCGAGAACGGGCGGCTCAAGGCGCTCGTCCTGCCGCCCGCGGCGCCCTGAGTCGCTGCGGCTAGAGCGTGACTTCGCGCAAGGAGATGCGGTTCTTGTCGTAGACGCCGAGCCCGAGCTCGCTCGCGATGCGGATGTACGTGGGTTCGCGGCCGGCGTCCTTGAGCGTCGGCAGGCCGTTGTCCTTGCGCCATTGCTCGAGGATGCCCCAGCCGAGCGTGTCCATCGCGACGGGGTCCGTCGTCGCGTAGACGGCCTCGTGGAGCACGCGGCGCTTCTTGTTCTTGTCGAGCGGGCCCTCGTCGTAGATGAGCTTGAAGCCGTCGATGATGTGCAAGCGCACGCGGCTCCTGACGACGTCCTGCGCGTAAAGCTCGGCGATCTGCGGGCTCGCGTTGTGCTGGTGGAAGGCGTGCGGGTTGATCGTCGCGCCGTGCGTGATGTTCTTGAGGCAACCCGTGAAGCCGCAGATCGAGTGATCCTTGATCAAGCCGAGGTTGATCACGGCCGTCGCGTCGGTGAAGGGTCGGACGAACTTCGTCGGGATGCCCATCACGCTCCGCTCGGGCATCGTGGCGTCTTCGTTTTCGTGCACGGCCGTCGCGATGCCCGCGGGCAGCGCCGGGTCGGGGCCCTTGTGGCGATCCCAGATGCGCGTGCCCTCCAGGAACTTCGGGTACTGCTCGAAGATCATGATCTGGCTCGCGGGCACGCCGGCCGCCATGACGCCGCGGACGACCTCGAGGATGAGCTCGCGGTTCGTGGCCATCGTCGCGCCCTTTTGGCCCGCGATGCCGTTCGGCTTGATGGCGACCTTGTCGTCCTTGTGGACGAACTTGGCGAAGGCTTCGCCGAGATCACTCTTGCCCGTGAGCTCGGCCATGACGCGTTCGAGCATGACCTTGGCCGCGCCCTCGGTGGGCCAGAGGCCGTTCGGCTGCATCACGTTCGACTTCGCGACCTTCGCGACCTTCCCGGGGATCGAGAGGGGCACGAAGCCCGCGGGAGGTTTCGCGGCGAGGCCGGAGCCGGCCGCGAGCGCGTGATCGGCGCCGAGCAGCGCCGCGCCGGTCAGCGCAGCGCCGAGGAAGGTGCGACGCGAGAAAGCCTCGGGGTACGGGGAAAAACGCGGGTCGGACATGGTCACCTGCTCCCGCGCCATCGTAGCGCAGGTCCGCCGCAAGGTCCCGGTGGCGTCGCCATCCCGCCGCCATGGCGGCGCCACCCCCGCGCGGACCCTTTGCACCCCAAAGGCCGCGCTTTCCCGCGTCCCGTCCGTCGGCACGAAGATCGCCAAGGAGCCCGCGGAGGAGGCTCTCGGTGGAACGTTCAGCAGACGACAAGCAGGTCGGGGCGCGGGCGCGGGCGTTTTTCGGGTCGATCGGGGCGCGGCTCTGCGGGTCGGCATGGACGCCGCTCGCAGGGAAAGCCGCGCTCGGGGCGCTCGGGTTTCTGGCGCTCGCGTTCGTAGGGTCGGGCGCGGCGGCGGAGTGGATGCCGCGTCGCGTCGGGGCTTACCTCGGTCCGCCGGCGACGAGCATGAGCGCGGCGGTGCCGGTGCCGGCGGCGGTCGCGGATGCGGGAGCGGCAGCGGATGCGGGCGCGCATGCGGATGCGGCAGCGGCAGCGGTCGCGGATGCGGTCGCGGTCGCGGACGCGGGCGCGCCGATCGCCGCGGTGACGGCCGATGGAAGGGTGATCCTGAACCTCGCGACGGAGGAGGATCTGCGGAAGCTGCCGGGCATCGGGGCCACGAAGGCCAAGGCGATCCTCGCGCTGCGGGCGAAGCTCGGGCGGTTCAAGCGGCCGGAGGATCTCCTCCGGGTGAAGGGCCTCGGGCGAAAGTCGCTCGCGCGGCTCCGGCCGAAGCTCCTGATCGACCCGCCGTAGCGGACGAACAAGGGCGTGCCAGACTGCGCGCCCATGCGAACGCGCCCCTTCGCCGTCCTCGTCTCGATCGCCGTCGCCGCGTGTTCCCAGGAGCCAGCCGGGGACGCGGCCGCGCCCGCGCGAACCGGGACGCCCGCGCCCCCGTCCGCCGCGCCGCCGCCGGCCCCCGAGGCGGTCGCGGCGCCGGACGATCTCGACGTCGCCGCGCTGAAGAAGGCGCTCACGTGCGCGGCCGACGCGAAGAAGGGGCCGTGCGCCGTGCTCGCCGCGTTCGGGACGTGCAAGCCGTGGAACCCGGTCGTGCCCTCCGGCGACGGTCGATGGATCGGGCGGGGCCACCGCGTCGAGGGCGGCAAGACGAGCGACGAGTTCACCGTCGTCCGTTCGCGCCGCGTGCCCTCGAACGAGGTCGGCCCGGGGCAGCTCCCGGCGAAGGTCGGCATCAGCGATGTCGCCAAGCAGGAGGGTTCGGCGTTCTCCCAGGCAGACCGGCTGATCCGCACCCTCGAACGGTCGGACATCCCGCCGCGGAGCAACATGGCGCTCGATTATCTGAAGAAGCGCGAGTCGTGGCCGGAGGGGTTCTCGATGAAGACCGTCGGGGGCCAGGTGTACGTCGCGTCCGAGGGAGGCGCGTTCGCCTGCCAGGGACCCAAGCAGGAGCTTTATCTGGTGCAACGCGCCGCGACGCGCGGCGGGCCGGGCGACGGGCTCTACGCCACGGTCTACCCCGTGAGCTGGTAAAACCAGGCACCGGGCGCGCAGGCGGGACGAGGAGAGCGAGGGCCGGGCGTGAGGAGGCCCTACGCGGCGTTGCGCCTGTGCTAAGGACGCGGCGTGTCCCGTCCCGATGGCCGTAGCCCCGCCGAACCTCGCTCCGTCGAGATCGTCCCGCACTTCCACCGCAACGCGGAGGGCTCCGTGCTCTACCGCGCCGGCGGCACGGTCGTGCTCTGCACCGCGTCGATCGACGCCGTCGTGCCCGCATGGATGGCGGGCAAAGGCAAAGGCTGGTTGACGGCCGAGTACCAGATGCATCCGCGGGCGAGCCGCGCGCGAAGGGAAGCGCGTGAAGGGCGCGGCAAGGGGCCGAGCGGGCGGACGCAGGAGATCCAGCGGCTCATCGGGCGCGCGCTGCGCAGCGCGATCGACCTCGACGCGATCGGCGAGCGCACGATCGTGATCGACTGCGACGTGCTGGAGGCGGACGGCGGGACGCGGACGGCGTCGGTGACCGGAGGTTTCGTGGCCATGGCGCTCGCGCTCGCGAAGCTGCGCACGTCGAGCGCGGTCGCGCCGGTGCTGCGTGATCAGGTGGCCGCGATCAGCGTGGGCCACGTCGGCGGCGAGGCGATGCTCGATCTCGTCTACGAAGAGGACAGCCAGGCGCGCGTGGATCTGAACGTGGTGGCCACGGCGCGCGGGGCGATCGTGGAAGTGCAAGCGACGGCCGAGGGCGAGGCGCTCGAACGGCGCGCGCTCGACGGCATGATCGACGTCGGGCTCGCGGGCGTCGCAGCGCTCGTGTCGATGCAACGAAGCGCGCTCAGCGCCGCGGGGGTCGAGCTCGCTTCGCTCTTCCAGGCGGGGAGGTTCGCATGAGCGAGCCGAACCTGCCGCTCTCGATCCTGGTCGCCACGACGAACCGCGGGAAGCTCGCGGAGCTTTTGGCGATCTTCGCCGACCTGCCCATCCAGCTCCTGCCGCTCTCGCAGGTGCTGCCCGACCTGCCGCCGATCATCGAGGACGGCGCGACGTTCGTGGACAACGCCTTGATCAAGGCGCGCACCGGGGCCGAAGCCGCGATGATGGTGACGCTCGCGGAGGACGCGGGGCTCGAGGTCGACGCGCTCGCGGGCCGGCCCGGCGTGCGCTCGGCGCGCTTCGCGAAGGAAGGCGCGACGGACTCGGAGAACAACGCGGCGCTGCTCGCGGCGCTCGAAGAGATCGACGACGAGCACCGCACGGCGCGCTTTCGCTGCACGATGGTGCTGCTCGATCCGTGGAACGAGGTGCAGCCCGAGGTCATCTGCGAGGGCCGCTGCGAGGGGACGATCGCGCAGCAGGCGCGCGGCGCGGGCGGCTTCGGCTACGACCCGCTCTTCATCGTCAAGGGCGACGGCCGCACGATGGCCGAGCTCGGCGACGAGGAGAAGAACCGCATCAGCCACCGCGCCGAGGCGGCGCGCGCGATGCGGCCGGTGCTGGAGGCGTTGATCGAGAATCGGCGCGCGACGGTGACGCGCGTGGTAGGCGAGCGGTGAACGGCAAGGAGCGCAAGCGCCCGCCGAAGGTGGAGGAGTGGCGCGGCGTCGGGAGCCTCGGGACCATCGGGCTCGAGGTCGTCCTGTCGATCGCGTTCGGCTACTTCGGCGGCCGCTGGCTCGACGGCAAGTTCGGCACCGAGCCGTACCTCGCGATCCTCGGCTTTTGCTTTGGCATCGGCGCGGCCGTGAGGGCCTTTCAGCGCGCGCTGCGCGAGATGAAGGCGCAGGCCGAGCGCGAGGAGCGCGAGCAAGGCAATCCGCTTCCGCGCTACGACGCGCCCGACGAGCGCAAGGACGAGGCGCCGATCACGAGCGCGCGCGACGACGACGACACGAAGGGCGCGAAGGACGACGAGGGCGCGAGCGACGGCGACGAATCCGAGGGGAGGCGAGGCGGATGAGCGACGCGGAGAAGCCTTCCAAGCTCGACGCGCCGATGCGCGGGGCGCTCGTCGGGGTGATCGGGTCGGCGGTCGTCTTGACGATCGGCTCGTTTGCGCTCGGCGGGCCGCGGTTCGGGATCGGCGTGGCCATCGGCGGGGCGCTGGCGCCCTTGAACCTGTGGGTGTTCGCGCAGGTGGGCGAGGCGTTTTTGTCCCGGCGGGGGAACACCGCGCCTTGGGCGGTCATCGCCACGTTGAAGCTCGCGCTTTTGCTGGGCGGGGTTTGGCTCATTCTGCGCAGCGGGATTGCGTCGGGCCTCTCCCTCATCGTGGGGTATGGGGCGCTGCCCATCGGGATCACGGTGGGGACGCTGTTTGGCCCGAAGCCCCCCGACGACTTCGCGGACGGTGATCCAAAGCGCAGATCTTTCGGGGACGCGCCGCGCAAAGATGTGCTAAAGGCGAGGCCCGCCGACGAGGGGGACCCCTCGAACGAGCCCTGAGATCGAGCAGCGAGTACGAGTTCGAGATTGGAGCGCTCCGGTGATGGAGCGACGACGGTCATGCCCGAGCATACTGGTTTTCTGACCTTCCTCCTGGCCCACCTCCCTGGTCTCCGCGAGAACGCGAAGAACCTCGGCTACAGCTTCATCGGTCACGAGCCGATGAGTTACCACTCGGTCGAGCCGATCTTCGCGAGCCTGCTCATCGTCATCGTGTTCATCGCGATGGCGATGTCGGTGCGCTCGAAGTTCCGGCGGCTCGACGAGTCGGTGGTCCCGGACGACCGCCTCAGCCTGCGCACGTTCTTCGAGGCGTTCTTTGGCTACTTCTACAACATGGCCAAGGACGTGATGGGGGCGGAGAACGCCAAGCGGTACTTCCCGCTGATCGGCGGCGCCGCGGGCTTCATCTTCTTCTCGAACGTCTCGGGCCTGATCCCCGGCTTCTCGCCGCCCACGTCCAGCCTGAACGTCACGCTCGGCTGCGCGCTGCTCGTCTTCCTCTCCTTCAACATCTGGGGCATCAAGGAGAACGGCTGGAGCTACATCGCGCACCTCGCGGGGCCGAAGTGGTACCTGGCGCCGCTGATCTTCCCGATCGAGGTGATCTCGACGTGCGTCCGTCCGATCACGCTCAGCGTGCGTCTGATGGTCAACATCGCGGTCGACCACCTCATCGCCTCGGTCTTCTTCGGTCTCGTGGCGATCTTCCTGCCGCTGCCCGTGATGATGCTCGGGCTGATCGTGATCGTCGTGCAGACGCTGGTGTTCTGTCTGCTCAGCAGCATCTACATCGGCCTCGCCACGGAGCACCACCACGCAGACCACCACTGAGGCGCCCCCACCGAAAGATCGCGGTGGAAACCTCAAAAAGTCCCTAGCCAAACCGTCAGATTCGGATTAGAGCGGGGCCGCCCGAAGCGAAGCCCCCGAGCCCTCGGGACGTGAGACCGAAGAGTCGGTCCCCCCGAACCCCGTGGGTCGTCTCGATTGATGCATGCAGCCCCCCATGGGGGCGCGTGGCCTGAAAGGAGCAGAACCGGATGTCTCTCAAGAGCAAGCTCACCCTGTCCACGCTGGTCGCCACCGCGCTGGCCCTCGTTCCCAGCATGGCGTTCGCGCAGGATGCTGCTGCTTCGAACAAGTTCGACACGAGCGGCATGATCGCGCTGGCCGCCGGCCTCGCGATCGGCATCGCCGCCCTCGGCGGTACGCTCGGTCAGGGCCGCGCCGCTGCGGCCGCCCTCGAGGGCATCTCGCGCAACCCGGGCGCCGCGGCTCGTATCCAGACGCCGATGATTCTCGGCCTGGCGCTCATCGAGTCGCTCGTGCTCTTCGCGCTGATCATCGCGTTCTTGCTCCAGGGCAAGATCCCGCAGCTCTGATCGGACAGGCCACGCACGGACTTCACCGGGCCGCAAAGCAGGGCGTCGAGGAGACTCGGCGCCCTGCTGTGCACATGCGGCGGCCTGATGCAGACGGCGGCTAACGTAGGTGGCGGAGCACGTCGAGGACGACGTGCCCGAACATCACGAGCACGCCGAAGACGAGGAGCGTGATGCCGAGCGGGTCCTTGCGATCCGTTTGAAGCAGCCACGTCCCCGCGAAGACGAAGGTCGCCACGACGAGGCCCGCGAAGAGGCGACGTCCGAGGCGATCGACCGTGCGCGGGAGGGTCGGATCGGTGGTGCGTAAGGTCAGCCGCCCGAGGCGTAGGTCGTCGAAGATCTCGCGGAGCTGCTGCGGCATGTCGTAGGCAGCGCCGGAAAGGCGCTCGACGCCGCGCCAGAGCTCCATGCCGATGCGCTCGGGCGAGTAACGTTTGCGCAGGAGATCGAGGAAAAACGGACGCGCGACGCCAAAGACGTCGAGGTCCGGGTCGATCTCCTTGCCGACGCCTTCGATCGTCATGATCGCCTTGCCGACGAGCAGGAAGTCCGGCGGGATCTCGATGCCGTACTTGGCCGCGCCGCGCATGAGGTCGCTGATCATGGCGGCGACGTCGATTTCCTTGAGCGGCCTGCCGACGTACTTCTCGGCCAAGAGGCTGACCTCGGCGCGGTAGGCGCGCATGTCGATCTTCTTCGTCGGCGTGCCGATCGCGTAGAGCGCATCCGCGACGCCGAGGTGGTCCTGACGAACCGCCGCGATCATCAGGTCGAGCGTCTTGTCGCGCATCTCCGGCGACAAACGGCCGACCATGCCGAGATCGATGAGGCCGATCGTGG
This sequence comes from Polyangium sorediatum, assembly GCF_029946465.1. NCBI lineage: Bacteria > Pseudomonadati > Myxococcota > Polyangiales > Polyangiaceae > Polyangium > Polyangium sorediatum. Next base: position 57,683 of record NZ_JARZHI010000010.1, read on the forward strand.
GGCTGTCGGGGTCGCCGGAGATCAAGATGTTCCCAGGGTGCGGGTCCGCGTGGAAAAACCCGTCCTCGAAGATCATCTTCACGACGATGCCGACGGCGGCCTGCGCGATCGCCGGGCCCTTGTGCCCATGGTGGCGGATCTCGTCGTAGACCTTGCCGCCGGGGAGGAGCTCCAGCGTGAGCACGGTCTTCGACGAGGCTTCGCGGTAGACGCGCGGGAAACGCGCGTGCGGGTGGCCTGCGAAGTTGCGCGCGAACTTCTCGGCGTGTTCGGCTTCGAGCGCGAAGTCGAGCTCGCTCGTGATCGCACGGTCGAACTGATCGACGAGCGCCGAGGGTTGGTACAAGGCCGATTCGGGGATCGTGCGCTCGATGAGCTTCGCGAGCGCGTGCAAGAGTTCGAGGTCTCGCGCGACGGTCGTGCGCACGCCGGGCCGCTGCACCTTCACGACGACCTCTTGCGGGCCGTCCGCGTGCTTGAGCACGGCGCGGTGCACCTGGCCGATCGAGGCCGCAGCGAGAGGTTTTTCCTCGAAGCCTTCGTAGACGTCCTCGATCGGCGCGCCGAGCGAGGCCTCGACCGCGCCCTTGATGTCGCTCCAAGGCAGCGGGTTGACCTCGTCCTGGAGCTTCTTCAGTTCGAGGATCCAGTCGTTCGGCAGGACGTCGGGGCGCGTGGAGGCGATCTGGCCGAGCTTCACGAACGAGGGGCCGAGATCCATGCACACGAGTCGCACGCGCTCGGGCAGCGAGATGCGCCGTCGTTCTTCCTCGCCGCGCTTCGTGTCGTCCTCGGGCGCTTCGACGAGCGCGTCGCTCGCCTCGTTGCCTGCGGGGAGCTCGGGCAAGGCTTGCGCGCGTCCACGACCGCCGAGCCCGAGCCGCTGCGCGAGCTCGCCGAAGCCGTGACGAACGAGCACGACGTAGATCTGGCGCAGTCGGCCGAGATCACGAACAGCGTTGACGATCGAGACCATGCAGGGCGCTCTCTAGCGTACACGCACGACGGTGCCCACGTCGTGCGTGCTCGGCAAGGCGGCCGTCCATCCGGCGGGCACGCGCGGCGTGGTCCAGAAGAAGAGCCGCTGCGCATCGAGCGGCGCGAGGTTCACGCAGCCGTGGCTGCGCACGTGGCCGAACGAGCGATGCCAGAACGCGCCGTGCAGGCCGACGCCCTTCGCGAAGAACTGCACCCACGGCACGTCTTCCATCCGGTAGTACCGCGTCGCGCCCTCGTCTTCGAGGTTGTCCATGTTCGACGTGAAGAGCTTCGCCCAGATCCGCGACGTGCCGCGCGGCGTGGCCGTGGCCGATCCTTCGCGGCCCTTGCCGGTCGAGACGAGCGTTGCGAACACGGGGCGTTTGCCCTCGTAGGCGACGAGCGTCTGGCTCTCGAGCTCGACGTCGATCCACTTCTCGCCCGCAGCGACGTCGACCTCGGGCGGCGGCGGGGCGATCGTCGCATGGCGGAGCTCCGACGAGCGGACCCATGCGCCCTCGCCGATGCGCGAGAAGCGCGCGCCGCCGACGTTTTTCTCCTCGAAGAAGGGCACACGCTCGAAGCGCGCGCGGCTCGACTCCACCTTGCCGAGGGCGCCCGGCGTCGAGAAGACCTTCGCCTTGTCGACGAGGATCCACGCGAAGGGCAAGACGTCCGCGGGCGCGTCGGGTTTGATCTCCTCACCGCGGAACGCGAGCGGTCGCGCAGGGCCGAGGTCGCGCATCGGGATCCAGAGTTCGTTGTGGCTGCGGCCGTAGCGCGCGCCCTCGACCACGCGCTCTTCCACGATCGCCACGGCGAACCCCGGTTCGAGCTGCATGTCGGGCGCGCCGATGTCGACCGCGTGAAGCTTTTTGTACGCAAACGATCCGTCGGGGCCGACGAAGTAGTACCGGAAGGGCAAACCATCCGCGGTCTCGCGGATCGCGCGGTAGGCGGCGTCCACGAAGGGCGTCTCCGCGAGCTCGACGGCGTCCTCGCAGACCCACGCGATCGGGCCGATCGAGAGGAACCGGCCCTTGCAGCCAGGGCCGCGGCGCGCGGCGAAGATCGGAAGGTGCACGTCGAGCGCAGCCGATCCGCGGCGCGGCGCGCCTTCCCACGGAGAAGCGAGGATCGGCTGGTCGGCCTTGAGGATGCGCGCGCTGACGATGCCCTGGGGCAGCGGCTCGGTCTCGGGCGCGACCCAAGGAGGCTCGTTCGAGGCGCGGGCGTGGCCCGTGATGAGGAGCGCGGCGAGCGTGAAGGAGAGGAGGGGCGGGGCGTGACGGGTGGCTCGCACGGTTTGTCCACGCGAGCCACCCATGACCACCCCCATCAGCCCATCAGCGGTAGGAGAACCGGACCTCGTGGTCGCAGATCCGGTACGAATCGCCTTCGCCGATCGCCTTGCGCGTGATGCGCTGGCCGTTGAACTCGACGCCGTTCGTCGAGCCCATGTCGACCATGTAGTACTGGCCGTTCAGGTACTCGACCATCGCGTGCTGGCGCGAGACGTTCGGGTCCTTGATCGTCAGGTCGCTCGACTGCTTGCCGCGGCCGATGATGAAGCGGTCCTTGTTCACGATGCTCCGCTCGCCGCCGTAATAGGCGAAGAGCGGGATCGCGCCCGGGATGCCGCCGGCCGCGGAAGGCGCAGGCGCAGGCGGGGCCGGCGGCGGGCCGGGAGGCGCCATGTTGCCGTACTGCGGCGGCGGAGGCGGCGGCGGAGCCCCGAAGCCGATCGCCGAGGGAGGTCCCGGCGGAGGCGGAGGCGGAGCGCCCATCATCGGACCCGGGGGCGGGGGCGGCGGCGCGCCCATCATCGGACCGGGCGGCGGGGGCGGCGGAGCGCCCATCATCGAACCGGGCGGAGGCGGCGGCGGCGCGCCCAGCGACGGCGGGGCCGGAGGAGCGCCGGTCGCCATCGGAGGCACCGGCGTGGCGGCCGGGGGCGGCACCGAACGCGTGAGCGGAGGCGGAGCACCCGGGCCCATCGTCTGCCGGTTCGGCGGCGGGGGCGGGGGCGGACCCCCGGGACGCGCGATGCCCGTGGGCGGCGGCGGCGGCACGTTCGGGCGCGACTGCATGCCCGGGCCCGGCGGCGGCGCGGGGACACTCGGCGGCCGGTTCCCCGGCTTCGGGGGCGGCGGCGGCGCGCCGGTCATCGAGGCAGACGGCGGACGCGTCGTCCCCGGCGGAGGCGGAGGCGGAGTCGCGGTCGCAGGGCCGGGCGGAGGCGGCGGCGGCGCGCCGAGGCCGGGGCCGGGAAGACCACCCATCGGGGGACCACCCATCGGAGGGCCACCCATCGGAGGGCCACCCATCGGAGGGCCACCCATCGGGGGACCGCCCATCGGAGGAGCGCCCATCGGGGGAGCGCCCATCGGAGCCCCTCCCATCATGGGCGGAGGACCAGGCGGCGCGCCTGGACCTGCGGTCCCCGTGAGGCTCGGCGGCGCACCCCCGTAAGGCGAGGGCGGCGGAGGCGGAGCGCCGTAGGGCGAAGGCGGCGGAGGCGGAGGCGCGCCGAGGCCCGGACCACCCATCATGGGCGGAGGCGCGGGCGGCGCGCCGGGGCCTCCCATCATGGGCGGAGGCGCGGGCGGTGCGCCGGGGCCTCCCATCATGGGCGGAGGCCCGGGGGGCGCGCCCGGACCTGCGGTCCCCGTGAGGCTCGGGGGCGCACCGTAAGGCGGGGGCGGCCCGGGCGGCGTGCCGAGCATGGGCGGCGGCGGCTGCGGCGCCGGGGCGCCGACCATGGGCGGCGGCGCGGGCGGCATCGCGGACATCGGGGCCGAGCTGTAGGCCGCGGGCATGGCGGGCGCGGCTGCGGCGGGGGCCGGCGGGTAGCCCGGCGGCGGTGACGGCGGCGGCGCGGGGATTCCCGGCGTCGACATCGGGCTGCCGCTTCCGGGGGCCGACTCGTTGCGGACCGCGCCGGGGAACGGTGTACGCGGGCTGTAGCTGCGCTGCCGCGCGTACTGCTTCATCGACTCGTTGATGAGGTAGTCGATCGAGCACTCCAGCTCGCGTGCCATCTGTTCGAACGTCTCCCAGAGGACGTCGCGGCACTGGAATGTCCTTGCGCTCTTCTTGTTCGGATCCGCGCTCATTTTTCCCTAATCGTCGTCGATGGTTCCGAGCCGTGCTGAGGATCCGGCACTCCCGATCCTCCGAGACCTGGGCGGCACGCTCGGCGATCACTCGCCGGGGCGTGCTCTGCCGCTCATTTCTTTTGCTCCTTGGCAGCTTCGGGTTTGCGCTCCTTCATGGCCGGCACGACGCAGTGGCGGACGAACTCGCCGATCGTCTTGATCTCTTTCTGCTCGCGCTCCTGGCTGCCCTCTTTCGGGACATCGCAGACCCATTTGCAGTCGGGGTCGCTGTCGCACTTCGGGGCCCTGCCCTCGTCGGACTCCAGCGACGACAGGGCGGAGACGTCCGCCGACGTCCCGTACGTGAAATAATACGCGATCGCGCTCGTCCGCGCTGCGGGTGATCCAGGGCCGAAGTATTTCTTCAGCGCATCGAGGGGCGTGCCCTCCTTCAGCTCACCCATATATGCGCCATACGTGAGCGCCTCGCCGAGGGCGAAGTTTTTGTCATCGGGGAGCTTGCCGAGGAACTCGCCCACGTCCTTGACCGTCGACATTTTGAGCACCGTCGTCGCGGCGGCGCGGCGCACCTTCCATTTGTCGGTCTTGAACAGGGCGTAGAGCTTCTCGACGACGGCCTCGCGGGGCAGCTCGCCGATGCGGCGGAAGGCTTGATCCAGCACCACGTCGGGCGCGTCGCTGCCCGCGATCTCGAGGATCCGCTTGACGTCGTCGGCGTTGTCCTTCTTGAGGTGCCCTTCGAGCGCGGCGAGCGCGGTTTGCCTTCGTTTCTCGCTTTGATCCTTGCGCGCCGCGAAGCCGAGCAGGTGATCGACCACGGGCCGGCCGCCGACCTTGCGCATGGAGGCGAAGACCTTGATCAGCTCGTCGTCCTGGAGCGCCTCGATCTGCTTCTTGAACTGCTCCTCGGTCGGCGTGAGCTTTTGCGCCGCGTTCGAGTCCTTGAGCTCGGGCGTGCGCACCTTCGTCCAGTCGTCCGAGAGGATCCACTTCGCGACCTCGACGAGCGCCGCCGACGCGGCTTCTTTTGTCTTCGCGTCGCCGAGCTCCGCCACGAGCGAGGCCATGGCGTCGAGCTTGCGCGTCTCCTTCGTCATCAGCTTCGGCAGCCCCACGACCGCTTCCACCCCGATCACGCGCAGGAGCTGCTCCATCCCGTAGGCCTGCCCGCGTGATTCGAGGCGGCGTTCGAAGTCGGCCATCGCCCACTCGACGAGCGCGCCGCGCAGCGTCTGCTTGAGGCCTTCGTCCGTGACGAGCGGCGGCTTGTCCGCCACGAGCATCGCGTAGGCCGCGTCTTTGTACGGAAACGATCCGTCCGCGGGCGCAGGCTGCCCGGGCTGCGCGACGGGCGGCGGGCGCTTCAGCTCCACGATGATCGAGGAGACGAGCTGCGACACGATCGGCCCTTGCACCTCGGCGCGCAGGCCCGAAAGCACGTCGACGAGGCTGCCTTTGCAGGCCTCGTTCTCCGGCGGATCCTCGCTGTCGATCTGCGTGAAGGCGAGGCGCCTGCCGGATCGCGGCTTCATGCGGATCAGCGCCAGCGCGCTCTCGACGCGGAGCGAGGTGTCGTACTTGTCGTACAGCAGCACGGCGCAGAGCTTTTTCGGGCCGTGGGCCGTGTTCTCCCAGCGGTGGATGTCGTTGTCGTCGACGCGGCAACCGCTCGACACGAGCCCCATGCCCAAGGCCACGAGGCACGTCGCGAGAACGCTCGCGGTCTTGGGGCGCGGCCCTGCTCCATCAACGCTTCGCATGCTGTCCTTGAGAATGGCGGCGATGGTACCGCTCGGGGCGTCCCAGGCTCAAAGAATTTCGGGTCCTTAACAAAGGCGCACCCGCGCCGCGCCGCGCCGAAGAGGAGGATCCTCTGTGCCCTCGACCACGAACCCGGCACGTCCCGCCGCCTTCGCCACCAGGGACTTGCATAGAAGGAAGAGTGGGAATATGTAGGCAAGGTAGGTTCAGGTAGGCCATGACCGTTCCCCTCTTCGCTCCGCGTCGTGTGCAGACCGCCCCGGGTCCCGGTGAAACTGTTTCGTCGCCCACGAAAAAGACGCGTGGCGGCGGAGGCCGGGGGGGCGAGGGCGAGAGCGCGTCCGCGGCGACGGCCGCGCCGGCGCGCCATACGTATGCGCGGGAGGCGGCAGCGCTCGTGCTGCTCGCGTCCGCGCTCTACACGTCGCTCGCGCTGGCGTCGTTCCGTGGAGACCCGCTGCGACCGGAGGTCGTGGGGCCGGACTGGGTCGGGCCCGTGGGCGCAGCGTTCGCCGGGTTCGCGGCGAGCACGGTGGGCGTCGTCGCGTGGGCGCTTCCGATCGAGCTCGTGGCGCTGTCGGCGCCGCTGCTCGGGGGCAAGCCGTCGCGCGCGAGCGTGTCGCGCTTCGGCGGGGACACGGTGGTCGTGGTGATCCTCGCGGCGCTCGCGCACGTGGCGTTTCCGGTGGCGACGTCGTTCGGCGCGATGCCGCTCGGCGGCGCGGTGGGCGAGCTCTTCGGCGAGGTGATGCGCTCGCTGTTCTCGGCGATCGGCTCGTACATCATCGGGTTGACGGTCGTCTCGTTGATCCTGGTCCAGCGCGCGACGTTCTCGTTCATCGAGCTCGTGCAGCGGATGCGGCGATCGCTGGAGAACGCCGGCGAGAAGGGCGCGTTCGGCCTCCGCGCGCTCGCGTCGGCGTGGCAGAAGGCGCGCGAGATCGAGCGCGCGAGCACGAAGGACGAGAAGGCCGAGCGCGCGGCCGACGCGAAGATCGTGGCGACGCCCGCGGCGGACGCGATCATCGCGGCGCTGACGGCCGGTGACGAGGGCGACGAGATCAAGAAGGACACGACGCCCGACGCGATGAACGTGGTGATCGCGAAGGGCGCATCCGAGCCGGCGCTGCCGGTCGCTGCGTGGAACGACGGCGGCGCGATCGCGAGTGCGCTCGTCGAGGCGGATGCGCCGAAGCCGCAACAACGCAAGCGGCGCGCGCAGCCGGCGAAGCCCGCGGCTGCGTCGGAGGAGACGGAGACGAAGGAGCATGCGGCGCCGGCTGCGGTGATCGTGTCGAACACGTCGGCGGCGCCGATCGAGGCCGCGCGATCGATCACGCTTGCGGCGTCGGCTGCGCCTGCACCGGCTGCGCTCACGCCCGCTGCACCGGCTGCGCGCGCTGCGATCGCGCCTGCCCCGATCGCGCCTGCTGCACCTGCGCCTGCCCCGATCGCGCCTGCTGCACCTGCGCCCGCGGCTGCGTCGATCACGTCGAGCGTCAAGGCTTCGACGGGCCCCGCGATCTTCGCGCCGCCCGCAGATCCCGCGGCGATCGTGGCCGTCTCCGACATGGCCGCGGGAGACTCGTTCTTCGAGGCCGCCGCCACGCCGACGCCGCCCGTCGCGCCGCCGAAGCCACAAGCGCCCAAGGCGATCACGAAGGCGCGCCCGATCGAGCCGCCGAAGACGCCGGCCGCGCCGCCGCCTCCGCCGCCCACGCCCACGCCCGCGCCCGCGCTCGTGAACGAGGAGATCGACGACGAGGAGGACGAAGCGGACGACGAGGACGGCGAGGACGAGCGCGACCTCGAGCACGACCTCGAGCACGAAGCACCGGCGAGCGAGGACGAACCGGACGAGGCGATCGACGAGAGCCCGATCGTGCCCGTGAAGGTCGAGGCCCCGAAGCCCATCGCCAAACCCGTGACGCCTCCGAGCGCCGTCGCGCAGGCCGCGCCGCTTGCTGCACCGCAGGCGATCCCGCGCGCGCCCGAGAAGCCGAGCGCGCCCGAGGTCGTGAAGGTCGTGCCTGCGGTGGGCAGGGGCTTCCGCTTGCCCACGACGGACATGCTCGAACCGCCCTCGCCCGGCGATCGCTTCGCCATCGATGAAGAGCAGCTCCGCGACAACGCCGCGCTCCTCGAAAAGACGCTCGCCGACTACGGCGTCAGCGGCAAGGTCGAGGAGATCCACCCCGGGCCGACCGTGACCACGTTCGAGGTCGCGCCGGCGGCGGGCACGAAGGTCTCGAAGGTCGCGAGCCTCGCCGACGACCTCGCGCTCGGCCTCTCGCGCAAGGTGCGCATCATCGCGCCGATCCCGGGCAAGAACCGCATCGGCTTCGAGCTGCCGAACGAGCGGCGTATGCCCGTCTCGCTCCGTGAGCTCGTCGAGGATCGACGCTTCCAGGAGATGAAGGCGCCGCTGCCTTGTGTCCTCGGCCGCGACATCATCGGCGCGCCGTACTTCGCCGACCTCGCGTCCATGCCGCACGTGATCGTCGCGGGCGCGACGGGCGCGGGCAAGAGCGTCGGGCTCAACGTGATGCTCGTCAGCTTGCTCTTCCGCAAGACGCCCGACGAGCTGCGCATGCTCATGATCGATCCCAAGGTCGTCGAGCTCGCGCCCTTCGATCGCATCCCGCACATGCTCCTTCCGGTCGTGACGGACATGAAGCAGGCGGCGAACGCGCTCAAGTGGGCCGTCGACGAGATGGAGCGGCGCTATCAGCTCTTCGCGAACGCGGGCACGAAGAACATCGGCACGTACAACGCGTGGGTCGAGAAGGTGCAGCGCGGCGAGGCCAAGCCCCCGCGGCCGCCGAAGAAGGTCGCCGCGATCTCGGCCGAGGGGCTCGAGGTCGAGGTCGACGCCGCGAAGGACGGAACCGACGTGGCCATGCCGGAGAAGATCCCGTTCATCGTGATCGTCGTCGACGAGTTCGCCGACCTCATGATGCAGCAGGGCAAGGACGTGGAGGCCAGCGTCGCGCGCCTCGCGCAGAAGGCGCGCGCGGCGGGCATGCACGTCATCCTCGCGACGCAGCGCCCGAGCGTCGACGTGATCACCGGCATGATCAAGGCGAACTTCCCGACGCGCATCGCGTTCCGCGTGGCGCAGAAGGTCGACAGCCGCACGATCCTCGACGAGCAGGGCGCCGAGCACCTGCTCGGCCGCGGCGACATGCTCGTGAAGATGAACGGCGCCACCGACACGCGCCGCGTGCAGTGCCCCTTCGCGAGCGAGGAAGAGGTGCAGCGAATCACCGACTTCCTGCGACTCCAGGGCGAGCCCGTCTACGACGAGGCGATCCTCAAGCCGCGCGACGAGGAGGGCCAGGAGGCGGACACGAATGATGCCGAGAACGATCCGATGTACGACGCTGCCGTAAGGATCGTGGCCGAGACGCGGCGCTGCTCGACGTCGTGGATCCAGCGCAAGCTCGGTGTCGGATACAACCGTGCCGCAAAAATCGTCGACGCCATGGAAAAGCGTGGGATTGTCGGTCCTGCGAACGGAGCGAAGGACCGGGAGGTGCTGATCGCGCCCCTCTGATCGCTATTTGTTTTCCGTCCCCGCGTGCTAGAGACACCGTTCGAGATGGCGTGCGAAGAAGAGCGCACACGGCTCATCGCTCAGATCGCGAGCCTCCTTCGGGAAAACGCGTTGCCGCCCGCCGCTCGGGAAGCGGGGCTGACGCTGATCGCGTGGCTTGCGCGGCGCATGCCCGGCGAGTCCGTCTCGCTCGCCGGCAAAGAAGAGATGATGCGTCGCTGCGTGGAGCACGGCTACACGCTGAACGGCGTGCACGGCGCGAACGGCGCGGCCACGAACGGCGCGCACGGCGCGCACGGTTCGTCGGGGTTGAACGGCACGAGCCCGGGGCAGATCCGCGGCGGCGAGAAGCGTAGCGGTTCGTCGCGCAGTCGCGGTCGTCGCGCGCGGTGAGGGTCGCGCCGGGGCCGCTCCTCGCGTCCGTGGCCGCCGCGACGATCGTCTCCGCACTCGCCGCCGGACGCGCGCCGCCGACGCGCATGACTGCGCGCGCGACCGAACAAGCGATCCTCGACCCAGCGCTCCGCCTCGCGGAGGCCTTCCCGCCGCCGCCGCCGCCTCCGCCGCCCGAGGTCGTCGTGCGCGGCCCGCCGAGTCGCACCTTCCGCGGCGACGCAAAACGCCGGCATCAAAGCCCCTTTTACGGCCCACGCGCGCTCCCCGCTGCCTCCGTCCTCCACGAGGCTGCCGCATCCATCGCCGCGATGCCTGCCATCCTCGAAGGCGGCGATCTCCTCGTCGCCTCGCTCGGCGGCACGCTCGCGCGCCTCTCGCCCACGGGGGATCTCCGCTGGAAGATCCAGCTCGGCGATCGCATCTACGCGAGCCCGCTCGTCACCGGGGATCACGCTGTCCTCGGCTCCGACGCCGATCGTGTCGTCGCCGTTCGCCTCTCGGATGGCCGCATCCGCTGGCAGCTCCTCGTCGATGGGGACGCGGACACCTCGCCGGCGGAGGCGCCCGATGGCTCGATCGTGATCGCCGCCGGCACCTCGCTCTACGTGATCCGCCCGAGCGGCGCCTTGCGCACGCGCATCCGCTTGCAGCGCAAGATCTACGGCTCGCCTGCGATCGACGACGACGGCACGATCTACGTCGGCGCGCAGGACGATCACCTCTATGCGTTCTCGCTCTCCGGCGCGCGTGTCTTCCGTCGTGATCTTGGCGCCGACGTCGACTGCGCCCCGCTCGTCGGCGACGACGGCGCGATCTTCGTCGGCACCGACGGCGGCCAGGTCTTCGCGTTCGAGAAGAGCGGCGCGCTTCGGTTTCGCGCGGACGTCGGCGGGTTCGTCCGTGGGGGGCTCTCGCTCGGCCGTGATGGAAGCGTGATCGCGGGAGTGTACGGCCCGAGGCCCGGCATTGTCGCCCTGGATCCGACGAGCGGCGTCGAGCGGTTTGCCTTTCGGGTACGTGAGGGCGGCCCCCGGGAGCTCGGCGTCCATGGCGGGCCCCTCGTCGATGCGGAGGGGCGCCTCTACTTCGGCGCGTCCGACGACCACGTCTACGCCGTCGATTCCCGCGGATCGCGCCTCTTCTCGGTGCCGCTCACGGGCGACGTCGACGCGCCGCTCGTCCTCGGCCCGGGCGGGGTCCTGTACGCCGGCGCAGAGGACGGTCGCCTCTACGCGATCCAGGGGGCGGCACTTCCCGCACCGACCAGAAACGGCCTGTGGTAGGGGTTGTCTGGTCATGGCCGAGCTTTCGGTGACGCTTCCCGATCCGCGCCCCGACGACGCGGAGGATGTCGTCTGGGGGTTGTCGACTGCGAAAACGTTGTGGGCGCGTGGTGAGCGGAGAGACGCGGTCGTCTGGCTCCGCCGCGCCGCCGAGGCCGCCGAGTCCTCGGGCAACGTCTTCCGCGCCTCCGAGCTCGGGATGTACGCCCAGGAGCTCGATGACGCGCTCGCCGCCGCGCCGGCCGTCGATGTGCCGCCTCCGCCGCGCGCGCCCTTGCCCTCGTTCGACATCGAATTCGATCCCAACACCGGCACGCCGCCGCCCGCGCACGTGAGGCCCGCGATCGTGCCGCCGGCGCCGCTCCCGCCGATGGCGCCGCCGCCCGTGCCGCCGCCCCAAGCGACGACGCCGCAGCCTCCCTCGGCCGTACCACACACCATGCGGCCGCCCTCGATGGCGCCGCCGCCTCTTCCTCCACAGACCACGCCGATCGCGCCGTCGCCCGGCTCCTTGCGACCGCCGCCTCCGCCGTCCGTGCTCCCGCCGGCGGCGTCGTTCGTCGCGTCGCCCCCGCCGAGCGTCGCGCCGCTCCCGCCGCCCGTATCGCCCATTCCGCCGGCGCCGCTCCCCGAGGGAGACCTCCTCGCGCCGCCGTCGCGCCCGCCGTCGGTGCGTCCTCCGCCTCGCTCGGTGACGCCGCCGCCGATGTCTGCGACGACCGCGCGGACGACCTCCACGCCCCCGCCGGGGCCGGGCAAGTCCGTCGCGCCGCCCCGCAAGACCCCGCTTCGCTCGCCGATCCTCGATCCCTGGTCGGAGGGAGATCCGCAGAGCGCGAACCTGCCGCGCGGCGAAGAGCCCGTGCAGCGGCGCAAATCGCCGACCGGCGAGTCGAGCGCCAGCCTCGCGCGGCCGCGTCTCCCGGCCGTGCACGAAGACGACGGTGTCCTCACCTCGGCCGCGCCGCTCGAGCAGACCCTCGGGAAAAAACGCGCCGTCCCGCCGCCGCTCCCCGGCGGCACCGCGCTCGCCGCGTCGCCGGCGTCGGCCGCTGCGCCGCCGGCCAAGCCGCCGCCTCCGCCGCTGCGCGCCTCGTCCCCCGCGAATCCTGCGGTCGCGCCGCCCGTGCCGTCTCCGGCCTCGGTGCGCCCGCCCGTGCCTCCGCAGCCGCCGTCCGTGCGGCCGCCGCCGCTTCCGCCGCCCGTCGTCGAAGCGCCGAACGAAGCTGCCGCCCCGCTTCCCCCGCCGGTCCCTGCGGCCCCCGAGCCGCCGGCTCCCGCGGCTGCGGCTTCGCCGGCTCCTGCGGCCGAAGCGAGCGGATCGAACGAGCCGGCGGCCGCGCCGCAGCCGGGACAGCTCGCCACCCAGGCCGCCGCCGTCCCGCAAAAGCAAGGCCCGCGCACGCCGAGCGTGCCTCCGAAGGCACCCACGCCGGCCATCGTGCAGAAGTCCGCGGGGCCCGCGACGACGCCCTCCCCGCCCGTCCTCGAGCCGCGCACCGAGGCGAAAACGCAGCCGCCCGTCCTCAAGGCGGATGCGCCGCCGCCCGAAGCTCCGAAGGCTCCTACGCCGACCAAGCCCGCGATCGGCGGCATCAACCCCGCCGCGCGTCGCGCCCTCGCCGACACGCTCCAGAGCCCCATCCCGGCGAGCGCGCTCCGGGTTCCGAAGCCTCCGACCGTCGCCACGCAACCGGCGCCGGACAAGGAGCCCGGCTGGGCCGTGCCTCCGCCGGCGAAGACGGCGCCCGCCGTGCCCGACGCCATGAAGCGGTCCGGCACCACGATGCCGCCGCCCGCGCCGCCGCGGCCTGCGGCCTCGCCTGCCGGTCGCGCCGCGCTCACCGCGCTCAAGCCCGACGCGGCGCAGCCTGTCGCCGAAGCGCCGAAGGCCGAAGCGCCGAAGGCCGAAGCCCCCAAGCCCGCGCCGCCGGCTGCTGCCGAGCAAGCGCCGCTCTCCTCGGGACCGCCGCGCATCGGCGACGTGATGCTCGAAGCGATCGAGCCGCTCACGGACCTGCCCGAGGACGTGCAGCGTGCCCTCTCGCGCGCTGCGAAGCTCGAGGAGCTCGGCCCCGGCCAGACGCGCGCGCTCGGCGTCATGCTGGTGATCGCGGGCGACGTCTCCGTCTACGCGACCGACGCGACCGTGCCGGGCCACGTCGCGGGTCCGCGCTCGTTCTTGACGTCGCGTGGCTCGTTCGAAGGTGGCTTCTCCATGCGATTCGTCACCGGCGCGAGCGGCGCGAAGATCGCCTCGTGGGACGAGGCCACCTTCGATCACGCGCTGCGCTCGTGCCCCTGGGTGCTCGACGACTGCAAGGCGAGCGCGGATCGCTTGCAGGCGCGCGCCGGCCTCGCGCTCGGCGCGCTCGGCGGGCTCGACGCCAAGACCCGCGACGCCCTCGTCACGCGCCTCGACATGCGCGTGCGCGAATCGGGCGAGATGATCACGCAGGAGAACGAGCCGATGCCTGGGCTCGTCTTCGTCGTCGGAGGCGGCGTCGAGATCCTGGAAGGTGATCCGCCGGCCGTCGTCGGCGAGGCGCGCGCCGGCGAGCTCCTCTTCGCCGACGCGTTATGGGCCGGCGTCCCTGCGCCGCTCTCGTCGCGCGCGATGGCCTCCGGCGTGATCCTCCTCGTCGGCGATCGCAAGCTCGCGCTCGAACTCGCGGCGGACGTCCCGCTCATCGCCGAGCTCCTCGCGCGCTGAGCCGTCTTCTCCCCTCTCCCGCGTGGGGGTGAGGGCGCTCAGCGAACCGCCGTCGTCGTGCCGCGTGGATCCGCGGCCGGCGCGTTCGGGCTTGCCGGATCCGCGGAGCTTGTCCCTTCGACGGGCCCCGTCTCTTCGATCATCCAGATGAGCTCGCTGTTGCCTTGGGCGCCGGCGAAGCGGACCCCGAACCACTTTGCTTGTGGCGAGATCGTCGGCCTCCCGTCCCCCGTCGAGCGCGGGAAGCGGATCCGGAACGCTTGCCTGTGCACCGTGCTGTACGGGAAGTACGTCCGTTCGAGCGCGTTTGGCTTCGTGATCGCGATGATCTCTTCCGGCGCCGTCTCGTTGCCCGTGTCGTCGATCAGCCGCACGATCCACGCGCTGTCGGCCTTCGTCAGATCATTGAACCGACGCTCCCCGCCGTAGAGCGCCACGAAGAACTGGTGCCGCTGCCGCGTCTCGTCGAGCGTGCGTTCGAGCAGCTTCTTTCGTTGATCGATCGTGAGCCGGTAGTCCTGCACGTAACGCACGACGTAGGCCCATCGGAAATCCCACGACTCGAACGTCGCCGTCGCGGTCAGGTAATTTTCGAGCTCGCTCACCGCGAACAGGTCTTCGGTGCGCGTCCACTTCCGCAGCACGCTCTCGTAGTCCGTCGCGACGTACTCGCGTGGACCTTCGGCGAGGCTCACGCGTGGGGTCACGCATCCTGTGGCGCCGAGGAAGAGCGTGGCCGCGAGCGTGGCGCCGAGGAGCGTGCGTTCCATCGTGATCACTTCGAGAGCATGTGCGGCACGTCTTTGAAGACCGTGATGTACAGCGCGAGCCCGAGCAGCGTCAGGATGCCGAAGCCGTTCGTGTAGACCTCGACCATCGCGTTTGGCTTGCGCCGCGTCACCGCCTCGTAGGCGAGGAACACGAGCCGCCCGCCGTCGAGCGCCGGGAACGGCAGCAGGTTGAAGATCCCGATGTAGGCCGACAGCACGCCGAGCAGCCACAGGTACGCGGCGAGCCCTTGCTTCGCGGCGTCCTCGGTCTCCTTCATCATCCGCAGCGGGCCGCCGAGGTCCTCCGTGTTGCCGCGGAAGAGCTGCGACAGACCTGCGCCGATGCTCTTCACCACCTTCGGCGGCTCGGTCAGCGCGAAGATCGCCGCCTCCTTGAGCGGCACGGGCAGCTTGTGCGGCGCGACGCCGATCTTGCCCTTGCCGTCCTCGTTCGAGGGCGTGATGTCGAGCGTCTTGCGCTCCTCGTGGTTCTCGTCGACCTTCCGCTCGACCACCACCTTGATCGGCTCGCCCGGGCGCTTCGAGATCTGCTCCGCCATCTCGTTCCACGTCCCGACGGGCGTGCCGGCGACCTCGACGACCTTGTCGCCGGGCTGCACGCCTGCGTTATGCGCCGGCCGGCCGGGCAATGCGTCGACGTACGTGAGGAGCTGCCGCTCGTTGTTGATGACGATCTCGGCTGCTTTGCCGCCGTAGAGCGTCGCGCCGAAGAAGAACACCGAGGCGAAGAGGTAGTTCGCGAGCGGGCCGCTGAAGATCGTCACGATGCGGCCCCACAGGCTCCCGTTCGAGAAGTTGCCCTTGTCCTTCGGGTCGACCTCTTCGAGCGGGTTCATCCCGTCGATCTGCACGTACGCCAGGAAGGGGATCATCGCGACCTGGTAGACCGTCGGCCCTTGCTTCTCGGCGTCGTGCTTCCAGAGCCTGAGCTTCACCTTCTCGGCGGCCGAGGTGAACCAGTAGTAGCCGTCCTTCGGGGAGATCTTGAAGAACGTCGGCCCGAAGCCGATCGAGAACTTCAGCACGCGCATCCCGAACGTACGCGCCGCGAGGAAGTGCCCCCCTTCGTGGACCACCATCAACAAGGCGAGGGCCAGGATCCCGAACATCGTCGCCAGTCTACCTGCCCGGCAGACGATCCGCACGCGTGAGATGCGCTCGGATCACCAGCTTTACCGTGCTTTTTGACTCGAATGAGGGGGGGCCGCTCGGGGGGGCCCGGAGCCGTTTGCGGGCGGGCCCGTCCCCCCGGGGGCGGGAAGGCGGGCCCGGGGGGCTCGGTCAGCTCCCGACGAAGAAGGACACGCCGACGCTGAACATCGGGTACCCGAGGCGGAAGGTCAGGGCGATGTCGTTGTTGAAGTGGATGCGCGTGCCGACCCAGATGGCCGGGTCGATGTCGACGTAGCGGAAGGCGCCCTCGCTGCGGAGGATGCCGCCGAACTCGGCGAACCCGCTCCAGCTCCGCGTGAAGAAGAAGTTCCACTGGAGCGCCACGGGCGACCAGATCGCGTAGTTGTCGCGGTAGTAGCGGCAGTAGCGACACTGCGTGAAATCGAGGCCGAACGAGATGCCGATCGTGTTGTTGATCTTCTTGATGAACATCGGATCGGCGAGCTCGATCGTGGCGCGGAAGCCACCGCCGAGCTCGGCGCCCGAGCCATATCGGCCGATGCCGTAGCCACGTCGGAACAGGATGAAGTTGGCGTGCGGCTCGAGCTCGGCCCGGTACGCCGGGTGCTGCGAGGGGTTCTTGATCACCCAGTCGACGGCGTGGGCGTCCGGCGAGTACGCCACGAAGGCCCCGGCGGCAGCGAGACCTGCAGCGAGCAAGCGGTGTGTCGTGCGCGTCATCATGGAACCTTCGTAGCAGTAGAGTTTCCGGGAAGGAAGGAACCAGCATCAACTCGTTCGCCCGGTGGTAACGCGAGATTCCAGCCCGTGAGCCGCTCTCCGCGTCTTTTTGCGTCGAGGGCGGCCCCCACGCAGCAAACGCTCGCCTCGCGGTGTGGATCGATCTACCAACGGCGCGGTTCGTCCCCGTGGGCGCACGGGTGACCACCGTCCCGGATCGCATGTCTCCTCGCACGAGCGCACGTTTCCTCGGCGCGACCGCGCTCGTCGCGGCGCTCGTGATCCCCGCGCGCGGCCATGCCGATGCGGACGCCGACGAACCCACGAAGCCCGCGCTCGACGTCACCGTCCGCGGCTCCACCACGCCTGCGTTCGTCTCGCGCGCCTCGATCGACGATCGCGCCCGCGAGCCTGTGGATGCCGCTTCGCTCATCGCCGAGCTGCCGAGCGTGCACGTACGTCGCCTCGGCGCGGACGGCGCGCAGGCCACACTCTCCATTCGTGGCTCCGCGTCCACGCAGGTCGGCGTCTTGCTCGCCGGCATCCCGCTCACGAGCGGCGCGGATCCTTCGTTCGACGTCGGCGCGCTCCCGCTCTGGCCCGGCGCGAGCTTCCGCGTCTACCGCGGCTTCGCGCCGGCCTCGCTCGGCGCCACCGGTTACCTCGGCGGCGTCCTCGTCATCGACACGCCGACGCCGCTCGCGGGCGCGCGCACGGAGTGGCAAGCGCTCGCCGGCTCCTTCGGCGCGCTCAAGGTCCGCGCGGGCGACGCGCGCAAGATCGGCGACGTCACGCTCGGCCTCGGCGTCTTCGGCGCGCGCTCCGACGGGGACTTCTCGTACGAGGTCACGGACCCGTTCACCGGAAAACGCGCCGCGCGCACGCGCACGAACGCGGGCGCCGTCTCTGCGGGCGCGGTCGGCCGCGTCGCGCTCGAACGATCGTGGGGCTCGGTCGGCGCGACCTTCCTCGCCGACGCGCGCCGCGTCGGGCTGCCTGGCTCTGCCACGTACACCACGCTCTTCCCGCGCCTCGAAACGGATCGCCTCGTCCTCGGCGTCGACGCCACCGTGCGTGACGTCGCGCGTGGCTCGCTCCGCCTGCAAGCGTGGGGACGACGCGAGGGAGCGACCTACGCGGACCCGTACGGCGAGATCGATCCCACACGTGTCGGCGTCGACGCGCGCCAGACGATCCTCGCGGCGGGCGGCTCCGTCGGTTACCGCGTCGTGCTCCCGCGCGCCTTGCGCTCGAACCTCGGCGTCTTCCTCGACCTCCGCGGCGAGTCGCTCACGCCGCCCGAGACGAGCGCCGTCCTCGCGGGCACCACGGCTTCACGCCTCGCGGGCGGCGCCGGCGTCGAGTTCGAAGTGCGCCCGTTCGAACCGCTTCGCCTCTTCGCGACCGCGCGCCTCGACGCGCGCCGCGACCGCGCGACCGACGTCCCTCCCTCGCTCTCTCCGACGGGCGACACGAGCCCCACGGCGGCGGACCTCGTCCCGAGTGGCCACCTCGGCGCCTCGTACCGCTTCTCCGACGCGGCGATCCTTTCGGCGCACGGCGGCTTCCTTCGCCGCTTCCCGAGCTTCGTCGAGCTCTACGGCGATCGCGGCAGCTTGCTCGGCGACCCGCGCTTGCGTGTCGAGGGCGCGCTCTCCGCCGACGTCGGCTTGCACGGTGACGTCGCGGCGGGCCGCGCGACGTTCCGCTACGAGCTCGTCGGGTTCGTCACGGCGCCACGTGACCTCATCGTCTTCCTCCCGCTCGGGCGCAGCACGTTCCGCGCGAGCAACGTCGACGCGGCGCGCATCGTGGGCGCGGAGGTCTCGGCCTCGCTCGTCGCCGCGAACCTCGCGACCACGTTGAGCTACACGCTCATGCACACGGAAAACCTCGGCGCGGATCCGCTCTCCTACGGCCGCCCGCTGCCGGGCCGCCCGCTGCACGACCTCTCGTACGACGCGGCGTATCGCTTTGGCCCGGTGCGGCTGCGGTATGGCATCGACGCGGTCGCGGGCACGACGGTGGACACGGCGGGCACGCTCCTCGTCCCGCCGCGCTTCTTCCACAGCGCGGGCGCCTCGCTCGACGTGCCGCGCGTGCGCGCGTTGCGGATCGGCGTCGAGGTGCAGAACCTGTTCGACGTGCGCACGTTCGGGGTGCCGTCGGAGCTGCTCGGGACGAGCGTGGCGATGCCGGTGAGCGACTTTTTGGGGTTTCCGCTGCCGGGGCGGACGTTGTGGGTGACGGCGCGGTATCGGGGGACGTGAGGATGTGCGCGCCCCCCGTCGCGCCTTTCCTCAGTAGTCGTTGTCGAAGCCTGTGCTGAAGGCTTCGAGAGACTTTCCGGTCACGAGCTGGGCGAGGTCCAGCCCCACAATCAGCCGGAGGTTCCTCTCGTCCCAGGGTTCGTGAAGCATGTATCCCGCGCCGACACGCAGGTTGGCGATTGCGACCGAAAGCTGTGCGCCGAAATGAAACGGTGTGTACTGTTGAATACCGTCGGCGTTCTTGACCGTGTCCCGCAGGCCGAGGAACCCGAGCCCAATGCGAGCGTCGGCGAACCGGTTCCAGAATCCCGAGCAGCGCCACTGGAACCGCAATCCGACCACGTCGATGATGGGGATGGCGTTATCGAGCTTGATCTCGCTGGATACCGTATCGTCCTTGATCGGAAAGGGCACGCCGTTCCACGCGCCGAAGGCGTACACCTGGAAAGGATCGTAATAGCTCATCTTGAGCTGCGACTCGCCCGCATCCGGCAAGGGATTGGCCGCTCGTTGCGGGAACAAGGTGTCGAGGTTCGTGGCTTGCGCGGCCAAGGTCAGGTAGAGGCGCTGCTGCGCTTCGGGCTTGACGAGGGCCATCTTCAAGTCGTCCAGCGTCTTGGGGAGCTTCACCAAGGCCTCGAGGGCGGTCGGAAGCTCCTGGAGGACGGACGTCATCGCTGTCGGCGTTGCGCCGTCCCCCAACACCTTCTTGCTCGCGGCAGCAATCACCGCTGCGAGCGCGCTCGGCTTGCCCCTCTTGGCCGCTTGAAGCGCGTCTTCCAGGCTGTTTCGCTCACAGTCGAAATCGTCGAAGATGAGTGGAACCGATCCGATTTTCCCTTTTCCTTCGGCGAGCGGCCGCAGGCGGAACCTGCGGTTTTCTGCCATGATGTCCCTGTAGTTGGGGTGGTTCTCTTTCGTCAACTCGCCCGTCTCTACCCATTTTTTGCTCCGGACGAGCTTCTTCGTCTTGCCATCGGTCGTAACATCGTACACGCCATTTTCTTCGGCCTTCGACTTCTCCTGTTGCCCCTTGAGGAGCACGCACGCGCCGTCCGCCAGCTTGGCGATACGAGCCTCCATTTCGCCCGATGGATTCTGGAGCGATCGATCGATGTGTTTTTCTGCGACAATCTCGCAGGTGGTTGTGTCTTTCTGGAAATTAAAATATGCGTCGTGCTCCGATGTCGAGGCCGGCGCTTTTAGCTTGTCCACCACGAATTCGACTTGGTGTGCCAAGCACGAGAGCTGGCCATAGGGATAGGACCCGGATTGCCCTGGGTCGACCAGGGCTTTCTTCAGGACGTCGACGATCCGCCTCACTTTATCCGGGGCCGCGGCCTGCTCGACGACCTCCGCGGCCTTCGCGATGGCCTGCTCATTATGGGACTTTGCAGTCACGTAGAGGCCGATATCGGTGTCGTGCGGCATGAAATCCATCGTCAGATCCCCGCCGTGGATGATGAGCGTGTGGTCGTTTGCGACTGTCGCGCCTCCGCTCGCGTGCTGCTCCGGAAGTTCCTTCAGCGGGATACCAGGGTTCCAGGCATACACGTTCACGCCGTTCGTCACGACACGGACCCGGTCGATAACCTCTGCCAGCGGCTTTCCTGCCGCGCCCCGCGTCGGCACGCCCGTCATGGGATCGAGATCGAAACCGCGCGTGGAGAACTCGAACGTCCACGGGATACCGTGGTTGAACCTCCCCGACCATGTGCACGTCTCGCCCTTGTCCTCGTTGCAATAGCGGTATCGCCGGACGTACCTGTAATCCGTCGTCGTAAAGACGCGCATCTCCTGTGGCATCACGACCGGCTCGCCTTCGTATTTGATGCAGACCGGATTCGTGAAGACGAAGTTGTCCTCGTAGACATCCACCTCGCCGTCGTCGGTGTACATCCGGAGCCAGAGCTCGCAGGACGCGCCCGCTTTCGCCGCCGTGGCGGCCTTGAGCTTCGGGTGGTCCGGTGGCTTGGCCTGGAATGTTTCTCCGCATCCGCTCAGCAAGCCGAGCGCCATCAGTTGGAGCCCGAAAAGATATCCTCGTATACGCATGCTGCACCTCCTTCAGAAGGAACGAACGCCCCAATAAATGAGACTTGGAATGTCGGCGAGCCCGAGGCGCACCGACCAGCTATGGGGCGCGCCATTGACGAGGTTCACGAGGTCCAGCTCGGTGGACACCCGGAGGTAGCGGAATGGCTGAAAGCCGAGTTCCAGACCGCCGCTTACGCGGTTCTCGACGTCCGTCGGGGTCGTGTAGAGGACTCGCGCATAGCCGCCGATATCGAGGGGCGACGGGATCCCGGCGACGTGGAACATCTTGAGGAACCCCAGACCGACGCGCCCTCCAACCGCGCTGGCATCGGAACACCACGTGCCGTCGAAGCAGGACAGAGGGCGAAGCGCCAGCGTCATTCCCATGCCAGACGTGAAGTACCGGTTGACGCGCAGGCCAAGCTCCACGCCGCCCGGGATCCGCGCCGTGACCTCGTACGGAAGCAACATTCTCCACCAGAGCCCACCGCCATGCGGGATGGTCGTCGCGTTTCCGTAGAACTCTCGCGGCGGCTCGGACAGCGTGTGGACGAGGAAGCCCGCCCCTCCGAAGATCTTTTTTCCCGTGTCGTCCCCGTCCCTCTCGCTCACGGCGAGCGCCCGTATGCTGAGGCGCTTTACGAGTTGTTGGATCCAGTGGTCGGGATCAGCGAAAAACGCCCTGTCCGATTTGCTCAGCGAATCGTCCTTGGAGAAGGACTCCTGCACCTCGCGGACGACCTGATCGAATGCCGCTATATCGAGGTCGCGCGGCTCTCGGCGGAGGTCGTGCATCTCGTCGTCGAGCCTGAGGTTGGCTTCGAGCAGCTCCAGGATCCACGGGTCCGGGCCCTCGACCTTCTCCGTGGCCCACGCGAGTTGTTTCGTCCGACGGAGGACGCTCTCGGCGGCCTCGCGGCTCCCCATGGCGCGCAGGAGCTCGCGGCGCAGGAGTTTCCGCACGACGGCGCTCGCGGTCCTCGGTCCCTGCGACGTCCCGTCGAGCCCAAGGCGGTCGTGGAATGCGCGTACGGTCAGGGCGATGCACTGTTCGTGCATCTCGTCGACGCTCCCCTGCCTATCTTTCAGAGCCTCGCACCGCCGGTCTGCCAGGGCGTAGATCCCGTCATAGACGCCTACGTAATAGTCGTGCTGTCGGAAGGGCTTGGCGACGAAAGCGCCGAATGCGGCGAGATGCTGGCCCATGATGGGCACGAGTCGCGTGACCGGCGTGAGTCGGGCCGTGCCTTCCGGGATGTTCGCGCGCGCCAGCATTTGTAGCTCGTATTTGCGCGAGACATTGACGAAGTTGCCGAGCAAGCTGGTGATCAGGGGCCAGCCTGCCGATTTCTTGTCGTCGATCTCGGCCGTGGGACGGGCCGCCCGGACGACGTCGGAGTCGATGTACAGAAACTCCGGGGCCAGCGAGGGATCTCCCGCGAGCACCTCGGCCTGGACAGGATCAAAGAGAATTCGTCCCGACAGGCCGGACAGGCCCATGGCGATGCCGATGGGGAGGTTGTCGAAGAGGCCGCCGTCGAAGAATTTCCCGAGCCCCGTGCAGGACGTCGGCCCGTCGGTCGGTTTGCAATAATGGAGCTTGACAGGCCCGAAGGCGATGGGGAATGCGCTCGACGCCTCGACCACGGCCATCAGCGTATTGTCTGGCACCGCGCCTCCCGCGGTCGGCAGGCGAAGGATCTCACCAAAGAGCGCTTCAGGCGCCAAACCCTGCCGATCGAACTGCTGAATGCGGAGGGACGAGCCGTCGCTCGTGGGCCTTGCTTGCAGGAGGACGGCCAGCCGTTGGGTGGGGATCTTGTGCGTGCCATTTTTCCCGAGATTCGTCATGACGGGGGTCTCCTTGCTGACCGTCACGCCGAAGGGCAATTCGCACGTCTTGATGAAATGGCCCTGCGCGAGCGTGGCGATCACGTGTCGCTCCGCGGCCACCAGCGCCTTGCGGGTCAGGAGTCCATCGTCGGGGTCGTAGACATCGTCCGTCTTGCATTCCGCGGCAGGGTCGAACTTCTCTTGAAACTCGCTGCAGGAAAGGGACTCGGGGGCGAGCCGCTCGAAGCCGACGTCGAGCCACGTCTGCTCGAAAATATTGTCGTCGACCTCCTCGTCCTCCACCTTGCACCACGAGATGGCTGTGAGGAGCGCATTGATGTTCCCTGCCGACGCGCCCGTCACCGCGGTGAGCGTCGCGGGGGGACCGAGTTCGCTTGCCTCGTAACGTCGTGCGCGGAGTCCCCGGACGAGGGCCCAGTTGAGCCCTGCCTCATAAGCGCCGAGGCTGATGCCGCCGCTGACGGTGAGCCCGTAGCGATGCGCATCGGAAGGCGTTTCCTTTGTGGGCTGCTCTGGTGGAGGGCGGGAGGTGGGGGGCGCCTGCTCCGGGCCCGGTGGCTGCGGGGGCAACGACAAACATGCCGAGACGAGCCCCGGGAGCAGGAGCGGTGTGATGCGGGTCGTGATGTGCATGGTGTGGAAGACTCCTGTTGTCCAGAACGGACCTGTAGAAGTCTTCCACGCTACATGTGTGATGCGCTCCTCGTCAAGTTGCCTAAGCGAACTCGTACTCCGAGGGAGGGGAATCAGCCGGTCGTCTCGGCGTCGGGCGGGACCGCCTTCTTCCCCCTCCGCGTCGCGCGGCTCGCCGCGACGGCCTTCGCATGGGCGATCGCGTCATTCAGGGGAGCGAGCAGGCCCCGATTCTCGCGGGCGACCTCGACGTGCCCCGCCGGCACGCGGCATTCGAGGTATTTGCGCAGCCGCCCGACCACGTCGACCCACGCGGCCTCCGCCTCCTTCCCCAGGCTGACATGGTCGCCGACCGCGCCGCGCGCCGTGGCTCTCTCCGCGAGCGCGAGGTCACTCTCTCCGACCGCGAACTCGAGCCGCTCGATCCATTCCATGGGAAACGAAATGCCCGCGAGCGTCGCAGCGTGCTCCGGTGCGCGGAGGACGGCGAGGATTCGCCGGACCTCCCGGTTCTCGTCGGGCACGTGATCGTCGAGGAATGCGCGCCCGCGCGGGAACGCGGCGGTATGGAGGGCGCGCGCCGAGACGACGTAGGGACCTGCCCGGCGGCTGCCCTCGACGTCGATGAACCCCTCGATGTGCCGGCCGATGGTATCGACCTCGATATCGGCCTTCTCGCTGCGGTCGGCATGCGCGGCGCGCGCGGCGCTCGTCTCGTCTTTGCCGGCGACGTGCGCTTCGAGGCGCGTCGTCGTGGCGTCGAGCTGGGGGATGAAGGCGTCGAGCGCGGGCTCGGGCGGGCCTTTCTGGGCGCGGAGGAGGAGGTTGTCGTGGACCTGGCGGCCGATGGTGGCTTTTTCGGCGCGGGAGAGCTTGGCGGGAGAATGATTCGTCGGCACGGGAAATACCTCGTTGAACCGAGCGCGGCGGAATGCCGCGCGGCGGGCTTCGAGGGATCGATATGGCAAGTCGGATGCCAGCGTGAAATGGGGCGGAAAAGAAGGGGGCGCGGGTCGGGCGCGGGGGGCGGGTGATCCGAAACGGAGCGGTGAGCGCTCCAAAATGGAGCGGGGTGCTCCAGAACGGAGCGGCGAAGCGCCAGGCGGAGGTCGGAGCGGTCCGGGAGGGGCTGGGCGAGGCGCCAGGCGGAGGTCGGGGAGGTCCGGGAGGGGCTCGGCGAAGCGCCAGGCCGGGGTCGGAGCGGTCCGGGAGGGGCTCGGCGAGGCGCCGGGCGGAGGTCGGGAGGGGAGGGGAGGGGCTTGGCGAGGCGCCGGGGGGAGGTCGGGAGGGGAGGGGAGGGGCTTGGCGAGGCGCCAGGCGGAGGTCGGGGCGGCAGGAGGGAGGCCAGGCTGCGCGCCGCGGAGAGGTCCGGGGGATCCGGGCGGAACCTGGCGACGCGCCGGGTGCGAAGGAGCGAGCGGTCCGGGGTGTTTGGCGCGGCGCCGAGGCGGACCTGCCGGTCGGGGCATGGTAGGGTGCGGGGCATGTCGGCGAGGCAGGACTGGGAGGAGGTCTACAAGCTGTTCGATCCCGAGCAGCCTGCGTACGACAGCCGGATTCGCGTGGATCGGACCGATGGCCCTGTCATGCAGATCGTGAAGGCCCTCGGGCGGACGTTCGGCACGCCGCGCGTGCTCTTCACCGGGACGACGGGGACGGGCAAGACGACCGAGCTTTTGCGGCTCGCCGAGCAGCGCCGCGGGATCGAGCTCGTCGTGTTCCTGGACCTCGAACGGCATTTTTCCGAGGTCGTCCAGGACCCGAACGCGCTCCAGAAAGTGAGCCCGTGGGAGGTCTGTTTCCTCGCGGGCCTGCACCTCATCGCGGAGTTTCGCCGGCAATGCGGGATGGAGCTACCGGAGGCGCTCGTCCGAGATTTCGCCGAGGCTTGGTCCCGGGCGGCGCGGCGGACCGAGACGCCGAGGGCCGCCGAGGTCGACGTGGGCGTCTTGACGAAAGCGCTGCTCACGGTGGCCTCGGGCGGCGTGGCGATGGCGACGGGCGCGCCGGCCGCGGCGGTGCCCGTGATGGGCAAGCTCGTCGCGGAGGCGTTCGGCGCGCTCAAATTGAGCTTGCCCGTGGGCCGCAGCGCGCGCGAATTGCCGGATCAGGACCCCGACATGCAGACGCTGCTCGGGTGCGTGAACAACCTCGTCACCGAGGCGCGCCGCAAGAGCCGCCCGGTGCTCTTCGTCATCGACGGCCTCGATCGGATTCGTGACATCGAGCGGGCCAAGGCGCTCTTCGTCGATTCGCAGATCATCTCGAAGCTCGAATGTCCGAGCATCGTCTGCGGCCCCTTTGCGCTGCGGCATCACCCGTCCACGGCGGCGGTTCGGGGCTGGAGTGCGGTCTGCGTCCTCGTGAACGAGCCGGTCCTTCTCCAAGCGGATCCCCGAAAGCCGGGTCCGGGGGTCGAGTTCTTCTGCAAGCTCTTCGACCGCCGGGTCGAGCACATCCAGCAAAGGAACAAGCAGAGGCTCATCCCCGACGACCTTCTTCAGCGGCTCGCCTATCGTTCGGGCGGACGGGCTCGGGATTTCATCCGTTTCGTGCAGGCGGTGGCAGAACAAGCCTGGGACGCCGAGGAGCCGGTCGCGTCCGAGAAGACCGTGAAGGGCGTGCTGGACACGATGCGGCGGCAGCGCGAGATGGGCCTGCACATGGGGCACATCCACATGCTGGAGCAGGTCGCCGCCGATCCCGAGCACCGTTTGCCGGAGCATCCGCTCGCGCAGGAGCTTCTGACGTATGGCACGCTTCTCCCGTACCCCAATGAGTCGGAATGGTTCTACCCGCACCCCCTCCTGACGATGCACCTCGTGAAGGAGCCTGGCTCGACGCCATCCTCCGCGAGCTGAAGCTAGCGGGCGAGGGCCGGGGCCTGCTCGTCCTCGTGGACCACGCGCGCCCGGAGCGGCTGCGCGACCTCGTCCTCGCGCTCCTGCCGACGTATCCGGACGTCGAGGTCTATACGGACGTGCGGGCCGTGTACGAGGTGCCGGAGGGCGCGGTGATGGTCCTGGCGCCGCGGGCGGAGGATGCGGACTGGCTGAACCAGCAGCGGCCGGTGTTCGCGCGGCGGAAGCTCAAGGTGATCCTGTGGTGTGAGGCGGAGACGTCGGTCGCGCTTGCGCAGAAGGCGGTCGATTTCTTCGATTGGATATCGCATCGGCACGAGTGCCCGCCGGGGGTGCCGATGCATGCGGTGTTCGGGATTCGGTCGGCGCTTTGTGCGCGAGCGCCAGGGATTGCGTGGGTGGGGGACAACCTGGAGGAGTGTTTTCGGGTGGCGCTGCCGGGGAGACGGCTCGTTCATTTGAGCGCGCGCCTTTCCTATAAGGAGCTCGTCCAGGCGATACGCAGCGCCGGGTGTGCGTGGATTGTATTGCGTGACGTCAAGGAGCCGTTCGCCAGGGAGAGGGCTGAGAAAGCGCTACACGAGTTGCGTATCAGGACCCGGGTGTTTTGGGACAGCTTCAGCAATTGGACGCTCGACGGCCGTTGTAGCGCCCTGGACAAGGCACGCGCGATCGTTGCGGCCCTGGGGACACATGCTCCGGGGCGTCTCGTCGCGCTCGCGGGGCTAGAGCCGGATGCGGTCGATGTCGTAGCATTCGCCTTGCGGTGCGGCGTCTCCGAGCCGGATCTTCAGGCGGTGATGCAGAGCGCCACCGATCCCGGCGCAGCAGCGGTGGCCCTGGTCGAACGTCATGCCTATCCAGTGTTGAGCATCTTTTGGCGTTCGATCCTATGGCGGGGAGGATTTCGGCATCGAGAGGAGCGTCGGCCTGACATTAATGAAGCGCAGCGAGCCTGGGCCGCATTCTTTTCCGCCAAGGACGCGCTCCACCGAGGAGAGCTTGGCGATGCGAGCATATGGGCTCTTTCGTGGTTCATTGGAGAGGTCAGCATCGGGAGTGTGGAGCACACCAATGCGCTCCGGGGGCTTGCGCTGGTCCAGTCCCGCCAGGGGAAATTCGATGTGGCCGTGTCCAATCTTCGTAAGGCGATTCGTGTCGCCGAGGTGCGCCTCGGCCCCGACGACCCCTTCCTCGGTGGCCTCTACGGCGACCTCGCCGAAGTCCTCGCCCAGAAGGGTGACTTTGACGAAGCCAAACGCCTCGCCGAGCGCGCCTTCCAGATCGAAAAAAGCATCCCCTCCCTGTCGAGCCCCTACATGAGCCGCGCCTACAAGCGCTTCGCATACATCCAATCCCTCGAGGATGCGGCGGCCGCTCAGGCCGAAGGCAGGAGTCAGGGCAGCGGATGAGAAGGAATGGTTCTGCCTGGGCGCACGGCACGTTGCACCGACGATGACGCGGTAGTAGTCCTGACGGACAACCACCATGCCCCCCCTTTCCACGCCCCGCTACGACCACATCGGCCAAGGCTACGCCCATACCCGCAAGGAAGACCCGCGCCTGCGGGATCGCATCCTGGCGGCGCTCGGTCCGGCGCGCACCGTCGTCAATGTCGGCGCGGGGGCCGGGTCGTATGAGCCGCGCGACCGCCACGTGGTGGCCATCGAGCCGAGTGATGTCATGGCCGGACAGCGCCCGCGCGAGCTCGCCCCTGCGATTCGGGCGACGGCAGATTCGCTCCCGCTGCGTGATGGCAGCGTCGATGCGGCCATGACCGTCTTGTCCCTCCACCACTGGGATGAAGGGCAGGAGCGGGGCGTGCGCGAGCTGCGACGGGTCGCGACAGGACCCGTGGTCATCGTCACCTGTGATCCGGAGGTCAGCGGCGCGATGTGGCTGATGGCCGATTATCTGCCCGAGGTCGCGGCGCTCGACCATCGGACCTTCCCCCGCCCCGCACAGCTCGCCGCCTGGCTCGGCGGCCGCACCGAAATCGTGGCGGTGCCCATTCCGCGCGACACCTCCGACTGGACGCTGATGTCGTTCTGGGCGCATCCCGAGCGGGTGCTCGAGGAGGACGCGCGCAACGCCACCTCGGGTTTTGCCCGGATGGAACCCGCGGTCGTGCATCGCGTGGTGACCGCGGTGCGCCGCGACCTCGCAGACGGCACGTGGGATGCGCGCCATGGCCACTTGCGGACGCTCGACGAATACGACGCCGGCCTGCGGCTCGTCCTCAACCTGCCTTCTTGACCGCGCGAATCCTGGAGGGCGGTCGGATCGGGTACAGCCACGCGTGCGCCCATCCGTCCTCTCCATGGATTGCATCCGCGCGCCCCCCATGCGCGTTCCTGTGGACGTGAGCGACACCGTCCATGCTTGCTCGTCCCGCTCCCGATGACCGCCGGCACGGCGTCCGTTCTTTCCGTGGATAACACGCCCCTTTCGAGGGCATCGAACGCGCGCCACGCGGCGGCTGTCCTTGACGCTCGGCCGGCGCGCCTCGATGGAACACGCGTAGGGTCTTCGTTCTCCGGCCGGCGCGCAGCGCGGCCGACGAGAAGAAAGGGCATCCTCGTGCCCTGGGGGAGGAAATCATGAAAACACAGATCGCGTGGTTCGCCGGGGCGGCCTTCGTCGCCATGGGCATGTCACCGACACGAGCGTGGGCATTGTTCGGGGTCGACCTCGTCCCGACCGGTCTCCGTTTCACCGAAGTCGTGAATGACGACGTCACGGGAAGCTACGCCCAGAGCGTCCACATCTTCATCAAGAACACAGGCACGGGGGCATGGGACAGGTCGAACGCTACGATGTCGGTCGCGATCGGTGACACCGTGGTCAAGGGGGTGATCTACGGGCCCACGGCCGGAGGAGGGTTCGTGTTGGGCGGCAGGATCGCTCCAGGAAAACGGGGGTTCGTCTCGCTCTCGTTGCCCTCTGGCACGCTCCACCACTGCCAGCGCGTCAGGGTGCGGATCGACCTCGGGCACGAGCACCAGACATTGATTCGCGCGTTGTTTCTCAACGATAGCGCGGTGCTCGGTGCCCTCGACACGACCAGGTCGACGGCGTGCGCCATGTTGCCGCCGCCGCACCGCTGAGGACCGATCTGGCCTCGTCGGGGTGTTTTGCCCGAGGACGTCCTTCCCTGAGAGGCGCCGCCCGCGTCACTCGACGCTCTCGCAGATCCGCTCCGGGGGCGAGGGCGGGTTTCCTGCCCCGCACCAGATCTCGATCTCGCAGATATGGTTCGTGCGTATCCCGCGCAGCGTGTTGCCCCTTGGCACGCCGTAGCAGGTGATGACCGTCTCGCGCCCCACGACGGTCGTATAACTGCTGGAGGAATAATAGTATCGCATGATCCTGTAGGCGGGTAGCGCGTTCCCGAGGGTCGCGACGAGCAGCACGCTCGCGCCGGCCAGGAGGGCCATGAACATTCGTGTTTTGGTCATCGTGCGTTCCGAAGGGCAGCTCGCATGCCAGGGCGAACGGCCCTGCGACGTACGGAAACCACACGTCCCCCGTCTGGAGCAGCCGCTCGTCGCGCCGGGCGCGAAGGAGCGAGTGGGATGGCTGGCATGTTTTGCGCGGCGCCGAGGCGGACCTGCCGGTCGGGGCATGGTAGGGTGCGGGCGACGTCATGGGACTCTACGATACGGTGCGCGTGAAGGGGCTCCAGGGCTGGACATGCTCCGAAGGACACGACCTCATGCAGGCCGAGTGGCAGACGCAAGATCTCGGCTGCACCATGGGCTCCTGGACCTTGGCTGCGAGGCTCGACGGAACACCCGGCTTCGAGGGAGAACGAATCGAGCTGCCATTGACCGACCGAATCGCCATCTACACGCATTGCATCCAGTGCCCGGCTCTCTTCGACGAGCTCGACGTCGGGGGCAACGTTATTCTTCCGTCCGTCGAATTCGAGGTCGACCTGGTGGAGAGTGTCGTTCGAAGAGCTGAACGGGTAAGCGAATCGACGCCGGAGCATCTGGCCCGGTGGATCGAGCGATACGGCTGTGAAGGTCCGATGACGTATGCGGAAGCGGTCGCGACGCAAATCACGCACGTGCCGGATCGGGCTCGGTCGCTACGGCGTTTCTTGACCAAGCTCGTCAGGAGGGCCTTTCGCGCTGAGCCGAGCGACGTCGAGATTCTCGCCCGGTTGATTCGAGAAGAGCCGACGCTGGTGCACGCTCGTGACGCCATCGGACGAACGCCTCTTCATCACCTGATCGAGCAGATCCGTGCCGATCCCCCCTCCCGTCCGGAGAACGTGACCCTCGAAGCGCTGGCGGAGCTTGTTCTGTTGAAAGGCGGCGATCCCAACGCGAGGGACGAAAAAGGGCTCACGGCGCTCTTCCTCGCATCGACGCCTCGAGCTGCCGCGCTGCTCGTTCGGCATGGGGCGCGTGTGAACGAGGCCAATCACCAGGGAAACACGGCGCTCATGCATGCGGTTCACGATCCGAAGCTATTTGATGCCCTGCTGAATCTCGGAGCAGATCCCCATCAGGTAAACTCCAGTGGACATAGCGCTCACACGTGGAAGATGCTTGACGAGGGACGGAAAACTTGATCGCATTCTGATACCGCATGGAATCCCCGCGGGACGCGGCGGCCGTTCAGGCCCACCCGGACCGCCCATCACACCACCGCTCCCCTCCTCGTTCCACCCATGACCCTCACCCTCGCCATTCACCTCCGATCCTTGAGCGAACCCCTCGTGCAGGCCTGGCGCGAGGAGTTCGCCGGCGTGCCGGGCGTCACCGTCTCGTACGGGGATATTTTCTTCGATCGACCCGGCCCGGTCACGGCGAAGGATGCCATCGACGTACACGCGGACGCCGTGGTGAGCCCCGCCAATAGTTTTGGCTTCATGGATGGCGGCATCGACGCGGTGTACACGCACCACCTCGGTCCCGAGCTCGAAGCTCGATTGCGGGCGACGCTCGCATCGCGATTCGGCGGTGAGCTTCCCGTGGGCCAGGCCATCGTCGTTCCGACGGGACACGCCGCCATTCCCTGGTGCATCAGCGCGCCCACCATGCGCGTCCCCGCGGACGTGAGCGACACCGTCCATGCGTATCTCGCGATGCGCGCGGCGCTGCTCGTGGTGCTCTCGCACAACGAGAGCGCGGCCGAGCCCATTCGGTCGGTGCTCTGTCCGGGGCTCGCGACAGGCGTCGGGCGCATGCCGCCCGCGCGCTGCGCGCGGCAGATGCGGGAGGCGTGGAACCAGGTCATCGGCCGACGGCCCACGCTCCCCTATTCGCTGTACGAAGCCATGGAGGAGGATAGCCGGCTTCGCGCGTGAACGCGCGTCGATTCGCTCGCGCGGCGGCGTCTCAAGCCCACCCGAACCGCCGATAAAACCACCGCTTCACGACCTCCACCGTCACCAGATACGCCGCCACGAGCGGGACCAGCATCAAGAAAAACACCGGCGGCAGCGGCGCGAAGCCCACCTTCGCCCCGAGCGATGTGAAGGGAAGGAACACCGCCAGCGCCACCACGAAAAGGCTCGTCCCGAAGAGCGCCCGGCTCGGCCTTCCCCGCAGCGCGCTCCCTTGCGTCCGGATCACGAAAATCACGAGCACCTGCGTCGCCAGCGATTCGACGAACCAGCCCGTCTGGAACAACCGCTCGTCTCCTTGGAAGAGGTGGAGCAGCAGCGCGAAGGCGGCAAAATCGAAGATCGAGCTCACGGGCCCGATCACCAGCATGAAGCGGCGAATGAACGGCATGTCCCACCGGTGCGGGCGGGCCACGAAGTCCGGGTCCACCCGGTCCGTCGGGATGGGCAGCTCCGAGAGGTCGTACAGGAAATTGTTCAAGAGGATCTGCGCCGGCAGCATCGGCAGGAACGGCAGGAAGAGCGACGCGCCGGCCATGCTGAACATGTTGCCGAAGTTCGAGCTCGTCCCCATCAGGATGTATTTGAGGATGTTGCCGAGCGTCCGGCGCCCCTCGACGATCCCCTCCGCCACCACCGAGAGGTCCCGTTCGAGCAGGAGGATGTCCGCCGCCTCCTTCGCCACGTCCACCGCGCTGTCCACCGAAATCCCCACGTCCGCCGAATGCAAGGACGGCGCGTCGTTGATCCCGTCGCCGAGATACCCGACCACCCGCCCTCGTTTCTTCAAGGCGAGGATCACCCGGTTCTTTTGCGTCGGGTTCAGCCGGCAAAACAGGTTCACGCTCTCCACGCGCGCCCCGAGCGCGTGCACGTCGAGCGTGTCGAGCTCCGCCCCCGTCAAGCATCCACGCACCGGAATGCCGAGCTTTTGGCAGACGTGCGTGGCCACGTGCTCGTTGTCCCCCGTCACGATCACCACCGACACGCCCGCGTCCGCAAGCGCGCGGAGCGCCGCGCCCGCGCTCTCCTTCGGCGGATCCTCGAAGGCCGCGAACCCCGCGAAGACGAGCTCCATCTCGTCGCCTTTCACCACGTGCTGGCACGCGGGCGCCTCGGCTTTCCAGGCGATCCCGAGCACGCGGTATCCCTCCCGCCCGAGGGCCTCGAATCGCTCGAACAAGGCGCGCCGCGCCGCCGCGTCGAGGGGACGGACGTCCTCGGGACCCTCCCCCTCATAGCGCGTCGAGACCCGCAGGACCTCCTCGAACGCGCCTTTCACGACGAGCCGCGTGTCGCCATTTCGACGGACCAGCACCGAGATGCGCCGGCGCTCGAAATCGAAGGGCACCTCGTCGAGTTTCTCCCAGCCGCGGACGTCCACCGTCTCGTGCCGCAGGATCGCCTCGTCGAGCGGGCTCCGCAGGCCGGACTCGAAATGGCTGTTGAGGTACGCGAGCTCGAGCACCCGCGGGCTGTCCCGGCCCTGCGGGTCGAGGTGCTTTTCCAGGCGAATGCGCGCTTCGGTCAGCGTGCCCGTCTTGTCCGTGCAGAGCACGTCCATGCTGCCGAGGTCGTGAATGGCCGAGAGCCGCTTCACGAGCACCTTCTTTTTCGACATCCGCAGCGCGCCGCGCGCCAAGGTCACCGAGACGACCATGGGGAGCAGCTCCGGCGTGAGGCCCACCGCGAGCGCGAGCGCGAACAGGAACGACGTGAGCCACGTGCGCTCGCGGACGAGGTTCACGAGCAGCACGAAGAGCACCATCCACATCGCCAAGCGCAGGATGAGCAGCCCGAAACTCCGCGTGCCGAGCTCGAATGCGGTGGGCGGCGGCTTTCCCGCGAGCGCGACGCCGATCTTGCCGACCGCCGTCTTCGTCCCCGTCTGTGTGATCACGGCCTTGCCGCTGCCGCTGAGCACGGACGTGCCCATGAAGACCTCGTCCGTCTTCGGCCCGGGATGTTTTTCCACGGGATAAGGTTCGCCCGTCAAGAGCGCCTGGTTGACGAAGAGGTCGCGCGCTTCCAGCAGCGTTCCATCGGCGGGGATGAGGTCCCCGGCCGCGAGGAGCACGACGTCGCCGGGCACGATCTCCTCGATGGGCACCTCGCGCGGCGCGCCGTCCCGCACGACGGTCGCGTGGACCCGCGTCGCTTTGCGCAGCGCCTCGACCGCGCGGCCGGCGCGGTGCTCCTGCAGGAAATCGAGCACCACGCTGAGCACGACCATGATCATGATGATCGTCGAGCTCCCGAGGTCCCCCGTCACCGCCGAGACGACACACGCCGCGAGCAAAAGGAGAAGGAGGGGGTTCTTGAAGCGAGCCAAGAACTCCACGATCGCCGCGCGGCGGCGCCCGCCGAGGAGCTCGTTGCGCCCATGCAGCGCGAGGCGCTTCGACGCTTCGGCCTGTGAGAGCCCTTCGTTCGTGCTCAAGACGCCTCCCCAAGGCCGAGCTGCTCCGCGAGCGCGAGCGTCCTCCAATGCGCCGGCACGTCTTCGAGGAAGCTCCGCCGATAGTCGGGGTCACCGATGCGCGCCGCTGTCGTGACGAGCAGCTCCCTCGCCTCGATGCATGCCTCGCGCGCGGCCTCCGTATCTCCCGTGGCCCATCGGGCCTCCACCACGGCCAGACGAAATCGACTCTCGCCGACGCCCAAGCTCCCGGGCCCTTCGAGCCGACCGAGGTCTTGCTCGGCCATTTCGCGCGCCTCGGCCGCGCGCCCCTGCCGGAGGAGCGCCGTGACGAGGTACGACGACGCGAGCAGACGATAACTCGGCATCGTCGTCAGGCTGTCCCGTGCCAGGCGGGCCTCCGCCTCGGCGCTCGCGAGGTCGCCTTCGTGGAGCGCGGTGCTCGCAAGGCAGATGTGGGAGAACGCCGAAAACAGGCTGGGCCCGGGGTAGACGTGGAGGTTCTCGCGCGAGATGCGGATCTGCTCCTCGATATGCCGAGCGTCGTCGAGCAGGGCCCATTGGAGCGTGCTTTGGGCGTATGCCCGCACGAGCGGGTCCCGCACGCGCTGGGCGAGCACCAGCATTTTTCGTGCGCCCTCGATGCTCGCCTCACGCTGCCCCATCCAGAACAGCATGACCGTGGCCCCATTCTCCACGAACACCTTTTGCCGGAGGTCCCCCACCTCCGTGAAGCCTGCGGCGGCCTTCCGGAAGAGGACGAAGCTCTTCCAGGGATCCTGGTCCCGGAGCATGAGGTACCACGCTCGGGTTTGCCAGGCATGGCAGCGCTCGCGGAGGTCTGTCTCCTCCAAACGATCCGCCACGCGCTGCAAATAGTCGAGCATGTCGCGCGCAATCGAGCCCTCGCCGACCGCGGCCAGTCCCCCGACGACGATCACGAGGAGTTCCATCACGACGGCGCGCCCCGAGGTGTCGGGTGAGGTCGCGGCGATTTCCCTCGCGAGCCTGATGGCGTACTCCCGCTGACCGGTGAACATGCAATGGGAGCACAAGACGTGGGTGACCCGGTACCACGCGGCGCTGCCGGGCCTCGCCTTCGCCCGCGCTTCCTCGGCCAGGCGAATCACCTCCTCCGTGAAGCTCCCTCGGAAATTGTGCGCCATGAGCTGCCAGCTCCGGAGCGCGAGCAGCACCTCGCCGCGCGCGCCGCACGCGACCCCGCGCTCCACGTGCGCGAAGACGCCGTCGAGGTCGAACCGCGCGAAGGATCGCTCGGCGGCGCGCGTGTGGTACTGGCAGGCGCGTTCGAGGTCGCCGCCGCGCTCGAAATGCTCGGCCAGCACCGTCGGGTCCTGCTCGCCGTGCCGTTCGAGCCATGCTCCGGCGAGGAGGTGGCCGAGCGCGCGGTCCTCGCCGAGGAGCATCGAAGACGCGCCTTCGCGGAGGAGGGCGTGACGAAAGCGGAATTCCTCCTCGCCAGGGAATCGGCTCTCGTGCGCCTTTGCGATGAGCTCGCCGTCCATGAGCCGCGCAAGCGCGTCCTGTATTTCGGACGCGTGGAGGCTCGCGCCGAGCAAGGCCGCGACGCCCCCGGCCCAGAACGTCTCCCCGAAGACGCTCGCCGCCCGCAAGATGCGCCGCGCCGGCCCGTCGAGCTGCGCGAGCCGCGATTGCACCATCGACACCACGGTCGCCGGGAGCGTGGTTTGTTTCTCCTCCGCCGCGCGGATGAGCTCCTCCAGGTAAAACGCATTGCCGTCGGAGAGGGCGCAGATGCGCGTGACGGTCTCCTCGGACGCCGCGTCGCCGAGCACGTGCCGGACGAGCTCCTCGCTCGCCTTCGGGCCGAGCTTGCGGAGCCGGAGCTCGTACAAACGCCGCTTCGACCAGAGGTTCGGAAAGGCGTCGTGGACCTCCGGCCTCGCCAGCGCGAGCACGAAGAGCGGAGCGCTCCCGCATTCCCGCAGCGCGGCGTCCACGAGCTGCACCGTCGGCCGATCGCTCCATTGCAGGTCGTCGAGCACGAGCAGCACCGGCGCCGCGCTGCATTCGGCCTGCACGAAGGAGAGCCAGGCGTCCTGGATGCGATCGGCGAGGAGCTGGGCGTTCTTGCGCGCCTCGCGGAGCTGTGCGCTCTCCGCGTCCGGAAAGGGCGCGGAGGTGATCTCGCCGAGCATCTCGGCGACGGGCCGCCCGGCGGGGCCCATGCGCTCGGTGATGCGCGCGAGCAGCGCCTCCCTCCGCGCTTCGAGCGGCAGACCTTCGCGAAGCCCGCACGCGCTCCGGAGGGCCTGCCCGAGCAGGCCGAGCGCCGAGCTTTGCCGGAGCAGATCGGCGCGCGCGTGCCAGATCGAAAGGAACCCGTTTCGCGCGCGCAGCTCCCGCACGAACTCGTGGGCCAGGCGCGATTTGCCCATGCCCGGTGGCGCCACGACGAGCACGCCCTGCGCGACCCCGTCCTCCACGCATTCGTCGAAGAGCTGCAAAGCCAGCGCGAGGTCGCGCTCCCGGCCCACGTACGGCGTCGGTTTTCCGAGGAGCAAACGCGGGCCCTCCGCGACCTGCCGCCGCACGACCGTGCGCCGCTCGCTCCCGGTGAGCGCGCTCCGGGGGCCCTCCTTTGCCGGGGCGTCGTCGACGAGCCACGACGTCGAGAGGGCCGCAGCGACGGCCCGCCCATCGGCCGGCCGGCCCTCCGGGTGTTTCGAAAGCATTCGCGCGAGGAGCATTTCGAGCCCCTCCGGCGCCCGAGGGACGAGCGCCCGCAGCCGCGGGGGTTCGTCGAAGAGCGTCTTGCTCAGGACGGCCAGGAACGTCGCCCCCGGAAATGCGCGCTGCCCGGTCAGGCATTCGAAGAGGACCGCGCCGAGCGAAAAGACGTCGGCCCGGGCGTCGACCCCTTCACGATCCCTCGCTTGCTCGGGGGCCATGTACCCGGGCGTGCCGAGGATCAACCCCGTGTCCGTCAGCCGCGACGCGCCGGGGAGCTGCGCAATGCCGAAATCGAGGACCTTCAATCCCTCGATGCGCCCGCCGACGAGGAACAGGTTGCCCGGCTTGACGTCCCGATGCACGACGCCCCGCGCGTGCATGGCGCCGAGCGCCTCGGCCGCGGCGCGGAGCAATCGAACGCCCTCGGCGACGCCGAGCGGACCCCGCCGGAGGCGGCTCGCGAGGTCCTCCCCCTCCAGCCACTCCATCACGAGCCAAGGCTCTCCGGACGGCAGCACCCCGCGCGCCACGTACCGCACGATATGCGGGTGCGAGGACGTGGACAGGATCGCCGTCTCCCGCTCGAAGCGCGCGGCCGCGTCGTCCCGGCCGGCCCGGAGCACCTTCACGGCGAGCCGCTTGCCCGTCGAGCGCTCCCGCGCTTCGTAGATCTCCCCCATTCCGCCGGTCCCCGCGAGCCGCACGAGCTCGTACCGCCCCCCCAGGGTCTCCCCGATCCCGAGCATAGGTTCCCCCCTCCGACGCGGACGGGCCACGCTACCATTGCCTCCGGCCCGCCGCGAGGTTATGCGCGAACGACGGCCATGACCACTCCCGCCGAGCCTGCCGAGACCGAGACCGAGATCCCGCCGGAGCTCGTCCCCAAGAAGCGCCGCTTCTGGCCCGTCGCCGCCGTGTTCGCCGCGCTCGCGGGCGCAGCAGGCTTCTTCGGCTTGCGCTCGCTCGCCGAGCCCGAGCCGCTGCGTGTGATCGTCGCCGTGGACCTCGACGGGCACTTCTGGGACGGCTCGCGCGCCTCGGCGCGGCTCGTGAACGAGCTTTGCCAGCGCCTCGACGCGATCGGCTTCGAGCCCGTGCGCGCCGGGGACCCCGAGGTCCTCGACGTCCTGCGCGAGGCCGAGAGCCCCGAGGCGGCTGCGAAGAAGCTCCGCGCCGCGTTCATCGTCAAGGCCAAGCTCACGCCCGAGACGATCGAGCATCCGGTCTCCGGCGGGTACTTCGAGGTCCGCGCCGACGCTTCGTTCGAGGTTCGCCACGTCCGCGACGAGGTCGCGCAGAGCGGCCGCCTCGTTGGCTGGGCGGGCGGCAAGCAGAAGGTCGACGCCTTGCGCCGCCTCGCCGACACGCTCGCGCTCCAGGCCTTTGATCAGGTCGTCCCGCACCTGGTCAAGCACCCGGCGCTCCAGAGCATTTTCCAGGGCAACGACATCAAGCTCGCCGACCACGTCGCCAAGGCGAAAAAATACGTCGAGGTCCGCGGCGGTCGCCTCGGCGACGCGCAGCGCACGTACGAGGACCTGGAGAAGCGCCGCAAGGAGTTCGACAAGGGCCCCGCGAAGGTCACCTACCACAGCGTGCTCGGCGCGGACGACGCGCTCGGCGGTTCGGCCGCGCCCGGGTTTCTCGTGAAGACGGCCGACATCACGCCCTTCGTCGCGCCGCGCACGATGAACCTCTCGTGGATCACGGGGCTCGAAACGCTCGAATGGCGGAAGCCCGGCGGCGAACGGAAGCTGCTCTGGAGCGGGTATCACCTCTTCAGTTATCCGGCGGCCGCGCCGGACGGCGGGCGCGTGGTGTTCGCGGAAGATTTGTTCGGCTGGGCGAAGACGCTCACCGTGGTCGAGCCCGACGGCAAGGCGCGGCGCCTGCGGATCGACGAGGATCACCGATTCTCGTCGCCCGAGGTCGCGCCCGGCGGCAAGGCGACCGCGCTTTATGATCGCCCCTGCCGCGATTGCCCGAGCAACCTGCTCGTCGTCTCGCTCGACGACGGCAAGACGCTCTACGAGCGCGCGCCCGAGGGCGGCTTTTTCTCGGGTTTCGCCTGGCTCGACCCGAACCGGCTCGCGTTCCTGCACATGCCGGGGTTGCAGGAGGATGCGCCCGCGCCGAGCGAGGAGGCGTCGGGCGAGGCCGCGTTCAAGCCTCTGCACCAGACGTTGTACGTCGCCGACCTCGGGGCCTCGCCGCCGGCCGTGACGCGGCTCTACGAGGTGGACCCCCACGACCGCTTTTCGGCCCTCGAAGCGAGCCGCGACGGCAAAAAGCTCGTCATGGAGACCCAGGGCCTTTCGATGTTCGACATGGAGGCGGGCAAGCTCCTGCGCTTCGACATCGGGTCGGTCGAAAACCCGAGTTTTTCGCCCGACGGCAAGCTCGTCACGTTCACCCGGCACGGGGACGTGTTCCTGTTCGACGTGGAGCAAAAACACGTCCGTCGGTTCACGCAGAACCCCTGGAAGGAGCGATATCCGCTTTTCTCCGAGGACGGATCGCGTATCTACTTCGAGTCCACGAGCGACGACCCGAACTACGAGCGCCGCACGATGTCGCTCATCGGTTCCGTCGCGGTCAAGGACGCCGGGCCGCCGGAGCCCGCGAACGCGCCTTGACGGTCTGATTCCCCCTCCTTACACCCTTCTTCCTTTTTGCTCCCGCGTGCGGGAGAGGTAAACGGCATCATGTCCCAGCAGCGGATCGTCCTCGTCACCGGCGCGACCGACGGAATCGGGCGCCAGACCGCGCTCGAGCTCCTTCGGCGCGGCGCCCGCGTCCTCGTGCACGGGCGGACCACGGCCAAGACGAACGCGGTCTGCGAAGCGCTCGCGCGGGAGAGCCATTCGAACGACCTCGTGCCCGTCGCCGCGGATCTCTCGTCGATGTCCTCCGTCCGCGCGCTCGCCGCAGAGGTCGCGGGCCGCGTGGAGCGGCTCGACGTGCTGCTGAACAATGCCGGCGTCTTCATGCACGAGCGGAAGCTCACGGAGGACGGATTCGAGATGACGTTCGCCGTCAATCACCTCGCGCCGTTCCTGCTCACGCACCTCTTGCTCCCCAAGCTCCGCGCGAGCGACGGCGGCCGCATCGTCACCGTGAGCTCGATCGCCCACAACCGCGGGCAGATCGAATTCGGCGATCTCACGTCCGAGCGATATTTCCACGGGTATACGGCGTATGCCACGTCGAAGCTCGCGAACGTGCTCTTCGCGTATGAAATGGGAAGGCGGCTCGCCGGGACGCGCATCACCTCGAACGCGCTGCATCCGGGGGTGATCGGCACGAAGCTCTTGCGCAGCGGCTTCGGCATGGGCGGGGGCACGGTCGCGCAGGGGGCCGCGACGTCCGTGCGGCTCGCGATCGACCCTGCGCTCGCCGAGGTCACCTGCAAATACTTCTCCGACGAGCACGAAGAGGCCTCGTCGAAAGCGTCGCACGATCGCGCGCTCCAGCGCCGGCTCTACGAAGTCAGCACGAAGCTCGTGGGCGTCGAGGGTCTGCCGGACATCACGTAGGGTCACGTTCGCCCCTTGTGGCGTTCGCCCTTGTGTGTACACTCCGCGCCAAACCAAACCGGGAGACGATCCACATGGCGACGATCACGCTGAAGGGCAATCCGATTCACACGTCCGGCGAACTGCCGAAGCAGGGCAGCGCGGTGCCCGATTTCCAGCTCCTCCGGGGCGACCTCGCCCGGGCCTCGCTCGCGACGTTCTCGGGCAAGAAGATCCTCAATATCTTCCCGAGCATCGACACGCCCGTTTGCGCCATCTCGGTCCGCAAGTTCAACGAGTTCGCG
Source organism: Polyangium sorediatum (assembly GCF_029946465.1). NCBI lineage: Bacteria > Pseudomonadati > Myxococcota > Polyangiales > Polyangiaceae > Polyangium > Polyangium sorediatum. Next base: position 98,102 of record NZ_JARZHI010000010.1, read on the forward strand.
TCCAAGAAGGGCGTGACCGTGCTGAACATCTCCGAGGACCTGCCCTTCGCGCAGAAGCGCTTCTGCGGCGCCGAGGGCCTCGCCAACGTCGAGACGCTCTCCGCGTTCCGCTCCTCGTTCAGCAAGGATTACGGCCTGGAGATCACCGACGGCCCCCTCGCCGGCCTCGCGGCGCGCGCCGTGCTCGTCCTCGACGGCGACAACAAGGTCCTGCACGCCGAGCTCGTCCCCGAGATCGCGCAGGAGCCGAACTACGACGCCGCGCTCGCCGCCATCGGCTGATCTCCGCCGCCTCGCCCCCCGCCCGCCTTCCCTGCGAAAAAGATTACACATTTCCAGAAGTTGACGCCGCTTCCAGGCGCCTCGACAATCTGGCGCATTGCGTCGTGCTCACGCCTGCTTGGAAGGCGCCGGCCCGGCGCTCCACGGGAGATGGCGTATGAGGAAGCTTGCGCTTGCGGTGGTTCTCGGTTCGGGTCTCGCTTCCGTGGGGGGATGCACGGTGTCGCAGTACGAGCCTCCGCCTCCGCCGGGGCTGGGCGATGGCTGCACGGCGGAGGTGGCCTGCAAGGGGACGCCGGTCGCGGTCGAGCACGGGGTCGTCACCGCGAAGGACGACGCCTTCCATGCGGTCGCGGCCTCGAACGACGGCGTGGTGTTCATGGGCGGCTTCGGGTCGGGTGTGGCGGAGGCCGACGGCGTGCCGAAAGAGGGCAACGTCCTGCTCACCCGGCGCGGCCCTGACGGGGCGATCTCGGATTGGTCTACCAAGTTCCTGCCGGAGGCGGAGGGCAAGCTCATCACCGTCGCGAGCCTCGCGATCGCGCCGAACGGGGACGTCGCGGTGGCCGGGTATTTCAGTGGCAAGATCCAGATCGGAATCGAGTCGTACGCCTCGCAGGCGAACTCGCGGGACGCGTTTCTGGCCGTGTTCGACGCGGGTGGCGCGCTGAAGTACCTCAAGGCCCTCGGGGACCAGGCCTACCAGGTGGCGCACGCCGTCGCGTTTGATCCGGCGGGCAACGTGTACCTCGGCGGCTCGTTCGCAGGGACGGTGGATTTCGGCGACAAGGCAGCCCTCGAGGCGTCAGGGACGGGCGACGGGTTTTTGGTGTCCTACGATCGCACCGGCAAGCTCCGCTGGAGGGTGCCGGTGCGCGGCGCCGGATTCCAGGCGGTCTACGCGCTCGCGGTCACGGACGACGGCGACGTCATCGCGGCGGGGCTCATGGATGGGGAGAGCTCCCTCGGGCCGCTCGAAGGGGAGCTCACGCAGGGGAAAGACATGTTCCTCGCGCGCCTCGACGCGGCGTCGGGGGATGTGAAATGGGCGCAGAGGATGGGCGGGTCGGGCGACCAGATCGTCGACGCGATCGACATCTCCCCGAAGACCGGTGAAATCGCGCTCGTCGGCAATTTCCGCGGCGGGACGATGGACCTCCTCGGCAAGGAATACAAGAACGACGACATGCTCGTATGGGACATGTTCGCCGCGTTTTATTCGCCGTCGGACGGCGCGCTCCTCCGAAGCGCGGCCTTTCAAGGACCCGGGATCCAAGCCGGCACCGGCGTCGCGTTCGATCCGGCCGGGGATGTCGTGATCGGCTGCCTGTTCTCGCAGCAGCTCCAGCTCGGCATCAAGCTCCTCGCAACGGAGAGCGGGCTCGACGCTGACGCCTGCGTCTTCAAGCTACGGGGCGGGACCCTCGACGTGGTCTGGGGCCACGACTTTGGCGACGCCTGGGCGCAGGGGATCACCGCCGTCGACGTCTCCCCCAAGACGGGCCGTCCGCTCCTCGTCGGCGGCTTCCAGAGCAAGCTCGTGGGTGTCCTGGACGAGCCCGCGAGCGCCGGCGGGTTCGACGCGTTTTTCCTCGAACTTTCGCCCTGACCGGGCCGCGATCGCCTCGTCCCGAAAAAAAGTTGGTCACATCGAGGCCCGACCTCGCCACATGGCGAGCGCGCTAAGCTTGCGCTCGGAGGGAGGAACCGATGGTGAACGTGTGGAAGGTCTCGACGCTCGTGCTCGCGGGAGCGCTCGTGGTCGTCGTCGGCAGGGGCGCGGTGCAGGAGTCGGCCGCGTGTGACGCGGAGCTCCCCTCGGCCGAGCAGGTGACGCGGCTCAAGCTCGCGCGGGGCCTCGCGTTCCTCGATCGCGCCGAGCAAGAGGTCGAGCAAGCCACGGCGGCCCGGCCGCGGGAGCGCGCGAATGCGCTCGCGCAGATCGCCAAGGCCAAGGCGTCGATCGAGCTTGCCCTCGGCCCGGCCGTCGAGCCGCAGCCCCTCCCCAAGCCGCAGCCCCTGCCCCAGCCTCTCCCCAAGCCCAAGGTGCGCATCCCGCGCAAGCCGGTGAGCGAGACGCCGGCCACGCAGGCGGCGACCACGACGGTGCAGCCGCGCGGCAATCCGTTCCTGGTTTCCACGCGCAAGGACCCGCTCGGCGGCCGCGACTGAGCGCGCGGCCGCAAAATCTCATCCTCCCGCAAAACCGATCGCTCAATCGTGCGTCCAAGGGCCATGGCCTACCGCGACGACGAGCACGCCCTGGAGATCAAGAAGGCCGAGATCGAGGCGCGCCTCGCGCAGATCGAGGCGCAGCAGCGCGAGCTCGAAGGCCTCTCGCGCGAGGGGGCGGACCTCGGCAAGGAGCTCGTGGACGTGACGCGCCGCCTCGACGAGAAGCGGCGCTTGCCTTTGCTGTCCCGCGTCGAGGTTGCGGCCCCTTGCAGCGCGGACTGGGCCTCGATGGTGGGCGACGATCGGGCGCGGTTCTGTACGTCCTGCGAGAAGAACGTCTACAACCTCTCCGCGATGACCGCCCAGGAGGCGGAGCAGCTCATTCGGTCCAAGGAGGGCAACCTCTGCGTCCGGTACTTCCAGCGCAAGGACGGGACGGTGATGACCTCCGATTGCCCCGTCGGCGTGCGGAGGAGGCGCGTGCGGCGTGTGCTTTCCGTGGTGGCCGTCGGGGTGGGCGCGGTGGGCGCGGCCTGGGCGGGCCTGGGCATGCGCGTGGAGAGGGCGATGGGGCAGATGCAACTCGCGCCGGAGCGTCACACGGCACGCGTGACGATGGGCGAGCTCACGCCGGAGCAATTCCTGGTGCACGACGACACGGCCGGGAAGACGCCGAAGCAGCCCGCAGAAAAACCTTAGCGGCTCAGCCGACGCGCGCCGTCACCGCCCGCAGGATCTGCTTTTGCACCGCCGCGAAGAGCGCGAGGACGGGCAAGCTCAGGATCACGTTCCCCGCCATCACGATATGCCAGCGCACGCCCGTGCCTTGCTCGCGGAGCAAGGCCACCGCGAGGGGCAAGGTGCGCACGTCGTCGTCGGTGGTCATGACGAGCGGCCAGAAATAATCGTTGTAATGGAACACGAAGCTGAAGAGGAAGAGCGACGCGAGCGTCGGCCGTAACATTGGGGCGAGCAGGCCGTAGACGATCCGAAGCTCGCTCGCGCCGTCGAGCCGCGCCGCCTCGATCATCTCGTCGGGCACGGAGAGCAGCGCTTGCCGCACGAGGAACGTCCCGAGCGCGCTCACGCCGAACGGCAAGACGAGCGCCGCGAACGTGTTCACGAGGCCGAGCGGGCCGAGCATCGAGAAGACCGGGACGAACGTCACCTGCGCTGGAATGAGCAGGCACGCGAGCACGAGGGCAAACGCGACCTTCTTGCCGACGAAATGCAACTTGGCGAGCGCGTATCCCGCGGGCAAGGCGAGCAGGATCTGGAGGAGCGCGATGGCCATGGCCATGACCGTCGTGTTGAGGAAATACCGACCGACGGGGATCGCCGTGAGGACCTCGCGGTAGGCGTCGAACTGGATCGATTTCGGGAGGGGCCACGCGGGCGCCGCCACGATCTCCGGCAAGGTCCGGAGCGAAGTCAGCACCATCCACGCATACGGCCCGACCCAGAGCAGGGCCACGACGACGAGCAGGAGGCGCGAAAAGGCGAGCTTCATGCGCGCCTCGCGCCGGTTCGGCCGAGCCGCCAGGACCCGAGCTGCAAGGCCGTGAGCCCGAGCAGGAGCACGAAAAACGCGACCGTCATCGCGCTCGCCCGCCCGACGCGCAGGTTCACGAAGACGTGCTCGTAAATCGCGTAGACGAAGACCGTCGTCGATTTCACGGGCCCGCCTTGCGTCATCACGCGGACCACGTCGAAGGCCTGGAACGAGAGGATCAAGCTGGTCGTCCCGACGAACGACGCGCTCGGGCGCAACATGGGCCAGGTGACGTGGAGGAACCGCGAAATGGGCCCGGCCCCGTCGAGCGCCGCGGCTTCGTGCAAGGAGCGCGGGATGTCCTGGAGGCCCGCCAGGAAAATCACCATCGAATACCCCGTGATTTTCCAGACGCTCACGGCCGCGAGCGTGTAGAGCGCGACCGCGGGATCCCCGAGCCAGTTCTTGGGGACGATGCCGATGGAGCGGCAAAGCGTGGAGAGCAGCCCGCCGTCCGCGTCGAGGATCCACATCCACAAGAGGGCCACGGCGACCCACGAGACAACGTACGCGCTGAAGACCGCGCCCCGCACGAAGGCATACAGCTTTCCGGGGCGATCGAGCGCGAGCGCGAGGCCGAGGCCGAGGCCGAGCGAGATCACCACGACCACGACGCTATAGGAGAGCGTCCGCCCGATCGTGCCCCAAAGCTCGCCGCTCGCGAGGATCTGTCCGTAATTCGCCGTGCCCACCCATTCGGGAGGCGTGAGCATGTCCCACCGATAAAAGCTGTTCTTGAAGACGAGCGCGAGCGGCCAGAAAAAGAAGAGGCCGAGCACGAGCGCCGTCGGGGCGAGGAAGAGATAAGGATCGAGCGGGCGCTTCGGCTTCATGGCTCCCCCGCCGCGCGGCGCGCCTCGTCGAGCGTCGCCCGCGCGTCCCTCCTGGCGAGGACGGCCTCTTCGAGCCGCGGCTGCACCGCCTCGCGCTGGATGCGGAACAAGGACGGCGCCCACGGCCACGCGAACGCGTCCTTCAATTGATCGAGCGCGACCCGGTCATTCGGGTGCTCGCGGTAATACCCGCTCGCTTCGAGTTCGGCGAGCCCCTTTTGCGAGACGGGCAAATACCCCGTCCGCGTGGCCCATTCGTTCGCTTGCCGCGGCTCCATCATCCATTGCAGGAAGGCGCGGGCCGCGGGGCGCTCGTGCTCCGAGGAGGCGGTCGGCACGACGAACATCGTGCCGCCCGTGGGCACGCTCCGGCGTACGTCCCCCGGCAGCGGCGCGGCGCCGACCGGGAATTTGGCGTTCGTTTCGAGGTACTTGAGGAACGCGGTCGAGGTCCAGATCATCGCCACGCGGCCCGCGAGGAAATCGGTGTTCGTGGCTTGCCAGGCATTGTAATCACGCCCGGGCGGCGGCTTCATCGTGCGCTCCTCGTGCACGAGCCGCTGCCAGAATTCGAGCGCGCGCACCCCGGCCTCGCCGCCGAGCGAGGGCGTCCCGTCGTCCTCGACGACAGTCCCGCCCGCTTGGCCCACGAGCGCGACCCAGAACCACCAATCGATGGGGCAAGCGAATCCATGGCGGGTCACGGTCCCGTCGTTGGCACGGACGGTCGCTGCGCGGGCCACGGACTCGAGCTCTTTCCAGGTGGTCGGCGGGCGCAGGCCGAGCGCGTCGAAGATCGCGCGGTTGTAATACGCAATCGGCGTCGATCGATTGAAAGGCGCGCAGACGATCGGCCGCTCGCCGCCTCGCACGAAACACCCCGTTTGCCCGAGGGCGGCGACGACGTCCCCGGTCACCGGGTGGGTCTCGTCGATCGGCAGGAGTGCGCCGGCCTGCGCGAGGTACGGCACGACTTCGCCGACCACGTGCGTGAGCGCCGGCGCCGCGCGCGCCGCGATGGCCGTGCGGAGCTTTGCCAGGGCCTCGAAATAGTCACCCTGGTAAATGGCCTTGATGCGATACGTGGATTGCTCGGCGTTGAACCGATTCACCAGCGAGAGCAGCACTTCGCGGTTGGTCCCGCCATACGCGAACCACAACGACGCCTCGCCGTCCTTGCCGCCGCGCGCGCAGCCGGCCCCCGCGAGGGCGGCGAACGACGAGGCGAGCGTGATCAACGCGTCCCTGCGCCCGAGGCGCGCGCTCATTTTCGCGCCTCCGTGAGCCTTTGGCCCGTCCTGGCATCAAAGAACAGGCAATGGCGCAGCTCGACCGCGGCCACGAGCGCGTCGCCCGGCGCGAAGGACCCCCAGCCCGGCATGCGCGCCGCAATCCTCGTCCCCGCCGCGTCGAGGTACAGATACGTCTCGGCGCCGAGGGGCTCGGCGTGCACGACCTTTGCGGTGATCGAAATGTCGTCGGGGCGTGGTTTGTCGCGCACGATCGATACATGCTCCGGCCGGATCCCCACGACGACGCGGTTCGGCAGCCCGAGCGTGACCGGCACCGAAAAAAGGAGGCTCGGCGCCTCGATCGTACCGGCGTGGTACGTCGCCTCGATGCGATTGATGGCCGGCGTCCCGAGGAACGAGGCCACGAAGACATTGGCCGGCGCCTCGTAAATCTCCTTGGGCGTCCCCACCTGCTGGAGCACGCCGCTCTTCATCACGGCGATACGATCGCCGATCGTCATCGCCTCGACCTGATCGTGCGTGACGTAAATGCTCGTGACGCCGAGCCTGCGCACGAGCGAAGCGAGCTCGACGCGCAGCTCCGCCCGGAGCGCGGCGTCGAGGTTCGAGAGCGGCTCGTCGAACAAAAAGACCCGCGGCGAACGCACGATCGCCCGCCCCATCGCGACCCGTTGCCGCTCCCCGCCCGAGAGCTCGCCGGGGCGCCGATCGAGCAGCTTCGACAAACCGAGCATCTCCGCCGCCTCCCCGACCTTTTTGTCCTGCTCGGCACGCGGCATGCTGCGCATTTTGAGAGGGAACGCCAGGATCTCGCGCACCTTCATGTGCGGATACAGGGCATACCCTTGAAACACCATGGCGACGTCCCGATCCTGCGGCGCGACATGCGTGACGTCGCGCCCGTCGATCCGGATTGTCCCGGCGTCGGGCGTGTCGAGCCCCGAGACGAGGCGCAGCGTCGTCGATTTGCCGCACCCCGAGGGGCCGACGAGGACGAGCATTTCGCCGTCACGCACGTCGAGATCGAGTTTGTCGAGGGCGGGGATTTCGGTGCCGGGGTGCTTTCGGACGAGTCCGCGGAGCTCGATCGTCGCCATGGGCTCAGGTCCCAACGACGACGAGGCTCGGCATCTCGGCCGCGCGCGCGAGCAATCCCGCCTTCGGCCGCACCCCGACCGGCACGTGCGACGAAGCGAGCATGGGCACGTCGTAACTCGAATCCCCGAACGCGCCGAGCAGCGTCGCGCCCGGGCACGCCTCGCGCAGCGCGAGGGGCTTGTGGTCCCCATAAACAGGCCGCCCGGCGAGCTCGGCCGCGATGCGCCCGTCCTGGATACGAGGCGTCATCGCGACAACGCGATTCGCCGGGATTCCGAGGAGCGCGACGCCAACCTCGACGATCCAGCGCGGCGAAGCCGAGACCACCCACACGGGCACCTTTTCCGCCTCGGCCCAGGCGAGGACGGGCGAAAGAAATCGGTGCAGCCGCGCTTCGAGCCCGCGCGACGCGACGACGCGCGCGGCAAACTCCGCCACCTCGCCCAGGGAAAACCCCGCGAAGACCCAGGCCATCATGGCGAAGGCGCGCACTTCTTCATACGTGCCTTCCGCGAGCGCTTGGTAGAGGCCTTGCGCGATGTCGAGCGTGCGGCTGTCGGCCTTCACGCCGGCCGCGCGGGCTTCGACGATGAGCGCCTCGCGCGCCTCTTCGCGCACTGCCGACTCGGCGATCAGCGTCTCGAAGAGGTCGTTGCCGACGTCGCCGCTCCAGAGCGTCCCGTCGGCGTCGAACGCGAGGACCAGGTCCTCCTCGCGCGGGAGCGCCGCGCGCGCGGCCACGAGGCGCCGAACGACGCCCTCGGGGGTCTCTTGCATCGGGGTTCGACCTTCCTGCACGGTCTCCCCCCTACCACATCCGCGGCGCGGCGGGCCATCCAGCCAGCAGGCAAACGCGTTCGTCGCAGTCCTTGCGCCGCCACGCACGCCTTGCGTTTCGTGACGACGCGATCTGTCGCGCTTCGCGTTCTCCGGAGCGAGTTTCTGTGGATCTGCCCCGCGGCACGTCCGTTGCGATGGCAGCTTTGCCATGACCACCCGACATGCCGTCGTTTGGCTCGATCACAATGAGGCCCACATTTTCCACCTCACGCCCGAGAGTTATGCCGGGGAGGTGATCAGGTCACCCCACGCGCATTCGAAGCTGCACCGCAAGGCGGGTCCGAAGGCCTCGTCGGGGCACGCGAGCGAGGACCCGCATTATTATCACGATGTCGCGATGCTCCTCGCCGGCACCGAGGAGATCCTCGTGGTCGGGCCCGCGAACGCGAAAGACGCGTTCGTCCGGCACCTGGAGAACCACCACCACGACCTGAAATCGAGGGTCGTCGCGGTGGAGACCCTCGATCACCCGACCGACAAGCAAATCGCCGCCCATGCGCGCGCGTACTTCAAGCGCGAGGGGACGCTGTAGGGTGGCTCAGCCCTCGAGCATGCGCGCGAGGCCGCGGAGCGGGATGGTGAGCCAATCGGGACGATTGTCGAGCTCGTAGCCGATTTCGTAAATGCATTTTTCGAGCACGTAGAAATCGAGGAGCAGGTCGATGTCGGGGTCGTGTTTCGGGAGAAACTCGCTCCCCGCGGCCGCGCCGAGGTACCCGGCGAGGTAGACGGCCTCGGCCCAGGCGGCCCATGCATTCGTCCAGGGTTCGAGCACGGGCACGTCCTCGGGACGCGCGCGGCCGGAGGCGAGGGCGGAGGCCGCCGCATAATCGAAGGAGCGGAGCATACCGGCCACGTCCCGGAGCGGGGTGCGGCGGTAGCGGCGCGTCGCGAGCGGGCGCATGGGTTCGCCCTCGAAATCGATGAAGACGAAATCGTCGCCGGTGAAGAGGACCTGGCCGAGGTGGAAGTCGCCGTGGCAACGGATCCGCGTGGCGTCGACCTTGCGCGCGCCGATCGCCTTGAACCGCCGGTCGACCTCGTCCTCGCGTCGCACGATCTCTCGCGCGAGCTCTGCCGCGCCCTCGGGCAAGGCGCGCGCCCGCCGGCGAAGCGCGTCGAAGGTGCGCGCGAGCATCGTGTGCGCGCCCTGATAAAGGGATTGCTGGTGCAAGGTGGAATAAGGCTCGCGGCCGAACGTGCCATCGGTCGTGTCGGCCGCGAGCGCCGCGTGGAGCTCGGCCGTCCTCTGGCCGAGTTTGTTCAGCCAAACCACCTGCGCGCCGAGCAGGTCGTGCGCGAGGGGCGGCGTCGCGCCGCGCGCGCGCTCGGTGAACGTGCCCCGCGGCAGGGGCGGCACGGCGCCCGAGCGCGCGGCTTCATCGGCGAGGACCCTCTCGAAGAAGAGGTCGATGGATTCGAGCGCGAGCTGGAACGCATTCCCCCGGCTCGGCACCCATTGCTGGACCATCCCGAGCACTGTGCGATCACGCCCGGTCACCTGGTATTCGATGGCGCCCCCGAGTCGCGGGACGTTGGGGTAGCCTTGCGCGTCGAGGAACGCCTGGACCTCGAACTCGGGATTGATGCCCTCCTCGACCTGGCGGAAGAGCTTGAGCATCACGGATTCGCCATACACGAGGATGCTGTTCGATTGCTCGGCCGAGAGGAGCCGGCCGCGCTCGGTGGCCTCCTCGGGCACGTTTTGCAGGAAGGGATGCGGGACGAACCGGATCTCGCCGCGCGCCCCGGCAAACCTCGCGCCCTGGCGCACGAACCGAAGGAGCGCATTCGCGAGATCGGGGTCGACGAGCGCGTCGACGAGCGTGCCTTCGATGACCTCGGTGTGCCCATTGCTCACGTGCAGCCGAACGGCCGCGATGACGGCGTGGGCCGCGCTGGTTTCGAGCTCTCGCGCGCGCTCGCCCGTCACGAAGGCGATGGGCAGGACGTAGGTCTCTGGAGGCCCTGAGGCGAAATCGACGCGGACGAAGAGGAGCCACGCGAGCGGGGCGCTGGGATCACCGAGAGGAATGGCGTCCAGGATCGTGGCGCTCGAACGCGCGCGGCCTTTGCTGCGGAAATACCGCCGCGTCGCGAGGTCATTGCAGAGGACACGTTCGAGCGCGCGCCGCCCCTCGGGCCGCTTCACGAGGCTCTCGATGGATTGCTCGGCGAGCAGGACCGGGAGCCTTTCGCGCGCGGCGATCGTGAGAGGCGCGGTGCGCTCGAGGCCGAACCAGAAGAAATCGTGTGGCCCGAGCGAGAGCGGGTATTTGCCTTCGACCTCGGGGAAGCGGGTCCGGCCGAAGAGCTCCGTGGGCACCATGCCGCGGAAGCGCGAGAGGTCGAGCTCGACGAACTGGCCATACCGCGAGAGGTTCGCGACGACGAGCACGTGCTCGTCCCGGTGGGAGCGGATGAACGCGAGGACGCGGTGGTTGTCGGGCTGGAGGAACTCGATCGTGCCGCGGCCGAAGACCTCGTATTGCTTGCGCAGGCCGATGAGGCGCTTCATCCACCAGAGCAAGGACTGCGGGTTCGCCTGCTGGGCTTCGACGTTGACGGCCTCATAATGGAACTCGGGGTCGACGATGACGGGCAGGTAGAGCCGCTGCGGGTTGCAGCGGGAAAACCCCGCATTGCGATCGGAACTCCATTGCATGGGCGTGCGGACGCCGTCGCGGTCACCGAGGAAGATGTTGTCGCCCATGCCGATCTCGTCGCCGTAATAGAGGACGGGCGTGCCCGGCAGCGAGAAGAGGAGCGCGTTCATGAGCTCGATGCGGCGGCGCGTGCGCATGAGCGGGGCGAGGCGGCGGCGGATGCCGAGGTTGATGCGCGCGTTGCGCTCCTCGGCGTAGACCTTGACCATGTAATCGCGGTCCTCGTCGGTGACCATTTCGAGCGTGAGCTCGTCGTGGTTCCGGAGGAACGTCGCCCACTGGCAGGACTCGGGGATCGACGGGGTCTGGCGGAGGATGTTGACGATGGGAAAGCTGTCTTCGAGCTCGACTGCCATGAACATGCGCGGCATGAGCGGGAAATGGAAGTTCATGTGGCACTCGTCGCCGGCGCCGAAATACGCGGCGGCGTCGGTGGGCCACTGGTTCGCCTCGGCGAGGAGCATGCGGCCCTCGTGGCGAGAATCGACGTGGGCGCGGAGTTTTCTCAGGAACGCGTGCGTCTCGGCGAGGTTCTCGCAGTTCGTCCCCTCGCGTTCATAGAGGTACGGCACGGCGTCGAGGCGCATGCCGTCGACGCCCATGTCGAACCAGTGATCGACGACCTTGAGCAGCGCCTCGTGGACGGCGGGGTTGTCGAAATTGAGGTCGGGCTGGTGGGCATAAAATCGGTGCCAGTAGTAAGCCCGCGCGACGGGATCCCAGGCCCAGTTCGAGCTCTCGAAATCCTGGAAGATGATGCGCGCCTCCTCGAAGCGGTTCGGCGCGTCGCTCCACACGTAAAAATCACGGTACGGGTCGCCGGGCGGGGCGCGGCGCGCGCGCTGGAACCAGGCGTGCTCGCTCGACGTGTGATTGAGGACGAGCTCGGTGATGACGTGGATGTCCCGCTCGTGGGCCTCGCGGAGCAGGCGGGCGAAGTCCTCGCGCGTACCGTAACTCTCGCTGACGCCCGTGTAATCGGCGATGTCGTAGCCGCCGTCCCGGAGCGGCGAGGGATAGAACGGCAGGAGCCAGATGGCCGTGACGCCGAGGTCCTGGAGATAATCGAGCTTGTACGTGAGCCCCGGGAGATCCCCGATCCCGTCGCCGTTCTGATCGTTGAACGCGCGGACGTGCAGCTCGTAGACGACGGCGTCCTTGTACCAGAGGGGATCGCGTTTCATAGGAAATACTCGTAATCGGTCTCTCTGCGGGCGAGCCTCCGCGCATGGAAGACACAGGCGGGCGAGGTCCGCGGATCGAGCTCGACCCAGTTTCGCTTTCCTCGGAACGTATAACGCGCGCTGCTCAGGAGGTCATGGACCTCGAAGCCTCGGCCCGCGTCCGTGAGGCCCGGCAGATCGAGCTCGACCCACGCGCCGTGCTGGTGATACGGATCGAGGTTGACGACGACGATCAGCGTATCGTCCCCGTGCGTCTTGCCATAGGCTAGGATGAGGTCGCTGTCCGTCTGGAAAAATTGGAGATTGTCGTTGCGCGCCAGCGCAGGGTGCTCCATCCGGATGCGGTTGATGCGCGTGATCATGGGGCGCAGGCTGTCCGGGCGGCGGAGGTCCCAGCGGCGGAGTTCGTATTTCTCGCTGTTCGCATATTCCTCGGCGCCCTCGCGCGGGGGATTGTGCTCCATGAGCTCGAACGCCGGGCCATACATGCCGTACGAGCTCGACAGCGTGGCGGCGAGGACGAGGCGGATGAGGAATGCCGCGGGCTCGCCGTTCTGGAGGTGCTCGGGCAGGATGTCGGGGGTGTTCGGCCAGAAGTTCGGCCGGTAAAACTCGGCGACCTCGGTCTTCGTGAGGTCGTGCATGTAGGACGTGATCTCGTCCTTGGAGACACGCCAGGTGAAATAGGTGTACGACTGGGTGAAGCCGCGTTTGGCGAGGCCATGCATGAGCGCGGGGCGCGTGAATGCCTCGGAGAGGAAAATGACCTCGGGGTGGTCGCGCTTGATCGAGCGGATGACCCACTCCCAGAACGGCAGGGGCTTCGTGTGCGGGTTGTCGACGCGGAAGAAGCGGACGCCGCGGGCGATCCAGAACCGGAAAATGCCTTCGAGCGATCGCCAGAGTTCGGGCCACTCTTCGGCCTCGAAATCGAAGGGGTGGATGTCCTGGTACTTCTTGGGAGGATTCTCGGCATGCCGGGCGGTGCCGTCGGCGCGGCGCGGGAACCACCCCGGATGCTCCTGGACCCAGGGGTGATCCGGCGAGGCCTGCAAGGCGATGTCGAGCGCGACGTCGATGCCGAGGCGCGCTGCGGCCTGGAAAAATCGATCGAAATCGTCGAGGGTGCCGAGCGAGGGGTGCACCGCGGTATGGCCGCCCTCGGGCGCGCCGATGGCCCAGGGGCTGCCGACGTCGCCCCGCTGCGCGACGAGGGTGTTGTTTTTCCCTTTGCGGTTCGTCTGGCCAATCGGATGGATCGGCGGGAGGTACAGGACGTCGAAGCCCATTTCGGCGACGTACGGCAGGCGCGCCTCGGCGTCGGCGAAGGTGCCGTGGCGACCCTCGGGGCCGAAGGAACGGGGAAAAAGCTCGTACCAGGTGGAGAAGCGGGCCTTTTCGGGGTCGACGACGACTTCGAGGATGCCCGGGTATCGCGTGGCGAGGCGGCGGTCGGGGTGCCGCGCGGCGGCCACGCACAGGCCGCTGTCGAGCGCGAGCGTGATTCGTTCGGTGAGCGGAATCGTGTCGTCGCGCAGACGCGCAGCCACGGCCGCGAAGGAGCGGGCGTCGTCGCCGGTCGCATCCTTGGCGGCCTGTTCGAGCAGAGTCGCGCCGTCGAGGATGTCGACGGAGACGTCCTGCGCCGCCTCGACGCGTTTCTTGAGGTCGCGGCGGAACGTGCCGAACCGATCGATCAAGGCCTCGATGGTGTATTGCCAGAGGCCGATCGTGTCGGGCGAAAACGATGCGATGAATCGATCGGGCTCCGCGGTGGCTTCGAGCTTGGCCGAGAGCCAGGGCGGATCGGGATCCCCGATGGACGGCGCGGGGCGATAGAGGAGCGAGCAGGCGAGCAGGTCGTGCCCGTCGGCGTACACGAGGGCCGAGACGTCGATGCGATCGCCGAGGATTCGCTTGATCGGGAAGCGCCCGCCGTCGATCTCGGGACGGACGCGCTCGATCTGCACACGCCGGCGGCCTTCTTCAGGGAGCTTGTCGAGATCCACCGAGGCGCTTCGATGCGCCGCAGGCGAGGGGAGTTGTCCGAGCGGGCGGGCCCGGGAAGAGAAAGGTTGTCGTCCGGCCGAGGTCCAGGGTAAGAGCGGACGTCGTGATCAAAGCCTCCCTGGATCCCCATTTGCGCGCCCGCATCCTCACGTCCCGGCCCCTGCCCGGGGTGCGAGCGGGATCGGCGCTGGTTTGGCACGACCAACGATTGCTCGTGATCCAGGACGACGCCTTCTCCGTGGTGTGGGTCGATCCGGCGTCGGGTGTGATGTCGCGCGTGAGGCTCGAAGGGAGCGGGGAGGAGCTGCCGAAATCCAAAAAACCGGATTTCGAGGCTGCGTTCGTGGGGCCGGGGCGGGTCGTGACGGTGCTCGGGTCGGGCTCCGCGGCTGTGCGTCGGCACAAGGCGTCGGTGGATCTCGATTCGGGCCGCGTGCAGGTCACGGACCTCGGGCCGCTCTTCGACGCCGTCGAGGCGCGGATCGGCGTCCGGCCGAACATCGAGGGCGCGTTGCTGGCGGGCGAGGTCTTGCGCCTCTTCCATCGCGGCGCGGGGCCCGGGGCGAGCGCGACCGTGGATGTGGCCGGGAGCGTGCTCCAAGGCCACGCGGTGGAGATTTTCGGGCACACGTCGTACGATCTCGGATTCGCGGAGGGCGTGCCGCTGCATTTCACGGACGCGTCGGCGTTCGGCGGGCGGACGCTTTACCTCGCCGTCGCCGAGGGGACGCCGAACGCAATCGACGACGGACCGGTCGTGGGCGCCGCCGTTGGGTTTGTCACGGGCGAGCAGGCGCGTTATGCCATGCTCGAAGAACCCTCGGGGGAGGGCTCGTGCCGCAAGGTCGAGGGGATCACGTTCGATCCGGAGCGAAAGACGATCTGGGCCGTCACCGATCCCGACGATCCCGAGCGGCCTGCGGAGCTTTGCGCGATCGCGCTGGAAGGGTTTTTCTGAGGCGAGGCCGCGGCTTCACCACGACGACGGCCGCCTCCGCGAGGAGACGACCGGGACGAGCTCGTTCGGCGTCAAGAGATCCTTGGTGCGCCAACCTTGGAGGTCGTACTCGTCGAGGCAGCGGCCCGCGAAGGCCTTGCAGCGCTCGGCGAGGCCACTCGTGGTGGCCGCGGAGAGCACATCGATGCGCATGTCGTCGGCGCTCTCCAGGCGGTCGCCCGAGGCGAAATGGCTGTCGATCTGGCCGCCGAGCGCGTCCCAGAGCAGCTTCGTGAGCTTGACCCGATCGAGCGCGGTGTAGCCATTCTCGCCACGCACGAAGCGCTCGAGGTACGCCCGCGTCTCGGGGTTCATGAAGTCGCTCGCGTTCGCGGAGAGGAAGACCTGGCCGGTGCCCACCGCCCGCTCGATGACGTCGCGCAGCCGCGGATAAGCGAGGGTCGAAAAGATGCGGAAGGACAAACCATGTTCGGGGTTCGGGAGCAAGGCGCCGTTCGCCCAGGGCGCCGGGACCCGCGCCTGCGCCTCGGTCAGGCCCCAGAACAGATTGCGGTAGGAGAGGACTTCGCCGAGCGCGGCGCGTACCTCCGGCGAGCCGCCCGTGCCCGCCGCCTCGACGGAGCGCAAAAGCAGGCCCGCGAGGAATTCGAGCTTGATGCTGAGGCGCGTGCACTCCTGGAAGCTCGCGCGCGCGGCGAAGGAGGCGCGCTGGAAGGCCGCGGCTCGTCCGTCTTCATCGCGATACAGAAATACGTTTTCCCAGGGGATGAGGACCTCGTCGAACGAAAGGACGGCGTCGTCCTCTTCGAGGCGGCTCGTCAGCGGGTGGTCGAAGGGGCTGCCGTGGAGCTTCGTGTTCGTGGTGGCGCTCGCGCGGCATTGCAGCTTCACGCCGCGGCTGCCCATGGGCACGACGAACGAGAGGGGGATCTCCTCGTCGCCCACGATCCCCGGATGCACGACGAAGCTGCCATGGGAGAGCGCCGCGACCGAAGGGACGGGCGTCGCGCCATTGAGGACGATCCCCGCGTCGGTCTCGCGCTCGACGTAGAGAGGCGCCGGGGCCGCGGCATTCGGCGGGTGCGTGCGTCGTTCGAGCATCGCGTGATGGAAAAAGAGGGCCTGCGTGCTCGCATTGCGATACCAGGTCCGCGCGTTGTCGGCGAAGCGGCCATAGACCTCGGGCGCGGCGCCGAGCGTCGCGACGAGGCTCGCGCCTTCCTCCGGGCTTTGCCCCATCCAGCCGTACGTGATGCGCGCCCATTCTGCGATGGCGTCGCGCGTCGCCACGAGATCGTCGATGCTCCGCGGGATGCAGAAGAAGCGGTGCGTCCGGGCGCCCGAGCCGAGGGCCGTCTCGGCCGTGAGCGCGCTTTGCCGCGCGGGATCGTGCAGGGCGTCGTAGAGGCGCGCGAGCATCCGCGTGGCGTTGCGGAAGACCGGGTGGTTTGGCAGGTCGGTGACGCGCTCGCCGCGGATCCAGACGTCACGCCCGTCGCGCAGGCTCTCGAGGTACTCCGCGCCGGTGAGCGGGCGCATGCGAGGGGCCGCGGTGCCATTCGTGCGAGGGGCGCTCATGACGTCGTCTCCTGGGCAGCCCGGTAGTCTAGCCCGGTCTGCCCGTTCTACCGCAGATTTCGTCGAGAATATCCCGCAGCGTCGCGAAAGGACCGCGCTTTTTTTGGCGCCCCCGGCTGTCCGGTGCAACATCGCGGGCGCCCCATGCGGAGCTCGCTCGTCCGAACGGTCGCCCTCGCCTGCGCGCTCGCCCTCGGCGCAGGCTGCTCGCGCGAGGTCGCGGAACTCGACGCGTCCTTCCTTCTGCCGCCCCTCTCCACGGCCGAACCACGCGCCGCGCTCGCCCTCGACTGCGACGATCTGCCCAACCTGTCGCCCGAAGAAGCCGCCCGTCCGCCGTTATCGCCGCCGCGCCTCGAAAAGTCGACACCACGGGGAAAACCGCCGGCCTGGAATGCCGTCGCGGACGTGACGCTGCCGGATCCGGTCGCGGACAAGGTCGACGCGATCGACGAGGCGTACTTCCGGCGGACGGGAAAACACGTCACGGTCACGAGCGGGACGCGGGACGCGGCGCGGCAGGCCAAGGCCATGTACAAGATGCTGCGCGTCGGCGGGGATCCGCTCCGGCTCTACCGGAACAAGGAGGCTGCGCGCGAGATCACGCAGGCCTACGAGAAAGCACGCGCGGCGCGGAAGGAGCCGGACGACGTCGTGGCCGCGATGTACGAGGTGCTCAAATCGCAGATCGCCCGCGGCGTGTACATTTCGGCGCACCTCCGCGCGGGGGCCGTGGACGTGCGAAGCCGCGACATGTCGTCGTCCGACAAGAAGGCATTCGTCGCGGCCGTGAACGACGCGAAAGGCGTGACCCTGCTCGAAGAGTCAGCGCCGCCGCACTGGCATTTGCAGGTCGATTGAAGGCGCGTCAGGCGAGCGCGGCCGCCCATTGCGCGATTTCGCGCCAGACGGGGAGCGAGCGCGCGTCGGTCACGAGCCCCATGTGATCCGGCGCGCGGCCTTCGTGCTCGGCGTGCGTCACGACGCGCAGCCTCTTCTCCGCGCTGCCGATGCGGGAGAAGAAACGCGAGACGGAGGCAGGGTGCGCGAGGAGTTTGTCGCCCTCGCTCGCCACGGCGAGGACCGGGCAGGCGACGCGGGTGAGCGCCTCCGCATAATCGTACCGATCGTCGATGCTGCCGTAGCGATCGGAGGACCACACCTTCCAGAACTGGCGGATGTACGGCAAGGCGACGGCGTCCGTGCCGATGCGTAATGGTTTGGGGTCAAAATAGCCGACGGCCTCCGCCGCGGCGAGCCAGGTCCGGAGCGTGGCCGCCTTCGCGGCGCGCCGCGCGGCGCTCGGTTCGTCCGAAGGGAACCAGAAGTTCCCGGCGATCGAGGCGATCGCGTCGGGGGCCTTGTCCGGAAAAACGCCGGCCGACACGAGCGCCGCGTGTGCGCCGAGGCTGTGGCCGACGACGATCACGCGCTTGTCCGGGAACAGGGAGCGGGTGAGGCCGACGAGCGCGGGCACGTCGAAG
The DNA here is from genome assembly GCF_029946465.1 of Polyangium sorediatum. Taxonomy (NCBI): domain Bacteria; kingdom Pseudomonadati; phylum Myxococcota; order Polyangiales; family Polyangiaceae; genus Polyangium; species Polyangium sorediatum. The sequence continues at coordinate 116,015 of NZ_JARZHI010000010.1, forward strand.
AGGACGCAATCGTCGTACGTGTACCGCGCGCCTTCCCGCGCGGAGGGGCCGCTCTCGCCGTGGCCGCGCAGGTCCATGGAGATGACCGAGAGCCCGGCCGCGGCGAGGGTCGCGGCGAGGCCCGCGCCGCGTGGTTTGTCCATGCTCCTGCGGCTCGCCATCATCGCGTGCAGGAGCAGCGCCACCGCGGGCCGCGCGCCTTCGGCGAGGACCTCGCCGCGCAGGTGCCAGCCGTCGTCGGTCCGGGCGGAGACAGGCCCGATTGCGATCATGGAGACGAGGCTACCACGCGCCGCGTCCTTCGCTACAGTGCGCGCCATGCTGGACGAACTGCCGATCCCCCTGTTCGCCGCGCAGCCCGGCGTGACGCCGGGATGGGTGATCCGCAACCTCCCCACCTGGGCGTACACGAAGTCGGTGTACGGCGTGGCCATGTGGCAGTGGGTCGCGCTGCCGCTCGCGTTCGTGCTCTCGATGCTCATCGGCGCCCTCGTGTCCGCGCTTTTCGTGCGCCTCACGATGCCGATCGCCCGGCGCACGGCGACGAAGTGGGACGACGAGCTGCTCGTCGCGCTCCGCGGGCCCGCGACGCTCTTCTTCGGGACGACGGCGTTCTGGTCCGTGGAACCAGCGATCGCGCTGCGCCGCGCGGCGAGCGACGTGGTGGGCCGCGGCGTCGACGCGTTGCTCGTCGCGAGCCTGCTCTGGGGCCTCTTCGGCCTGCTCGATGTGCTCGCCCACCGCGTGGGGGCGCGGATCGCGAAGGCGGGCGACACGAAGGATCGCGGCGGCGCGCTCTCGCTCGTGGCGATCTCGACGAAGGCCGCGAAGGTCCTGCTCGTGATTTTCGGGTTCATCGTGGTGCTCGGGCAGCTCGGCCTACAGGTGACGGGGATCATCGCGGGCCTCGGGATCGGCGGCATCGCCGTCGCGCTCGCGAGCCAGAAGACGCTGGAGAACCTGTTCGGCTCGTTCACGATCGGCGTGGACCGGCCGCTGCACATCGGCGATTACGTGAAGGTCGACGATCTCGTGGGGACCGTGGAGCAGATTGGCCTGCGCTCGACGCGGATCCGGACGCTCGACCGGACGCTCGTGACGATGCCGAACGGGCGGCTGTCGGACATGCGGATCGAGAACTACAGCGTCCGCGACCGGCTGCGCCTGCACACGAAGCTCAACCTCGTGTACGCGACGCGCCCCGCCGTGGTGCGGCAGATCGTGGAGGAGATGCGCGGTTATCTCGCCGAGCGGCCGGGCATTTACCCCGACGCGATCAACGTGAACTTGATCGGCATCGGCGAGTCGGCGCTGACGATCGAGGTGATGGTCTGGTTCGACTCCTCCGAGTGGACGGAGTTTCTTACGTGGCGGGAGGAGATCCTGCTCGGGTTGATGGAAATCGTCGAGAAAAACGGCTCGGCGTTTGCGTTTCCGACGCAGACGGTCCACGTGGCGTCGTATCCGTCCCCTCCGCAGCCGCGCCCGGCCGAAAAGGAGGCCCAAGCGGTGAGGCTTTACAGCGCGACCGATCTGAAGGATACGTGACAAAAGTCCGAGACGAGGAGGCCCCGTGGCAAGCTGGCGAGACGAGCTCATCGAGGCAGCGAAGACCAAAGCGGAGCGCGACGCCGAGGAGCAGGAACGGCATCGAAAGCGCGTCCAAGAGGCGCTCCACACGGCCGAGGCCGCGCTCTCGCTGGGCGCCGAGGCGCTGCGCTTCACCCGCGACCGGCTGCGCGACAAGGGGCAAGTGCCCACGTTCGGCGAGCAGGCGGACGACTACAAGCTGAAGCTCGGCGATTTCAGCCTGCGCGTAGAGCTCGCCCGGGACGCGGCCGTCGTGCGCGTGACGTTCGGCGACGGCAAGCCGCGCGAGTTCGACTTCGCCAAGGACCGGCACATCGCGCCCGCCGACGTCGAGGAGTACATCGGCCGCCGCGCCGTCGAGCTCGTACGCACGGCCCAGAAGTCATCCCCCTGGTGATCACCTGGGGGTATAGCTCGGACAAGCCGAGTTATGCCCCCGCACCCCCGTTCGTGGTAGAGGCGTTGGCGTGAAGCCGACCCTCCTGCCGCGCCTGCGTGGGCGCCTCGCGATCCACGCGTCCCTCCTCGCCCTGCTCGCCGCCTGTGGCCCCGCGGCCGAGCCCGTCACCCCGCCGCCGCCCGTGCCGCCGGAGCTGGCCCAAGCGGCGGCGCCGAAGGCGGAAAACCCCATCGAAAAAGGGGATCCGCAGCGGATCGACGCGGACGTGAAGCAACTCGCGTCGGACGCGTTCGCCGGTCGTGGCACGGGCGATGCGGGCGCGCAGCAAGCCGCCGAGCACGTGGAGAAGCGCTTCCGCGAGCTCGGGCTCGAGGCGTTCGGAGATGCGGACGGGAGCGGGAAGAGCTTCAAGCAGAAGTTTTCCGCGCGCGTCGGCGCGAAGGTCGAAGCGCCGACGGTCTCGCTCGCGAAGAAGGGGCAGAAGGCGGCGAAGACGCCCGCAGCGGCCGACGTGATCACGGCGGAAGGCGCGCAGACGGGCGAGGCGAAGGGCGAGGTCGTGTTCGTCGGGCACGGCGTGACGGCGCCCGCGGCGTCGTGGGACGACTACGCGGGCAAGGAGATCGCCGGGAAGGTGGCGCTGATCGTGGACGGCGCGCCGAAGCCCGAGTCCGGCGGCAAGAACGCCGAGGCGCTGCGCGACTTCAAGAGCGTGCGGTACAAGCTGCGCACCGCCCGCGAGCACAAGGCCGTCGCGGCGATCGTGGTGGCCGCAGGCGAGGAGCTGCCGGCCGCGCCGGAGAACGCGAGCGGGATGGGCATCCCCGCCGTGGTGATCAAGCGGAGCGCGGCGAAGGCGTTGTTCCCGGAGATCAAGTGGGACGACGCCGCGGTGAGCGCGCCGAAGGCCGCCGTGAAGCCGAAGGCGCTCGCGGGCACGGAGCTCTCTGTGGCGACGCGGATCGAGCCGACGTTCGCGGACGCGTGGAACGTGGTCGCGCGGCTTCCTGCCCGCGCGGGGACGAAGACGGCCGAGGAGTACGTCGTCGTCGGCGCGCACTACGATCACCTCGGCAAGGGCGGCACGTCGCACTCGCGCGCGCCGGGCTCGCGCGAGATTCACCACGGCGCGGACGACAATGCCTCGGGGACGGCGCTCCTGCTCGACGTGGCGCGGCGTTTCTCGAAGCTCGCCGAGAAGCCCGCGCGGAACATCGTGTTCATCGCGTTCGGCGCAGAGGAGCTCGGCACGCTGGGTTCGCGGCACTGGGTGGAGCACCCGCCCGTGCCGATCGGCTCGGTGACGGCGATGATCAACGCGGACATGGTCGGGCGGATGCGTGACCGGACGCTGGTCGTCGACGGCACGGGGACGGCGGCGGCGTGGCCGGAGCTCGTGAACGCGGCGAACACGGGTCTCTCGCTCACGCTGAAGCTCGGCGCCGAGGGGTTCGGCGCGAGTGATCACGCCTCGTTCACGGCGGCGCGTGTGCCCGTCGCGTTCCTGTTCACGGGCGTGCACGACGACTACCACAAGCCGAGCGACACGGCCGACAAGGTCGATGTGGGCGGCATCGACCTCGCCGCGACGCTCGCCGCGCGCCTCACGCAAGCGGTCGCGGAGCGCCCGGAGCGTCTCGCGTTCGTGGAGGCGCCGGCGGCGCATGATCCGCACAAGGGTGGCGGCGGGGGCGGCGGGCGCGCCTTCCGCGTCTCGCTCGGCTCGATCCCGGACTACGCGTGGCAGGGCAAGGGCGTGAAGCTCACGGGCGTGCGTCCGGACGCACCCGCGGCGCGCGCGGGCCTGCAGGCGGGGGACATCATCGTGAAGCTCGACAAACACGAGATCACGAACGTGCACGACTATACCTTCGCGCTCGGCGATCTGGAGCCGGGTCGCGAGATCACGGTCGAGGTCGAGCGCGACGGCAAGCGCGTGGCGCTGAAGATCATCCCCGCCCCGGGCCGATGAGCGAACGGTACACGACGTCGTCGAGGCTGGGCCTCGGCTTCCTTTTCTGCGTCGCGCTCGCCACCTCGGCGACGGCCCCCGCGTGCTCGGGCGGTTCCACGCCGGCCGCGCCCGACGCGTCTGCGGACGCCGCGATCGAAGCTGCGGAGGCGGCTGCCGAGCTCGACGCCGCGCTCGCGGATGCAGCGCTGGATGCAGACGCGGACGCGGACGCCGATGCGTCTGCGGATGCGTCTGCGTCGCTGCCTGGGACGAGCGAGGGTTGTCCGGGCGACATGGTGCTCGTGGCTGGCGAGTATTGTCCGCTCGTGCAGCAGAGGTGCACGGAGCACCACGACGAATTCGAGAAGGACCAGGCAAAGAAGAAAAAAGCTTCCGAGCAGGGCGAGGGCTCCGGGGCGAGCACGGTGAGCGAGCGTTGCATGCGGTACGAGGAGCCGTCGGTGTGCCTCTCGAAGAAGCGCACGCCGATGCGGTTCTGCATGGACCGTTATGAATGGCCAAACCAGAAAGGCGAGCTGCCGGCGCTCCTGGTCTCGTGGGGCGACGCGCAGAAGCTCTGCGAGGCGAAAGGAAAGCGGCTCTGCGCGGAGGCCGAGTTCAACTTCGCCTGCGAGGGCGAGGCGATGCTGCCGTACACGTACGGCTACGAGCGCGACCCCACGGCGTGCAACATCGACAAACCCTATCGAAAACGCGAAAAGAAGCTCTTCAAGTACGAGCGGTGCATGAAGCGCCCGGAGTGCAAGGCCGAGCTGGAGAAGCTCGACCAGCGCTTGCCGACGGGCTCGATGCCGCGCTGCGTGTCGCCGTTCGGGGTGTACGACCTGAACGGCAACATCAATGAATGGGTGGTGCGGCCGAAGCAGAAATACCCGAACCGGAGCGGCCTGAAAGGCGGCTGGTGGGGCCCGGTGCGCGGCCGCTGCCGGCCGACGGTGGGGTTCCACAAGGAAGACGATTACGGCTACGAGGAGGGGTTCCGCTGCTGCAAGGAGGCGGAGGGGACGTGAGGGAGCGGACGGGCGTCAGTGCCCGTTCGTCGCGGCGAGCCAGGTGGCGAGGTCCTCGGGCGATAGATCGAGGACGACATCGCCCAGCCGCTCGGCGCCCTGTTGAAGGAGCCGCTCGGCCAACGTCGCACGTTCGGTCGGTGTGAGCGGGCGGCGGAGGCGGCGCTCGAACTGATGCGCGAGCGGGGCGAGGCCCGTCTGGAGGCCCTCCTCACGACCCTTCTGCCGACCGTCCTCCAACCCTTCCTTGTAAATCCAGTTCTGCATCACCAGCTCCCTGGGTAACATCGTTCTTACCACACTTCGGAGATCACGGCCTCGCTGATCCGCTTCCGCGAGGACCGCCATCGCCACCCCGAGCTCCTCGAATGCCTCGGGCGATACCTGCGCCCGGAGATCCTCCATGACCCGCCGAATGCAGGGCTCGTCCGCATCCAACGCGAGCGGCGCGAAGATGAGCCAGAAGGGGCCGCGCGCCGCGAGCTCGGCGACGGTCCGCTGATACACGGGCTCGATGCGAAAATGCACCCCCGAGAACGGCGCATCTGGGGGCGAGAGGCGGTACGAACCATGCGGTGGCCAGGGCTCCGCTCGGCCTCCCAGGAGCACGACCACGCTCTCGATCGGCGGCACGAGCTGCGAGCCCGCGCGGCTCTCGGCCGCCACGGCGAGCGCCATCAACGACTGGTACTCGTAGCTCCGGAACGGCATATTTGCAGGCATGTCGCCCTGCCATTCGAGGTGGAGCAGCCTCCGCTCGCCCTTCACCTCGACATCGAGCGTGCGGTCGAGCTCGCGATGGCGCGAGGCAATCTGCGTTTCGAGGACGGTCGCCGAGAGCGGGCCCTTCACGCCAAGCAAGCCCCGCGCGAGGTCCTCGGGAAAACGGTGCGAGACGTGGCGGAGGATCAGGTCGACGCTGTCGTTCTCTTCCACGGAATCGTTCATCGAACCTCCTTCCTGGACGGCTGCGCAACGCTTACGTTTGTCCGATGGATCCGTCAAGAAAAACGTTTGTCGAGAAATGTGATGCCTGCGCAGTCGATTTGTGAAATGAAAACGCGCGTCGACACACCCCCACGCAGGTAGCCCCTTCTCCGTCCCCAGCACAGCCCGGCGGCCACGATCCCCGCATCTTGACCCACCGCGTCGAGCACGCCCCCGCCTCTCGTTCGGGTTTTCCACCCGCCCTCGTCTCCGCTAGGCTTCGGGCATGGGGCTAGGACATCGTGGGCAGCACGGCTTTCGCGGCGGGCTCGGGCTCGCGGCGGTGCTCTTCTTCGCGGCGTGCGGCGGTAGCCAGGCCGACGGCTCGCCCCCGACGGTCGAGGGCGGCAACGCGTACGCGCCCATGCCCGGGCAAGGGACCGTCGCCGGACAGCAGGTCTCGTACGGACCGTCGACGCCTTATGGCACCACGCCCCAAGGTCAGGTCGCGGGATACGGGCAGCCACAAGCCGCGCCGACAGGCACCACGCCCCCGCCGAGCGCGCTCTCCCCCTTGTGCTCCGAGGCCACCGCGATCGTGTGCGGCGGTCATCGTTGCAATACGCAGGTCGGACGCTGCGCGATGCCCTGTGGCTCAGCGCAGGATTGCAATCCGGGATTTTCGTGTCTGGGGGCGGGCGGGCCGACGGCGATCTGCGTGCCCGGCAGCCCGTGAAGGCAGGTCAGGCCGCGCCGGGCTGAATGCCCTGCACGGCGAGCATCTTCTCACGCTCTTTTTGCTTGTCGAGGTCCTGGTACTTCGCCTCGAGCTTGTCGACGTCGAGCTTCACGATCCGGCCCCAGAGCATGAACGTCGGGCCAAGCACCGAGCCGTAGCATTCGGCCTTCACCCGCTCGTCGTAATAGGGATATGCGGCGTGGTGGAAGCTCTTCAGGTTGTAGAACGGGATCCCCGGGTACTTGTGGTGCTCGTTGTGATACGTGACGTTGTTCCACAAGAAATTGAGGAAATCGCTCTTCGTCCCGTAGGTGCGTGAGCTGTACGCGTCGTCGTCTGTCGCCGGCATCTCGAAATGCTCGATCATCGACGTCACGCTGGCGAGGATCGCCCCGAAAATGAAGGGCAGGGCGAAGCAGAAGAACCATACCTGAAACGGCATGTACCAGGCCGCCAGGCCCACGAGCGAGAAGTAGCCGATCGTCTCGAGATGCGTCCGTAGCTGGAGCGCCGGCGTGAGGCGCTTCATGTAGAACTTCAGCATCTGCCCGAGGAAATAGAACGGGTACGCGAACGTGTAGACGACGAAGAGGAAGATCTTCGCCAGCGTGGGATGTTTCGTGTAATCGGTGACCACGACGTTGTCGACGTCGGGGTACGTGTTCGTGATCTTGTGATGGTGCAGGTGATAGTTCGCGTAAAGCGTCACCGGAAACCCCGAGGGCGACCAGCACAAGAGCGCGAGCAGGTACGAGATCGTCTTCGATCGCGAGAGGTTTCCGTGCACGGCGTCGTGCCCCGCCGCCCCGAGCCCGCGGATCAGGTTCGCGATCGTCCACGCGACCACGATGCCGATCGGGATCGCGAAGCGGTGATGCTGCGTCGCGTAGAGGACCCACGCGAGGCCCGCCCAGAGACCATAATGCAGCGGGATCTTGAGCAGGTAGATCGGCTTGCGCTCGTAGGCCGCGCGCAAGATCTCCCGGGGTACCGCGTCCATGCCCTGTCCAGCCATCACTCACTCCACGTAAGAATCGTCGGGGGCGGAAGGTGGCAAAGATCGGGACAGATGACAAGCGCGGACGCTGCTAAGCCAGCGGCATGACGACGCGCATCGAGACCGACACGTTCGGACCCATCGAGGTCGAAGCCTCCCGCTACTGGGGCGCGCAGACGGAGCGCTCGCTGCACCACTTCGCGATCGGCGCCGAGCGCTTCCCGAGGCCCTTCCTCCGCGCCCTCGGCCTCGTGAAGAAGGCCGCCGCGCTCACGAACGCCGAGCTCGGGCTGCTCGGGCCGCAGGAATCGCGTTGGATCGTGGCCGCCGCCGACGAGGTGATCGCAGGCCAGCACGACGCGCATTTTCCGCTCTCGATCTGGCAGACCGGCAGCGGGACGCAGACGAACATGAACGCGAACGAGGTCATCGCGAACCGCGCCATCGAGGCGAGCGGCGGCGTGCTCGGCTCGAAGAAGCCGATCCACCCGAACGATCACGTGAACCTCGGGCAAAGCTCGAACGACGTGTTTCCGACCGCGATGCACGTCGCGATCGCGTCCGAGATCACGGCCGCCCTCCTGCCGAAGCTCGCCACGCTGCGCGCGACGCTCGCCCGGAAAGCCGAGGCGTGCGCGGAGGTCGTGAAGATCGGAAGGACGCACCTGCAAGACGCGACGCCGCTCACGCTCGGGCAGGAGATCTCGGGCTGGGTCGCGCAGCTCGATCAAGCCAAGGGGATGATCGAGCGGGCGCTTTCGCCGCTCTACGAGCTCGCGCTCGGCGGGACCGCGGTCGGGACGGGGCTCAACACGCATCCGGAGTTCGCCACGCGCGCGGTCGCGAAGATCGCTGCGCTCGCGGGCTTACCGTTCGTGCCCGCGCCGAACAAGTTCCAGGCGCTCGCCGGGCACGAGGCGATCGTGTTCGCCCACGGCGCGCTGAAGACGCTCGCCGCGAGCCTGACGAAGATCGCGAACGACGTGCGGTGGTTGTCGAGCGGGCCGCGCGCAGGGCTCGGCGAGATCACGATCCCCGAGAACGAGCCCGGCAGCTCGATCATGCCGGGCAAGGTGAACCCGACGCAAAGCGAGGCCGTGATCATGGTCGCGGCCATGGTGCAAGGGAACGACGTCGCCGTGGGGATCGCAGGCGCGGGCGGAACCTTCGAGCTCAACGTGATGAAGCCCCTCCTCCTGCACGCGACGCTCCAGTCGATCCGGCTGCTCGGCGACGCGATGGCCTCGTTCGAGGAGCACTGCGCGCGCGGGATCGAGCCGAACCGCGCCCGGATCACCGAGAACCTCCAGAAGAGCCTGATGCTCGTGACCGCGCTCGCGCCGCGCCTCGGCTACGACGCGGCGGCGCGTATCGCGAAAAAAGCGCACGCCGAGGGGACGACGTTGCGCGAGGCGGCGCTCGCGCTCGGGCTGCTCACGGGTGCGGATTTCGACGCGATCGTGCGGCCAGAGCTCATGATCGGCCCGAACAAATCGATCTAGCCACGCCGAACGGCCTCTGGGACGATGAGGGCATGCGTACGTTGGTCCTCGACATCGGAGGCACGGGTCTCAAGGGAAGGGTCCTCGACGGCGAGGGAAACGCGCTCACCGAGCGGGTCCGCGTCCGCACGCCCGCGCCCGCCGATCCTGAGGCGGTGCTCGCCGCGATCGCCGAGCTGATCCGCGGGCTCGGCGACTTCGATCGGGTGTCGGTGGGGTTCCCCGGCGTGGTGACGGAGGGGACGACGCGCACCGCGCCGCACCTCGACGCGGCCTGGGCCGGTTTTCCGCTCGCGAAGGAGATCGAGCGGCGCACGGGGAAGCCGGCCCGGGTGATCAACGACGCGGGGCTGCACGGGTTCGGGGTCATCGAGGGGCGCGGGACCGAGATCCTGATCACGCTCGGCACGGGGATGGGCTTCGCGCTCTACGTGGACGGGCATTACGTGCCGAACATCGAGCTCGGGCATCACCCGTTCCGCAAGCGCCAGAAGTACGAGGATCGGATCAGCAACGAGGTGCGGAAGAAGGTCGGCAAGCGCCGGTGGAACACGCGCGTCCGGGGGGTGATCGCCCAGATCGCCCCCATTTTCAATCACCGCAAGCTCTACCTCGGCGGCGGCAACGCGCGGCACGTGGAGGCCGAGGGGCTGCCGAGTGATGTCGTGCTCATCGACAACGTGATGGGCCTGCGCGGCGGCGTGCGGCTCTGGTCGGTCTGAAAGAAAGACCGGGCGCGCGTGGCCAGGGGGATCACCACGCGCGCCCGGCGACCAGAAGCCTTTGGGATCCCCTACGGAATCATCCAGGGCAGTTCGAGCTGAAAGCCCACGAGCACGCCCTGCATGCCGCGTGCCTCGGCCACCACCGTCGAGGCGGTCTCGATGGGCATGAGCTGGGCCCGCGCAGGTCCCACGTAAAGCGTGGGCTGCTCGGGGCTCTGCGGGATGAACGTCCGCATATCCGCGCCCCACAATTGCGAGGGGACGCTCACCTGTACGGCCGGCGTGAGGGCGGGCGGTGCGCCATAACGCGTGAGATCCGCGAACGCCTCGAATGCCTCGAACGTATCGAGCAAGACGCGGCGGTAGCCATCCCCGAACGGGGCGGCCGGTGTGATTTCCGAGGCGGGCTGCCAGGGCTGGCTCCCTGCCGAGAGCGGCGCCAGCGGCGCCTGTGCCCAAGCCAAAGCAGGCGTGCCGAGCGCGATCCCGATCGCGACGACCGCTCCCAGCACCTTCGTGCAAGCTCCCATCGCACGCTCCTCCATGGACGCACGCCGCGCGCGCGCCGGTGACCGTGGGAGGCGGCGAACCGCCCCCGAATCCAATGGCAAACACGAATATAGCGAGTGCCAGCGACAGTGAAAAGAGGGTCTCCTCACGCGGGCGGCATTTTCCAGCGCGCGGTCGCATCCCGACCCGCTCGCCCGAGGAGGGGCCCGACGTGCCTACGGCCCTTCCTCAGGTGGCTGCTTGCCCCGCCCGGACGTGACACAAGGCGGCAGAAATGAGGGGTACGTTGGGGGGCATGCCGCGTGGCGGCGTCACTCCCAGGTGACGTCGACCGGCGTCATCGCGCCCGCGGGGTCGAAGCGTAGCGCATACACGCCCGTCACCGTCGAGAGGAGCAGGATCGCGAATCCCTCGCGGGAGAAGAGCCGCAGGTCGAAGAGCGTCGAGAGCTTCTGGACCTGGCCGTCCTTGTAGAGGTCGTCATAGAGGATCGCGTCGTCCGCGCGCTCGATGTCTTCGGCCTTGGCATAACGCATGCGCACGCCGCCACGCTCGCCGGCCGCCCACACGACGAGCAGCTTTCCGTCGACGTCGACCGCGTCGACTTTCCGCTCGCGCGGGCCAAACTCATATTGGCCCTTCAGGATCTTGTCGAACGTGATGTCGTGCACGCGGCAGCCGGCGGTCGTGCACTGGCTCTGCGCGATTTTCGTGGCCCAGCCTTTGTCCGGGCCGCCCGGGTAGAGCCGCGTGACCACGGCCTCGGTGCCGTGGCAGGAGAGCACGCCGTCGCTGACCGTGGGCGACATCGGCGGGCTCCACTTGCCGCCGACGAGGAAGCTCATGAAATCGTTGTCGTAGCCCTTCACGCGGACGACCATGGCCTGGGACGACCGGCAGCCGCCGATGTGCGGGGATTCGTCCGCGCCGCCCTCGACGAGGCCCGGCTCGGGCAGTTCCCCGACGTCGGCGAACGAAGGCTCGGCCTGGCCCGCGAGGCCATACGGCGAGACGAAGAGGCGGCGCTCGTTCTGCTTGGTCACGCCGCGCAGGATGAGGTGGTCCCAGAGGATCTGCGTCGAGTAATAATAATTGCCGACGCGGAAATCAGGCTCGAGCTTGGTGCGTCCGGGCGCGCCGCCGGCGGGCCTGCGCGTCAGCAGGAGGTCCTTCGTCTTCTCTTCGAACCCGAGCGCCGCGGCCGCGCCGTCCTTCTTGGCATAGCCGCCATAGCTGTACATGGCGTCGATCTTGTCGCCGCTGTCCGCGCGGAAAATGCCGGCCTGGCCACGCTCGCCCGCGAAGACGAGCGGCGCGGAGTCGTCGTCGGCCGTGCCCCAGAGGCGCAGGCCGTGGCCCTTCGGCATCGAGCCCGGCAGCGATTTGCACGTGGCCTTCGCGTCCTTCGCGGCGAACGTGCAGAGGAACGGCGCCTTGTCCACGCCCTTCTCCTCGATGAGCAGTCGCATCACGCCGGCCGGATGCGCGTCCGTGTAGGCCGCCTTGAACGTGAACGCGGTGCGCGAGAGCGGCTCGCTGAGCTCGTCGAGGCGCGTGGCGTCGAGCGGACGCACGGGCTCGGGTGCGCGCGGGCCCTTCTCGACCACGACGCGCTGCACGCCGGCTTTCTTGGCCTGCGTGAAGGCCTCGTCGATCGCCTCGGAGAGGTCGCCCATGCGCGCCGTCGGCTCGCCGAGGGATTTCGCCAGGCCTTCGGCCGCGGCGCCGAGGTCCTTGCCGCCTGCCTCGGTGCGCCCCGCGCTCTTCCACACCTCGGCGACGGCGTGGCCGAGCGGCGCGCACGCGGCCGGCCAGGGTTTGTCCACGCCTGGCGTCATCCGCTCGGCGTCCGTCATCGTCATCGCTTCGAGCTGCACGCGCCGGAAGCGCTGGCTCGCGGGCTCCTTCTCGTCGAGCTCGGCGCCGATCGTGCACGTGGCGAACGCGCTCCATGCCTCGGCGATCGCCTTCGTGTTCTGCGCGTCCTGATACCGGAGCAGCCCGAAGATCCCGCCGCCTCCGAGGACGACGGCGAGCGCCCCGAACGTGAGGAGCCGGCGCGAGCGCTTCTTGCGGTCTTCCACGAGCTCGTCGATGGGCTCGGGCGGCGGCGGCTCGTGATCGGCCGCGTGCGAGGAAATGGGTTCGTTCATGATGGAGTGTTCTCCCTCCCAGGGCGGCCCGAGACATACCACGCGTTCTGATGATTCCGGAAGATTCCCCCGATGGACAGGCGTGGGTCCGTCTGGCAAGCTCGCGCGCCCATGGCCGGATCCCTCCCCATTCGCAGACCCCTCTACCCCGAAATCGAGCCCTTCCGCACCGGGCGCCTGCGCGTCTCCGACGTGCACGAGCTTTATTTCGAGGAGTCCGGCAATCCCACCGGAAAACCCGTCGTCTTCCTGCACGGCGGGCCCGGCGGCGGCAGCGACGCGAAGCAGCGGCGGTTCTTCGATCCGGCCCATTACCGCATCGTCCTCTTCGACCAGCGCGGCTGCGGCAAGAGCACGCCCCACGCGTCGCTCGACGACAATACGACCTGGCACCTGGTCTCGGACATCGAGCGGCTGCGCGAGCACCTCGGGATCGAGCGCTGGCAGGTCTTCGGCGGCTCGTGGGGCTCGACGCTCGCCCTCGCCTACGCGGAGAAGCACCCCGAGCGCGTCACGGAGCTCGTGCTCCGGGGGATCTTCCTTTTGCGCAAGTGGGAGATCGACTGGTTTTACCAGGACACCGGCGCGGGCGCGTTTTTCCCCGACGCCTGGGAGGTGTACCTCGCCGCGATCCCCGAGGCGGAGCGGGGGGATCTCGTGGCCGCGTATCATCGGCGCCTCACGAGCGACGATCCGGCCGTGCGGCAAGCCGCGGCGCGCGCGTGGAGCGTGTGGGAGGGCAGCACGAGCTTCCTCTTCCAGAACCACGATTACATCGCGCGCTGCGCGGGCGACACGTTCGCCGACGCATTCGCCCGTATCGAATGCCATTACTTCGTGAACCGCGGGTTCTTCGAGCACGACGGGCAGCTCCTCACGGACGTGGGCCGCATTCGCCACATCCCCACCGTCCTCGTGCAGGGGCGCTACGACGTGGTTTGTCCCGCGAAGAGCGCGTGGGATCTGCACCGCGCCTTTCCCGAGGCAAACCTTCGTCTCGTGCCCGACGCGGGGCACTCGGCGTTCGAGCCTGGAATCATCCACGAGCTCGTCACGGCGACGGACGGTTTTCGCAGCAAGAAGTGAGCGTGCCCGGCGATTGACGGAAAGCCGCGAGCCTGGTTGGATGGAAAGGCCATGAAGCGAAAGGCCCCCCGGAGAGCGCTGGCCATGACGGTCGAGACGCTGTTCGAAGCGGCCGCGTCTTCCGGTGCCCCGGGCGAGGCGACGAACGAGGACGTGCTGCTCGTGTCGGGGCACGTGTACGGCGTGTTCGACGGGGGGCGGAGCGGGACGATCGCGAGCGAGGTGTTCGGCGAGCGGACACGCGCGCCGCTCGCGGAGCTGTGTCAGGAGGCGAATCGGCGCATCGGCGCGGCGCGGGCCCAGGGCGGGGCGCAAACGGGCAGCGCGGCGGCCGTGGTGCGGATGGCGAAGGACACGTTCGAGTGGGTGATGGTCGGCCGGAGCCAGGTCGTCGTGGTCCGGGCGGATGGCTCGTTCGAGCGCCTCGCGCCCGAGGACGCGCACGTGCTCTCCGGCGAGCCTTCGGCCGAGGCGTTCATGCGCGCGGGGGAGCGCAAGCTCGCGGGCGTGCGGCATCTGCTTCTGTTCACGGACGGGTTGCTCGCGTCCGGCGCGGACGAGGCCATGGAGGACCTCGTGCGCCGTTTCCTCGACGGAGGCCTCGGGGCGGTGCGGCAGGCGGCGAACGAGGCGGACGTCGCCGCGGTGGCGATTTCGTTGTTGCCGCCGAACCCGGTGGCGCGAAAGCGTATCTCGATGTACCCGCGCCGGATCCTCACGGGAGGCGCGAAGCGGAGCTCGGGCGTGCCTTCGCGGAGGCGGCGGAGCCGGTTTCCCTGAGTTTTGTTAGGGCTTCTTGGCCAGATGGTCGGCGAGGTCCTGCGTGAGCGCGACCATCGTCAGGGTCGGGTTCCACGACCCGCTGACCGGCCAGAGGCTGCCGCCCGTCACGTACACGTTTTCGACGCCGTTGAGCTTGTAGTTCAGGTCCACCACGCCCTCCTTGCCTTTGCCGATCCACATGGTGGAGCCCTCGTGGACGAGGCCGGGCACGCGGCGCTCCGTGATGCTGGGCCGCTCCTTCGTCCATTCGCCCTTGTTGGGATCGCCGTGCCAGTACTCGATCCCCTTGTTCTTTGCACCCGGGGGAAACAGCGCGCCTTCGAGGAGCTGGAACGTCCCCTCATCCATCGTGTTCCACGTCTCCCGGTCCGTGTCGTTGGCCAGCACCTGCAAGGTCACGTTCGTGGTGGGATCCGACTCGCCATTGGGACGGAAGAAGTTCTGCGGGTTGTTGCCGTCGATCTCGCCCAGCACGGCGCATACGAAGACCAGGTGATCCTGCGATGTCGCGAGCTGCGCCTGCGACGCCGTCGCCACGACGTCCGGCATGTAGCGCGCTGCCTTTTCGGCGTATTGCTCCGGGTTCTTGTCGGAGAGCACCGAGAGCTGAATATGGTACTGCATCTTGCTCTTCGGGTTCTCTCCCGCGACGTAGATCGCCGCGAGCTCGAGCTGCTCGAGCTTGTCGCCGAAGGCGTAGGCGTTCCGGGGGATACGCGCGATCACCGAGGTGATGAAGTGCGAGGTGAAGCGCGTGCCTGCCTTCTCGACCTGCGGGAACGAATTGAGCACCAGCGTCGTCGCCGGAAGCGTCCCCATGGCCAGGATCACCTTCGCGTGGCCCACATTCACGACCCCGCGGGAGGTCTCGAGCGCGGTGGCGTGGTGCTCCGTTTGCCCATCTTTGATGAAATTCTGCTGGAGAATCCGGTTGACCACGCAGTCGGTCGCGATGTGCAGCGGGCTGCCTTCGCCCTTCGCGGCGAGCCTCGCCTGACGGTCGATCAGGTTGAGCAGCGGCGCAGGCGTCGAGAATTTCGCGAAGTCGAGGCCCTCTTGCACGCCGGCCCCGACCGCCAACGGCGCCGCCATGAAGCGCGTCAACGACGAGACCTTGCGCCGGTTCTCCTTCAGCATCTTCTGCAGCTCTTGTTGCAACTTGGAGTAGACCGGGCGGCTCTGGGCGACCTTCTGCTTGAGCTTGGGTTCGTCGAGATTCTTGTCGATCTCGTCGGCGGGGACGACGTTGAGCAGCTTCTCGGCCTCTCCGAAGTATTCGTTTGCCGTTCGAATGACCTCCTCCGGCCAGCCCGCCATTTCCTCGCGCGTGGGGCGGGGGCACCACGCGCTCCACAGGGTGCTGCGACCGCCGAAGAAGGGCACCATTCCGTGCT
The DNA here is from genome assembly GCF_029946465.1 of Polyangium sorediatum. Classification (NCBI taxonomy): domain Bacteria; kingdom Pseudomonadati; phylum Myxococcota; order Polyangiales; family Polyangiaceae; genus Polyangium; species Polyangium sorediatum. The sequence goes on from NZ_JARZHI010000010.1 coordinate 131,806, forward strand.
GAAACTGGATGTTGCCCGGGGGCTGGTTCACGGTATTGGCCGACAGGGTCCAGGGGAAGGTCTCGGAGAGACCTCCCAGGGTGCGCTGGTAGGAGATGGGCAGGTTCTGGAAGTGCTGCGGGAGGAAAAACGAGCCGCGCTCGATGATCAGGATCTTCGCGTGGGGGTTCTTGCTGAGCGTGCGCTCGGCGAACGCCAGCGCGCAGAAGCCGCTGCCGATGATGATGTAATCGAACGTCTCCTCCTCGCGCGCCCGCTTCCAGCCCGTCTCGGAGAGGAAAAAAACGTGATTCATCACCTGCTGCCCGCTGGGAGTCTGCGGGCCGGGTGTCGGGTATCCATAATTGAAATTGGGAGATGACGAAGCAGCGCTCATGGCTTCTCCACCTTTCGTTCGAAAATAGGACGGTCGCCCCCTGGAGCTCGGTCATCCGAGCCCACGCTCGGCCCCGCGACTTCGCCGACGCAAGATTCGTTCGTCGGGTGCTCGGGGTGCGAGCGTACGAACCATGCAACGTCAGGCACCTTCCCACGTCAAGGCTTTTGATCGCGCTTGCTTCGCGAAATCAGCGCGATCTCCACAGCGTGTGTCGTGGACGTTTCTCGCGCGGCTCGGCAAGCGCACGCAATCTCGCGCGCTGCGATCCGGGAGCAAGGGAGATGGGAGGGGAGGAGCCAGGGGCCCTGGGAAGGGCCCCCGAGGGCGATTACTTCATCAGGCTGACGAGCGTCGCGGCCATGTCGGCCGGGGTCGGGGCGACCTTCACGCCGGCGTCTTCGAGCGCAGCGATTTTCTCGTCTGCCGTGCCCTTGCCGCCCGAGATGATGGCGCCCGCGTGGCCCATGCGCTTGCCGGGAGGCGCGGCGCGCCCCGCGATCAGCGCCGCCACGGGCTTCTTCATGTTCGCCTTGATCCACGCCGCGGCCTTCTGCTCCGCGCCGCCGCCGATCTCGCCGATCATGATCACGCCGTGCGTGTCCGGGTCCTCATTGAAGAGCTCGAGCACGTCGATGAAGTCCATGCCCGCGACCGGGTCGCCGCCGATACCCACGCACGACGACTGGCCAATGCCCAGCGCCGTGAGCTGACCGACCGCCTCGTACGTGAGCGTGCCCGACTTCGACAGAACGCCGATATGGCCCTTCTTGTGGATATGCCCCGGCATGATGCCGATCTTGCATTCCTCGGGCGTGATGATGCCGGGGCAGTTCGGCCCGATGAGGCGCGTCGGCTTGCCTTCGAGGTACCGGCGCACCTTCACCATGTCGAGCACCGGAATGCCCTCCGTGATGCAGATGACGAGCCGACAGCCGGCGTCCGCGGCCTCGACGATCGCGTCGGCAGCGCCCACGGGCGGGACGAAGATGCAGGAGACGTCGGCGCCCTCTTTCTTCACGGCTTCTTCCACCGTGTCGAACATCGGGACCTTGTCCTCGAATCGCTGGCCGCCGCGGCCGGGCGTGACGCCGGCGACGATCTTCGTGCCGTACGCGAGGCAGGCGCGGGCGTGCTGCGAGCCGTACTCCCCGGTGATGCCTTGGATGACGACCCGCGTGTCCTTGTTGACGAGAATGCTCATCGCAACTGGTTCCTTTTCGTGACGAAAATCATCCCCGGCATCAGGCCGCGGCGCCCGGTTTTACCGCGGCGACGATCTTTTGCGCGCCGTCGCCCATGGAAGAAGCGCTCTCGATTTTCAGGCCACTCTCGTCGAGGATCTTGCGACCCGCCTCGACGTTCGTGCCTTCGAGCCGCACCACGAGCGGCACCGACAAACCGAGCTCCTTCGTCGCTGCGACGATACCCGCCGCGACCACGTCGCAGCGCATGATGCCGCCGAAGATGTTGACGAAGACGCCCTTCACCTTGTCGGAGCGAAGGATCATCTGGAACGCCTTCTTCACCTGCTCCTGCGTGGCGCCGCCGCCGACGTCGAGGAAGTTCGCGGGCTTGCCGCCGTAGTGCAGGATGATGTCCATCGTGCCCATCGCGAGGCCCGCGCCGTTCACGAGACAGCCGATGTCGCCGTCGAGCGAGACGTACGAGATGCCCACCTGCTTCGCCTCGAGCTCGACCGGATCCTCCTCGTCCGCGTCGCGCAGATTCGCCCACTCGGGGTGGCGGATCTCGGCGTTGTCGTCGAACGTCATCTTGCCGTCGAGCGCGACGATGTCGCCCTTCTTCGTCACGACGAGCGGGTTCACCTCGACGAGCGAGCAGTCCTCGGCGAGGAAGCACTTGTAGAGGCCGTCGAGCAGCTTCGTGAACTGCCGCATCTGCTCCTTCGCCCCGAGCCCGAGCGCGAACGCGAGCTTGCGGGCCTGGTAGGGGGCGAGGCCGATCACGGGGTCGACGTGCAGCGTGTGGATCTTCTCGGGCGTGTCGTGGGCGACCTGCTCGATGTCCATGCCGCCCTCCCGCGAGGCCATCACGGCGATGCGGCGGCGGTCGCGGTCGAGCGTGAGCGCGAGGTAGATCTCGCGGTCGATGTCGAGGCCCTGCTCGATGTAGAGCCTGCGGACCTTCTGCCCGGCGGGGCCCGTCTGCACCGTGATGAGCTGCATGCCGAGGATTTTCTCGGCGAGCGCGCGTGCTTCGGCGACGCCGCCCTTTGCGACCTTCACGCCGCCGCCTTTGCCGCGGCCGCCTGCGTGGATCTGGGCTTTCACGACGACCACCGGGATCCCGGTCGCCTCGATCAGGCGCTGCGCCGCGGCTTCCGCCTCCGCCACGGAGAAGGCAGGCTCACCCTTCGGCACGGGGATCCCGTAGCGTGCGAAGATTTGCTTGGCTTGATACTCGTGGATTTTCATGCGAGGGCGGGCAAGGTATCACACGCATGAGTCCAGCATGGGATCGAATTTGAAAAGGTTGACCGTGGTTGCCGTGATGTCCCTCACGGCATCGAGCTGCGGCGGTCCAACGGAGTTCCCAAAAGGGGCGAACGCGACGGGCGTGCCGAGCCCAACGCCGAGCGCGCCCCCGGCGGAGCTCGTTCCCACGGCAAAAACGGCCGCTCCTTCCGCGAGCGCGAGCGCGAGCGCGGAGCTGATGTCCGCGGCGCCGGCGAGCGAGGCGAAAGTGAAGTCGCCTTGCCCGGAGGGCATGGCGTTCGTCGACACGACGTATTGCCCCGACGTCGAGCTCGAGTGCTTGAAAAAAGAGCACAACAAGCCGAACAAGATCATCATCTGCCACGAGTTCGCCGAGCAGGCGCAGAAGTGCAAGACGGAGCTCCGGCGCCAGCGATACTGCATCGACAAATACGAGTACCCGAACCAAGCGGGCGCGCACCCGCCGGTCATGGTCGACTGGTACGACTCGCTGCAGATGTGCCAGGAGCAGGGAAAACGCCTCTGCTGGGAGAGCGAGTGGGTCGCGGCCTGTGAAGGGCCGAAAAAGACGCCATTTCCTTATGGCTACAAGCGCGACCCCAAAACCTGCAACATCGACAACCCCTGGTACCAACCCGTCCTCAAGAACATTTATTCGCGCGAGGCCTGGCTCCAGGATCAGGAGCTCTTTCGGCTCGACCAGAGCGTGTCGAGCGGCGAGATGCCCGGCTGCGCGAGCGGGTTCGACGTCCACGATCAAACCGGAAACGTGGACGAGTGGGTCAACGCGGAGAAGAACTACGAAAAGTCGAAGTGGGCCGGGCTGAAAGGCGGCGCCTGGGGCCACGTGCGGAACGCCTGCCGGCCCATGACCGTCAGCCACGAGCCGGAGTTCACCTATTACTTCGTCTCCTTCCGTTGCTGCGCCGACGCCACGCCCGACCCTGCCGCTGACGCCGATCCGACGCTCTGGCGCCCGCCCCCCCAGCCCACGCCGAAGAAACACGGCGCGTACTCCAAGGGCTGGACGCCGAAGACGCGCGCCCCCCACCAGCCCTCGCCGCCGAAGCCTTAGCCGGGCCCAACGTCGACCGAGCAGTTTTTCCCCGCGGTTTGCCCCTCCCGCCGGGGGAGCGGGCGGGGTGAGGGAATCGAGCACAATTACGAGCTTCTTCGCCTCTTCCATCCACGCCCGGACCCGCCGTATCGTTCGGTCAAACGTACCCCTCCGGCGGAGGCTCCCCCCGCATGGTCCCCGAGTTTCCCGGCTGCACCATCATCGCAACCCTCGCTGAGGACGCGCGCTTCGCTCTGCACCGCGGCCAGCTCGAGGACGGTACGCCCGTGCTCGTCGAGACGGCCCGAGCCCGCGCCCGCGGGGAAGAACGCGCGCGCATCCGCCGCGCCCACGCCATCGCCAAGGACCTCGGCGAGACCATCGTCCCGCGCACGCTCGGCCTCGTCGAGCACGGCGACGTGTTCGCGCTGCTCCGCGCCGACCCCGGCGGATGCACGCTCGCCGAGCTGCTCACCTTGCGCCGGCTGCGCATCGAGACCGCGCTGGAGATCTCGATCGCGCTCGGGCGGGCGCTCTCCACGCTGGCGGCGCACGGCATCGTCCACCGCGACATCGCGCCGAAGAACGTCCTCTTCCGCGAGGACGACGGCGCCGTCTGGCTCCTCCACTTCACCTCGGCCGCGCGCGTCGGCGAGGAGTCGCTGCGCACGCCGAACCCGCAAGCGCCCGAGGGCACGCTCGCGTACATGCCGCCCGAGCAGACGGGCCGCACGAACCGCCCGGTCGACCACCGCGCCGACCTCTACGGGCTCGGCGCCGTGCTCTACGAGATGCTCACGGGCTCGCCGCCCTTCACCACGCAGGACCCGGTCACGCTCGTGCACGCGCACCTCGCGCGCACGCCGAAGCCGCCCCACGAGCTCGAACCGAACGTGCCGCCGGCCGTGTCGCGCCTCGTGCTCAAGCTGCTCGCGAAGGGCGCCGACGATCGGTACCAGAGCGCGCGCGGGCTCGTGGCCGACCTCGAAACGTGCCTCACGCGGCTGCGCAAATCGGGCCGCATCGATCCCTTCCCGCTCGGCGGCCAGGACCGGCCGACGATGCTGGCGTCAGCGGTCCGTCTCTACGGCCGCGACGCGGAGCGCGAGGCGTTCGCCTCGGCGATCGAGCGAGCGCGGCGCGGCGGGCGGGAGCTCTTCGCCATCCAGGGCGCCCCCGGGATGGGCAAGACCGCGCTCGTCCTCGACGCGGCCGCGCGTATCGGCCCCGACGACGCCTACATCGTCACGGGCAAGTTCGATCCGATCGGGCAAGGCCTGCCGTTCTCGGGCTTTGGCCATGCGCTCGGTGAGCTCGTGCGCGCGGCGCTCGCCGAGAGCGAGTCCGAGCTTGCGCGCATCCGCAGCGAGATCGACGTCGCGCTCGGGCCGAACGCCGAGCTCGTCACGCGCGTGGTCCCCGAGGTCGGCCTGCTCTTCGGGCCTGCGGAGGCCGCGCCGGACCTCGGCCCGATCGAGTCGCAGAACCGCTTCGCGCTCGTCGTGCAGCGCTTCCTGTCGGTGTTCACGCGGCGCCGGCCGGTGCTGCTCTTCCTCGACGATCTCCAGTGGGCCGACCCCGCCTCGCTCAAGCTCCTGCGCGACCTGCTCTCGGATCCGCAGTCGAGTTACCTGCTCGTCGTCGTGGCGTTCCGCGGCCGCGAGGAGGGCGACGGGTTCCGGGCCGTCGGGCGCGTGATCGACGAGGTCGAGTGGCAAGGCGTGCCCGTCTCGAAGGTCGAGCTCCGGCCGCTGCGCCCGTCGGACGTGCGCGCGCTCGTCGCGGGGCTGCTCGGCTGCGACCTCGCGGACGTGGAGTCGCTCGGCGTGCTCCTCTGGAGCAAGACGAGCGGCAATCCGCTCTTCATCCGGCAGCTCCTCGGCACGCTCGTGCGCGAGGGCCTCGTCGAGGTCGAGCCCGCGACGGGCACGGTGATCTCGGACGAGGCGCGGATCGAGGAGACGGTCACCGACGACATCGTGACGCTCCTGCTCGACAAGATCGGCGACCTCTCGCCCGCGGCGCAGCGGACGCTCGAGCTCGCGTCGGTCTTCGGGCACGAGTTCCAGATCGACGCGCTCGTGGCGCTCGCCGACAGGCCGGAGACCGAGGTGCGCGCGGACCTCGCCGCGGCGCTGAGCGAAGGGCTCGTGCTCCCCGTGCGCGTGCGGCCTTCGACGTCGCGCGGCTCGGGCAAGTCGACCCCGCCCCGTCCGATCGCGCCGCGCGCGTTCCGGTTCTCGCACGACAAGGTGCAGCAGGCGGCCTACTCGCTCTTGCGCCCGGAGGAGGTGCCCGCGCTGCACCTCGCGATCGGGCGGCGGCTGCGCGACGAGATCGGCATGGAGGGCGAAGGGCTCTTCGAGCTGCTCTTGCACATGAGCCGCGGCATCGCGGTGATGAACGATCCGACCGAGCGGCTGGAGGTCGCGCGGCTCGCGCTCGACGGCGGGCAACAGGCGAAGGGCGCGGCCGCGTACGAGGCGGCGATCGGCTACCTCGCGACGGGCATGGAGCTGCTCGGCGAGCGCGGCTGGGAGGAGCAAACGTTCCTCACGTTCGCGCTCACGCGGGACCGCGCGGCGTGCGCCTACCTGACGGGCCAGTTCCACGAGGCCGAGCAGCTCTTCGCGCTCCTCCTCTCGCATGCGAACTCGGCCCTCGATCGCGCGGGCGTGCACGACCTCTTGGTGGTGCTCTACGTGACGCAGGGCAGGTTCGTGGACGCGGTGCGCGTGGGCCGCGAGGCCCTCGCGCTGCTCGGCGAGGCGCTGCCGGACGAGGCGGACCTCGAAGCGGCGCTCGCGAAGGAGCAAGCCGAGCTCGTGGTCGAGCTCGAAGCCCGCTCGATCGATTCGATCACCTCGGCCCCGCCGCTCGACGACGTGCGGAAGCGCGCGACCTTGCGCACGTGGATGCACCTCGTGTCGGCGGCGTACGGCTCCTCGCCGTCGCTCATGTTTTTCGTGTGCGCGCGGATGGTGCGCGCGACGCTCGCGTGGGGGCCGACGGAGCTCTCGGCGTACGGCTTCTCCGCGTACGGCATGAGCCTCGTCGCGCAGCGGCGGTACGAAGAGGCGTACCGGATGGGCGAGATCGCGCTGCGCCTGCACGACCGGCTGCCGAGCCCGAACATCGCCTGCAAGGTCTACCTGAACCACGGGGTGACCTTGCATCCGTTCCGCCGCCCGCTCGCGGCGTGCCTGCCCTTCCTCGAACGTGCGCAGCGCGAAGGGCTCGCGACGGGCGACTTCTCGTTCCTGTCGTACGCGTGTTTCTCGACGACGATCGTGCGGCTCGGGATCGGCGAGGACCTCGCCGTCGTCGAGCAGGAGGCCGAGGGCTTCCTCACGCTGATGCAGAAGACGCGGGACGCGGCGTCGGAGGCGTACCTGCGGATCACCTACCAGCTCATCCGTTGCCTGCGCGGCCGGACGCGGGGTCGGATCTCGCTCTCGGATCGCGAGTTCGACGAGGTGTCGTTCGTCGCCTCGCTGGTCGAGAAAAAGCTCCAGTTCATCGCGTGCCGCTACCACGCGGCGCGGCTCGAGCTCGGCCTGCTCTTCCACGACCTCGATCTCGCGGAGAAGGCGGCCGCGGAGGCCGAGGCGCTCTTGCCCACGGTCATCGCGCAGTACTTCGCGACGGAGGTCCACTTCCACGGCGCGCTCGTCGCGGCGGCGCTGCTCCACGCGGGCACGCCTGCGGATCAGGCGCGCCGGAGGGCGGACCTCGATCGGCGCGAGGCCGAGCTCGTCGCCCTCGCCCGGAGCTGCCCCGAGACGTACCAGCACCGGCTCGACCTCGTCCGCGCGGAGCGCGCGCGCGCGGAGGGGCTCGACGCCGAGGCGATCGACCTCTTCGAGACCGCGATCACGGGCGCGTGCGAGCACGGCTTGATCAAGGACGAGGCGCTCGCGAGCGAGCGCGCGGCCGTGCATCACATCCACCGGGGCCGAAAGCGCCTCGCGCGCGCCTACGTGCTCGACGCGCGCAAGGCCTACCTGCGCTGGGGCGCGCGCGCGAAGGTGGAGAACATCGCGGCGCGGTACGAGGACCTCTGGGAGAACGAGACGCCGCCCTGGGACATGCCGGCGAACTCGAGCCCCGGCGAGCGTTCGTTCGCGACGCTCGACACGGCCACGGTGATCCGCGCGGCGCAGGCGATCGCGGGCGAGATCCTCCTCGAACGTGTGCTCTTGCGCGTCGTGCGCGCGGTGATCGAGAGCGCGGGCGCGGACCGGGGGATGCTGCTCATCGAGCGGAGCGGCCGCCTCTGGGTCGAGGCGACGATGGTGGTGGATCCGGAGCGGCTGACGGCGGGCCCGAGCGTGCTCGCGGAGGAGACAGAGGAGCTGCCGCTCTCGGTGGTGGAGTACGTGCGGCGCACGCGCGAGCCGCTCTTGCTCGGCGACGCGCGCTCGGATCGTCGCTTCGCGAAGGATCGGTACATGGTGGCGCGCGCGCCGCGCTCGATCCTGTGCACGCCGATGCTGCACAAGGGCCGGCTCGTGGGGATCATCTACCTGGAGCACGCGCTCGCGACGGAGGCGTTCGTGCCGGCGCGGCTCGTGCTGGTGGACTTCCTGGCCTCGCAAGCGGCCGCCGCGGTGGAGAGCGCGTTGCTCTACACGGAGGTGCAGCGCGTGACGGAGGAGCTGCTGCGCACGAACGAGGGCCTCGAAGAGGAGGTCGCGCGGCGGACGCGGGAGTCGAACGAGACGGCGGAGCAGCTCCGGGTCGAGCTCGAACAACGCATGCTCGCGGAGCTCGAGCGCGAGTCGCTGCAAGCGCACATCATCGAGGTGCAGCGCGAGCGCCTGGCGGAGCTGTCGACGCCGATCATCCCGATCACGGACGACGTGGTGGTGATGCCGCTCATCGGGGCGATGGACCGGGCGCGCTCGGAAGAGGTGATGGGCGCGGCGCTGCGCGGCGCGTCAGAGCGGAGCGCGCGCGCGGTGATCCTGGACGTGACGGGCGTGAAGGGCGGCGACATCTACATCGCGGAGGCGCTCGTCCGAACGGCGGCGGCGCTGAAGCTGCTCGGGACGCAGGCGATCCTGACGGGCGTGCGCGCGGACGTGGCGCGGTCGCTCGTGGGCAGCTCGGCGGAGCTTCAGGGGATCGTGACGAAGGGGAGCTTGCAGGCGGGGATCGCGTTTGCGATGGGGGCGCGGAAGCGCGGCTAGGTCGAAGCTCAAAACACCAAAAACCGCGGAAACCAGAGCTTCGTGAACGCGGCCAGCACCCCGAGGCCGACGATCGTGAGGAACGTACCCGGGACGATCATGTCCCGCGCCGTGAACTCGCCCCGCCCGGCAGGGTCCACGCTGAACCCGTACGCCATCGCGTTCGGCGGCGTGCTCACCGGCAGCGGCATCGAGAGCGTGCACGCGAACGCCGCGACGAGCAGCAGGGGCGCCGAGGGCACGCCTTCGAGCCCGACCACCACGGGCGCGAGCAGGTTGACCGCGGCCGTGTTGCTCATGACCGACGAGACCACCACCGCGAAGACCGCCACGACGCCCATCACGACGAAGGGCGGCAGCCCCGTGGTCGGGAGCCTTTGTGTCGCCCACGCGGCGAGCCCCGATTGCTCGACGGCCGCGCCGAGCGCGAGCCCGCCGCCGATGAGGAGGATCACGTCCCACGGCAGGGCGCGCAGGTCCGGCGCGCGCAGGAGGTGCGTGCCGAAGAAGACCACGACCGGCAGGAGCGCGACCGTGCCCGAGCTGATCGAGAGCGCGCCGCCGAAGATCCAGCCCGCCACCGTCAACACGAACACGCCGAGCACGAGCGCCTGCGGACGTCCGAACGGACGTGGCGGCTCGTCGTCGAGCGAGATCGCCTTCACGCCGCTCGGGTAACGACGCCCGAGGTACACGAGCAGGACGAGCTGCAGCACCACCTGCAGCGGCACGGCGAGCGCCATCCACACCGCGAAGCTCGGCGCCTCGGCGCCGAGGTAGCGGATCACGATCGCGTTGGGCGGCGAGCTGATCGGCGTGGCGAGGCCGCCGAGGTTCGCCGAGAACGCGATGCCGAGCAGGAGCGCCTTGCGGAACCCGTCGCCCGGCGGGACCCGCGCGAGCATCGACGCCGCTGGGCCGAGCATCAGCGCGCACGCGGCCGTGTTGCTCATCCACACGCCGATCACGCTCGTCGCGATCATCATGGCGAGCAGCACGCGCTGCGGGGACGTGCCTGCGCGGCGGAGCAGCGCGCGCGAAATGCGCCGGTCGAGCTGGGTGCGCTCGATGGCGACGCTGAGCACGAAGCCGCCGAGGAAGAGGAGCGTCACGTCCGAGAAAAACGCGTTCAGGAAGAGCGTCGGGCCGTGGTGCGCGGGGTCGAGGGCGGGCGAGAGCCAGACGAGCTCGAGCGCGAGGATGACGAGGCTCGTGACGAAGAGCGGCACGGCCTCGGTGAGCCAGAGCGTGGCCGCGACCGCGACGATCCCGAGCGTGATCTCGGCCGGCCGCGTGAGCCCGAGCGGCACGCAGAGCCAGCCGCGGTGCGTCACGAAGGCCGCGACGACCGCCAACGTGACTCCGAGGATTGCGCGCGGATCGAGCCGCAACACGAGGGGCGCGAGGCTCGATTCCTTCGCCGGCTCAGGCGACATGGCCTGCTTATAGCCCGAGGGTCGGCCTCGACGCACGCGCCGTTGCCCTTTGCGCAGCGTGAGAATCAGCGCATTCTCTCGCCCTCGTGACCGACGCCCGCCCCGCCCACGACGCCCGGATCTGGCTCTACGCGTTCGGCTATTTCGCCTGCTATTGGCCCTACAGCGCGCTCACCAAGCTCGCGTCGCAGGGCCGGATCCCAGGCATGACGCGCGCCGTCTCGGGCTTCGAGCTCTTGCCCGTCACCACGATCGCCTCGCTCGTGGGCATGCTCGTCTTCCTCTCGTGGCGTGGCCTCTTTCGGTACGCGACGCATCGCACCGTGCTCGGCCGCGTGATCCCCGTCCCCACGCGCTGGACCTTCCTTTCGGGCGTGGCCACGGCGGTCATCATCGCGACGACCACGCTCGCGTACACCTTCGACGGCGTATCGATCGTCCTCATGATGCTCCTCATGCGCGGCGGCGTGCTCGTCCTCGCGCCGTTCGTCGACGCGTGGAGCGGGCGCCGCGTCCGCATGGTCTCGTGGATCGCGCTCGGGCTCAGCCTCGCCTCGCTCGCCGTGACGCTCGCCGATGGGGCGAGGTACGACATGACGTGGGTGGCCTCGGTCGACGTCGCCGCATACCTCGCCAGTTATTTCGTGCGGCTGCGCTTCATGAGCCATCTGGCGAAATCGGAGGACCCGCGCGACACATATCGATATTTCGTCGAAGAGCAAATGGTCGCGACGCCGGCGGTGGTGTTTTTGCTGGTGGTGGGCGCGGTGATCGGAAAGGGTGCGGCGCTCGAAGAGCTGCGGGCCGGGTTCCTCTCGCTCGGGGGGACGGGCGCGCTGCTGCCGGCGATCGCCATTGGCTTGCTCTCGCAGGGCACGGGTGTCTTCGGCGCGCTCATTCTGCTCGATGGGCGCGAAAATGCGTTTTGCGTGCCGGTGAACCGCGCGTCGAGCGTGCTCGCCGGGGTGCTCGCCTCGGCCACGCTCGCGCTCCTCGGGCTCGGCCAGGCCACGCCGATGAGCGAGGTCGCGGGGGCTGGGCTCGTGCTTTCGGCGATCGTGGTGCTGGCTTGGCCGACGTTGGCCGCGCGGCGGCGTGCAGGGCAGGCGTCCACGGCGCGGCCTGCGGGCTGATGTGGCGCGGTCGCTCGTGGGAAGCTCGTCCTTCCGAGGATGTGCTCAGCAGGAGCGCAAGCCGCGTCGCGTGTGCCGTTGCGCCAGCGATCAGGGCCACCGGCGCAAGAAGATCATGTGTGCAATGGCGCGCTGGCCCTGAGCAGGGGTCTCCTCTCGAAGGCGCCTCGCCGGGCAACGCTCCGGCGCGGTGAGGGTCGGCAAAAGGGGCCGACCCCGGACAGACAACGTCTGCCCACCTCGTGCTTTGTCTTGCCCGACCCGTTCGTCTTCCTGATAGATAGGCCACAGCTCATCGCAGGAGGGGTTCCAGATGAGACGAGGGGGTCTTCTCGTCGCGGCGCTCGTCGTCGCGGCGCCGGGCGTCGTGTTGCCTGGGTGTTTGTGGTCGTTTGGGGAGGACGAAGGGCAGGGGCGGTTTTGCGCCGCGCTGCTGCGGCTCTTTCGGCTTGGGCTTCTGTTCCTCGGCGCGATTTGCGTCTCGGCATGGCTTCTCGCATGCGGCGCGACACGCGCGCATACGCAGACGTGGGCGCAGGCGACGCCGAGCGGAAAGCGCTTGTTCCGTATATGCCGGCGCCATCCCCAGGTCGATCCGAATGCGCGTTATTGGTACGATCGCGGGGACGGAACACCTCGAACGACGTCCCTGCCGCTCGACGCGCTTTCCATAAGAGGCACAAGAACTTTCAGGAGGGAAAGACCAAGCCCGCCGGGACGCGCAATGGGCAATCGTTGTCCACGGGGAGCGGTGGGGGAGCGAGCCCGCCGCAGCCCGCGCCGAAGACGAAGGTCCGGACCAAGACGCGGACCTTCGGGAAGCCAAACGGCGCTGCGGCGGGAGAGGCGTCACCCGGGAACACGGGCGCGGCGACGAACGAGAGGCGCGTGCCGAATCCGAATGGTAGGAACGGCGGGGAGGCGCATCAAGACAAGGTGCGGGAGGTCATGCAGGATATCAAGAATCGCGGCCTCACGCCGAAGAAAGAACATCACGTCAAAACCCCGGGCGGCCACAAGGAAAACCGCTACGTGGACGTCGCTGGGCTTGACAAGAAAACGGGGCAGCCCGTGGAATACCACCAGGTCGGGAAGCAAAGGAAGGACGGGCAGCCCGTGGAACGTGAACGAAAGGCGCTTGACGACGTGGAACGCGCGAAGAGGCGGCGCCCGACGTTCCACCCCTACAACAAGGACAAGTGAGGAGCATCATGGGACATCAATCAGCCTTCTACCTCACGCCAACGGACAAGGCGGAGCTTGAGCAGCGGCTTCGGGAGAAGACGGACTTCATCATCCTTCTCGATGAGTCCCCCACGGCGTCGCCGCGTGTCGTGGACTCGCTGAACTTCTCCGAGCCCGACAACCCGTGGTTGAGCAAGTACCTCGCGCGGCCCGAGGACCTCGACAAGGTCGTGACGGATTACGTGAAAACGCAGGGCTATTGGACCGTGGAGGACCTTTTTTCGCCCGTGCTCGAGTTCAGCGGCTGCTTCTTCGACGGGAAGATCCTGCGGGAGGGGCGCGTGTATTACGTCGACGGGTTTTATGGTCCGGACGGCGGGTGGGTGGAGAAGAGCGAGGCGTTCCGGAAGTGGGCGAGGATGGTGCATACGACCCTCAAGAAATCGTTGAAGCGGCGTGATTCGAGGTATGTCGAGTACATCGGCGCGGACGCGCAGGCGTGGGTCGATGCAGGCGGGCAGCTCGTCGACTGAAGTGGGCAACGCGTCACGGGTAGCGGACGGCCTGTAGGCCTGAGCCCCAGCGCATCCTCGGGCCGGAGAGGCGCGCCGGTCGTCCGCTGCGCCCATCGCAACGACGGCGGAAAACCCTCCACGACCACTGCCGCAGCGGTAACGTTCGCAGGAACCGCGCTTCGCGCTCGCGGGAGGCGCAGGCCTCGGGGTTTTCGCCGGACGATCCGTTCGAGTATTCGCTCACGTCGTCGGAGCTGCCGTGGGTCGAGGTGCCCGATGTGTCGGGCGCGGCGGGGGCGTTCGAGCCGGGGAAGGATCCTTATGCGGCGTATGCGGATGCCGTGATTGAAGCGCTGTCGCAGGATGTACAGGGCGGCAAGGTGATCCTGCGCGGGGACTTCGTGACGAACGTGCGGGCGTGGCGGTCGAACACGGCGGCGATCGAGAAGGCGCTGGCCGCGCGGGTGAGTGTTTCGCAGGCGGAGACGAGCGCGTTCTTGCAGGCGCAGATTCGCGTCACGGAGTACGTGCGGCAGTACATGGATGCGTCGGATTGGTTCCTGGATTCGCCGATCCCGCCGGATGTCCGGGCGCAGGTGGACGGGGTTCTGAAGAATGCTTTCGCCGACATGGCGGAGCAGATGAAGGAGAGCCTCAATGTGTGGGAGGCGATCGCGCTCGGGCCGGAGCAGGGCTCCTTCATGGAGACGGTGCGGGCATTTGCCGGGGCGATGTCGTTCGTCGGGGAAGGGGCGGCGGCGTATGCGGAGGTGATGCAGACGCTGGTGCACGCGTCGTCGCGCATTGCGATCGGATTCGTGCCGTATGCGGGGCCGGCGCTCGATCTCTGCGAGGCGGTGACGGGGAAGCTCTTGTGTTTGCCCGGGGGGAAGGATCTGTCCTCAGAGGAGCGGATTTTCTCGGGGGTCGGGTTCGGGTTTGGGAAGATCACGAAGGCTTGGGCGGGGATCAAGGCGGCCGGGGTCAAGCCGGGGGCGAAGATCGTCGCGGCGGGGATTGTCGGGTATACAGATGAGTTCCTCGAGGCCTTGCGGGGGGGCTCGGAGGGAGTCGTATAAGGATCTTCGCGGCGTGATGGAAAGCGCCAAGACGGTCGGCGACACGTTCGAGCAGAAGGCGGGGGTCTACCTGATCAAGCAGGAGGGACGGCAGATGCTTGGCGTGGGCGATCCGGCCGTACGGAGGGTGCTCGGCTTGCCGAAGCCCAACGGAGCGCCCCGGGGGGCGGCCGTCGCGCCGGACTACCTCACGGTGACGAAGGAGAACATGTTGGCGGTGAGCGAGGTGAAGAGCGGCGGCGTGGAGGGCGGTAAGGTCGTCGAGCAGTTGACGAACGCGATGAAGAAGCTGAAGGAGAAGAACCTCCACGGCGACGTCGCGCACCTTGAACTCATCATGAGCAAGGGAGCGACGATGAGCAACGCGTATGAGGTCGTCGGTGACACCCTCATGAAGGTGACCGAGGAAGGCAAGGAAGTGGTGCGCATCGAGGGCCACGTGATTCGGGTGATCCAGCTATGAGCGACGACCACCTGGAGAACGATGACCCGCACATCCGCGCGATGCGGGAAATGTTCCGCGCGATTGGCGGACCCGTCCTGTGCAACAGCGAGGACGCTCCGCATTTCTATGCGTGGTGCGCGCCGGAGGACCGGGCCGATGCCTTCGTGGCGGCCTTGGCCGTGCTCGATGAGAGGGACCCGCCTTATTGCGTTGAGCTCGGCGCATTCCGTAAGGAGGCGACGCGCCACGACCTCCCGCTTGAGGACGTGCGGCTGCTCGCGCGGGCGCATCTCAGCAAGGAGACAGCGTTCATCCGGGGTTTCGCGGGCGTCACCCTCCGGTCAGGGGAGTGGCTCGACGAATGGTTCGAAAGTCGCGGGGAGGCGGCGAAGGTTTCTTGGTCCGAGGACCCGATCGAACTGTCTGTGTATGATGCGTCGTACTTCTTCCCCATCAAAGAGGACCTCGTCCTTGGCGCGGGGCCGCACGCGGCGATGGTCGAAGCGGCGGCCATCGCGATCCACACGCAAGGGGACGTGGAGCATATCCTCCTCGGCCTCTGCGGCCCGAACGCAGGGCTCGTGACGACGGGCGCGTGTGCCTTGTCGTCGCCCTGGGGGGCGCACCTGGAGTGCAATGCGACGTATCACGCTGACGCCGCGGCCGTCGCGCGTGACCTCGCCCTCTCGTGGATTCACCTCCACGACGGAGACAAGATGGCGCTCCTCGTTGGCCTTTCCCTCGACGAACTCACCGCGCGCGTCTTCGCCGCGCCCGAAGACGCGCACGTCGGAATCGCGACCTCGCTTGAAGGCGTGCAGCAGCACGGCGCGGAGGACCACGAGGCGAGAGGAGAAGACTTTCCCAGGCAACCGCCCTTCTCCCCGTTCGCACGCAAGGGCGTGCGACCGATCCGACCTGGCGACGAGCAGCTTTCCCGCGAGCAGGTCTTACGGGCACTCGCGACGCCGCCGAATGCGCTACTCGACGCCCTCGAAGCATCTGCGGCAGCCTTGTGCGATGACGAATGGCGCGCGGCCGAGCCGCTGGCTCGCCAGGCCATCGAAATGCGGCTTTCGGGAGGGCCGACGTACGAACTCCTGCACACGGTCGAACACCGGCGCCTGATCGAGCAGCACGCCCCGTACCGTGTCCACAGGCTCCCGACGGGAGGCGTCCTCCTCGCGACGCATCCCTTCCGCACGCTTTGGCCCCTCTGGGCCGACGCGCTCGCGCTCCTTGGAATTCGGCCGAGAGGCGGAGGCTGAGACCCCTCAGCCAAGACGGCGGCGCTGACGGTTCAACGGGCAACGTCCCCGGAGCTAGCGCCCGCCCCGCGGAGCATTTCCGGACCTCACCCACCGCAACCCTCCCTCTCCCCATGGTGGAGAGGGAGGGGATTTCCGCTCGTTCCAGTGCTCCTCCCCCCCTCTCCGCCGCGCGGAGAGGGGGAAGGGGGATCGACGGGCGACATGCCGTGGTGCAGTCTGCGCCGATGTCAAAGGGCACGCGTGGTGACTTCGCCGACGATCCGGACAGCGTCTTTGTCGACGTTCCCCCGGGCCCCGCGTGGATCACGCTGGCCGATGTGCTGATCGCCGGCGGCGCGGCCGTCGGAACCTTCTTCGCGGCGAAGCACTTCGGGGCAAGCGGACTCCTCGCCACGGTGCTGGCCGCTTTGGCGGTTCCCCTGGCGGGCTTCAAGCTCTCGTGGTTTGCCCATCAGCGCAGGATTCCGCGGCTCACCGTCGAGGCGTTCGACGCGGCGCGCCGCGCGGGCTCGTTGGCGCTCGCGGAGTTCCGCCGAGCCAACCCGGAGCACGCGCAGGTCGACTGGTCGTTGGTCGCCTCGTCGTCCGAGGGAAACGTCATCCATTGCATGGGACAGCGCGAAGGGGCTGACCCCATGGCCCGCGGCATCGTCGGCTTCTATCTCGTCGCCGCCGACGGGGCGATCCGCGAGGTCGCCGATCCCCATCCACGCGGCCGCTACGCGCAGCGCATCGTGCGATCCGAGTGCGTGAATGCCCGCGCTTGAGCGACTCGTTGCGTAGGAGGGACCGACCCGTAGGGCAATGAGCTGTCACCCAGGCTCCCGGTCTACCCTGTTACCCAGGTAGCCAGTCTGTACCGGACGACGAGCCCCCCGTGGCATGGCCCCTGCGGATGGCCGCGCCTGGGAGGAGAATGATGATCCGACGTACCCACGTAGCACACGCCGCGACCCTCCTTGCTCTGGCTTCCTTCCCTGCTTGCGGCGGCAAGGGCGAAGGCACGGGCGGCCCGCCATCGCCGAGCCCCTCGGGCCCCTCGGAGGGCGGCGGCGAGCGCGACGCCGTGTCCGTCCGCGCGACCGACCGCTGGATCGAAGAAAACGCCACCGTCGAGGCCCCCCGAGACCTGAGCAAAACCCGCATCGAGGCCCTCGTCCCCATGGGCGGCGGGCAGTGGCGGACTTTCGAAGGCACGGCCAAGGCGGATGGCTCGGTCGTCATCCCCGGTGTCCCCGAGGGTCCGTATGTCCTCCACGTGGACGACTTCGAATATATCTACACCTCGGCCAGGCTCGTCGACCTCGGCGCCGCAATCGCCGGGCGCAAGGATGCCCCGCGCGCGACGGTTCCGACCAAGCTCGCCCTGGACATCACGAACCTCGATCCTTGGCAGGCCCCTGATGACCTCCAATTGTTCGTCCCGAACAGCGGTGCAGGGCAGAGGATGTTCGGCTCGGGCACGGGCGCCGAGAACTGGCCTGCGGTTGGCGACACCACGCTCGAGAGGTTCACCGTGAACTGGGCGGGTTTCGCCTACAGCAGCCTCATCGACGCGGGCAAGGGGGATGTCCTCACGGTCTCCCAGCTCTCGCAGCAGACGGGCGCTTCCGGCGTGCCTTACGCCATCGTCACGCGATTCGCGAGCTTCGACGACATCACGCAGACCGACGGGAGCACCGTCTCGAAGAGCGGCGCGTTCACCAGTGTCCCGTCGAACCTGAGCGCCTCGCTCGATGTACATACGACGAAATTCGCGAGCCACGTCGCAGCGGTGAACCCCAAGGCCGTCGACCAAGGTACCTTCGTCGAGCTCCGCACGCAGCCCGGCAACTCGCTCGCCCCCATCGGCTCTTCGGCGACGCTTCTTCTCCTCGGCCTCGCTGCCGGAACCGCCGACGTGAATCTGGGCGCGCTCCCGTATGGAAACCCGTATCCCGCGGCCTGGGGGAGCTCCGTGTTCGTCTCCCACTATGGCCTGGTGGAGTATACGGCGCCCGGCGTGGCGACCCCGTGGAGCGACTACGGTGTCATCATGTTCAGCCGTGATGTCGCGAGCGTCCATGCGGGGGGGCCCATCGAGCCGCCTTTGAGCCCGGTCCAGGACCTCGAGGTCAACGGGAAAAGCGCATTCAGCGATCAGACGGGCGTCACCCGGACACCACGCTTGAGCTGGAAGGCGCCGGCCGTCGGGACACCGACGCACTACACGATCGTGGTCTCGAAACCCACCGGGAACGCGATCGGGTCGATTGTCGCGATGCTGCACACGAAGGACACGAAGATTGATCTCCCGCCGCGCATCCTCGAGGGCGCGAGCGCCTTCTATGTCCGTGTCCAGGCCTATACGTCGGCTGTCGACATCACGACCCACCCGTACGGATACCCCGCAGACTTCGCGCGGGCAGATGTCTTGTCGAACATCCTCATACCCTGACGCCACACGGGGGAGCTCTCGTACGGGGTCGCCGACCTCTCGAACGAGGTAGCCGACCTCTCGAACGAGGTAGCCGACCTCTCCTACGTGGACGCCGATCTCTCGTCGGAGGTCCTTGGACCTCTCGCACGAGGTAGCCGACCTCTCGTACGGGGTTGCCGATCTCTCGCACGAGGTAGCCGACCTCTCGAACGAGGTAGCCGACCTCTCGAACGAGGTAGCCGACCTCTCGAACGAGGTAGCCGACCTCTGGTCGGAGGTCGTTGGACCTCTCATCGGAGGTCGTTGGACCTCCGACCAGAGGTCTACTCCTGCGGAATCACGAGCGGCTCGCAGCAGAAGACGCTCGGATCCATGGCGACCGCCTCCCCGATCGCCTCGCCGCCCGTCGCCACGCAGGCCCCCGGCTCCTCCGCCAGCCACACCGCGGAGATCGATCCGAGGGCCAGCGGCATGGACGTGTCGTAGCAGACCGGGGCGTTCAGGCCGACGGCCGCGTTCTGAAAGATAGGCATGGGAGCGCCCGCGCAGCTCGCGTCCTGGAACGCGCTCACCGACGCAATGCAAATCCCGTCGGCGGGCGGTGCACACGTGCACGCAGTGCATTCACGCGTATCCGAGAGCCCCGCGTAAAACACATGTCGCTCCGGAAACTCCGCCGGGCACGTCTGCGTCTCGCTCTCCTCCGCTCCCTTGGGGTAACGGAGACATTGCCGGAATTCGCTCGGAAGCTTCTCGATCCCACGCACGCATGCGGCCCCCGCACACGCGGGCGGACTCTCCTCTTCTGCCGCACAAGCCCGCGCGGTCACCGCCCACTGGGCCGGCCATGCCGTGGCAAACTGCGGTGTCGGCAGGGGATCCTCGACGACCTCGCAGCCCGCCGTGCCCACGGCGCCGACGTGCACCGAGCTGAACGTCCCGGGCCCGAGCGGCGGGCCCGCGAGGCACTCGCCTTCCCACGACGGGGACGGCTCGACCGCGCCGACGACCTCCCCACCACACGCGTCCCCCGCCGTCGCGGTCACCGAAGGCAAGACACACGAGGGCTCGGAGCATCGGCACGGCGCGCACGTCGGAGGCGCCGTGAGCCCTGCATACCCGTTGAAGACCGGCTTGGGCGCCTGCTTCGGGCACGCCGGCTCCTTGCCCTCGGGGCCCACCCATAAAGCGACGATCGTCTTCTCGAACGAAAGCGAAATCTCCTCGCAGCCCCCCATGCAAAGGGACTGCGGCTTCCCTTTCTCTTCCAGATGGCACGGGTCGGGTTTTCCCTTGGAATCGAAGTGGCCGATGTCCGGGTTGTCGCAGGAGTAAACCACGTCCTCGGTTTCCTCTTCGCAGCCGAGGACGAACGTCGACATCGAGAGCAAAACGAGCGCAAAACGTAGAGTCTTCATTCCAGGGGATCCTTCACTGCATACTGCATGATGTCGTAAATGATCTGCACCGAGAGGACGCCGAACACAGGAAGAGGCGGGCCCCATATCTGGTCGAACCTCGCGTCCACGCGGAGCGTGGGTTTGGCGATGGTGTACCCACCTTCGGCCAGGACACGAAAGGCGAGCTTGGGCGCGAACCGCCAGAAAAACTCGGCGCCGAGCAGCCCCGCCCCGGTCCTTCCCTTGGACTCCAGGGGGCCGCTCGGCGTCTCGTTCCAGCCGTACCAGTCGCCGACCCGCGCGCCGGCAAAGACCCCGAAAAACGCCCAGGGGCGGACGCCGATGTGCGTGAAGATGGAGACGTCGTATCCACGCATCGGCGCGCGGAAGCGCTCCTCGGGGACCACCGCCACGGCGAACGTCGTGCCGACGTCCCACAGCCACATCGGGCTCCGAATGCTCAGATTCACCATGCCCCCCGCGTGGTAGAGGCTGGGGACAGGGCCGCCGATCTGCGCGAGCGGACCGGCGCCGATGGCGAACGACTTGAAACCTCGCGGGGGGGAGGATGAGGATGCGGATGCGGAGGGGGCCGGTGGCGGGGTTGGTCCGGGAGGGGCGCCGGGGGTCGCGTTCGCGGCGGAAGAAGCCAGGGCCCCGAGAAAGAAGGCTCCTCCTACGCCCAAGGCCAGACGTCGACAAACCCGCATCCTCCGGCCTTACCTGGGGTTTTTCCGGGGGTCAAGGGAAGTTTGTCCCGTTCCTCAGCGCGCTATCGGTCATCCGGAGCGGCGACGTCGAGCGGCCCCGACCTATCGACGCCCGTCATTCGCGCAGCGCGCGGCGTTTGGTGCAAATCAGGGCAAACGCGGCCGCGCAATCGCGGCGCGCGTATCGCGCACAACCCGGACGTTGCGGGACGTCCGGGCTGTGGTGCCGATGTCCCTTTACCGTCCCCTGGTTTTGTGCCCTACCGCCGCCGCCACGCCCCGCCGATCGCCTCTGCAATCGCGGCCGCCAGCGTGCTCTTCGTGGTCGTCCCTCGCATCTCCACCCCGAGGTCGACCAACGTCCGCGCCACTGCCGGCCCGATCCCCGAGAGGATCACCTTCGTGCCGAGCAGGCGCGCCGCCTGCGCCGCCGAGATCAGCGCGTTGGCCGCTGACGCGTCCACGGAAGGCACCCCCGTGATGTCGAGGATCGCCGTCGTCGCCTGGTGCGCCTGGATCCCTTCGAGCAGCGCTTCGAGGATCTGCTGCGCGCGCGCGTCGCCGATCGAGCCGACGAGCGGCATCGCGATGACGCCCTCCGCGATCGGCACGAGCGGCGTCGAGAGCTCGCGGATCAGCGCGTCCTGCGAGGCGATCACCTTCGCTTCGAGCTCCGCCCGCTCCACCTCCGCCCGCTGGTCCTCCGAGAGATCCCGGATGATCGCAGCGAGCCCGAGCACCCCCTCGGGGCCGGCGCGCACCACGTAGCAGTCCACCTGCGCCGGCAACGCCGCGCCGTCCGCGCCGCGCAGCGTGAGCGTCCCTCGGTACGTGCTGCCGTCGATGAGCGCCGCGTAGAGCACGTCGCGCACCGACGCGTCGGCCGGCCGGATCGCGTCGACGAGCGGCGTGCCGAGCACCCCCGCGCCGTCGCCGAGCAGCCGGTGGTAGGCGTCGTTCACGTACGTCACGTCGCCCTCGGGGCTCGCGAGCACGAAGGCGTCCGCCGCGTGCTCCGCCAGCGCCGCGAAGATGCGCAGCTCGTCGCTCGTCCTGCGGAGATCGGCCGAGCGGAGCGCCACGTCTTGCTCGAGCCCCAGGCGCGCCTCCACGCGCGCGGTGATGTCGAAGTTCGTTCCCACGAACCCGAGGAGCGTCCCCTCCGGGCTCTTCATCGGCACGATGGTGCCCTGTACCCAGCGCGTCGTGCCGTCGGGTCGGAGGACGCGGTGGTCCGCCACGAAGGGCATGCCGCTCGTCCGCGAGAGGACGAGGTTCTCCTCGACCGCCGCGATGTCGTCCGGATGGAAGGTCTTCTGCCAGCCTTGGCCGAGCCCCTCGTCCCCAGGGAGGCCCATGATCTTGCGCCAAGCGTCGTTCACGTAGACGCACTGGCCCGTGCCGTCGTCCTGGAACATGCCCACGTGCGCGTGCTCGACCATCGCCCGAAACCGCGCGAGCTCTGCGCGGAGCGATTCGACCTCGCGTTCCTTCTCGGCGAGGGCTCGTTCGAGCGCCGCGACGCGCTCCTCGCTGCTGCCGTCGGCCTCGGTCGCCACGCGCTCATCGTAGGCCGTCTTCCCCGCGATGTCCCCGTGCATCCGCAGCGTCAACCGTCCGGCATGGCGCGGCGCGTCCGAGGTGCGTCACCAAAAATTGGGCCCGGCGGCGTCGCTTCCGGTAGGGGGGCTTCATGATCATCGCGCTCACCGGACAGAAGGGTGGGATCGGCAAGAGCACCACGGCGGTGAGCCTCGCCGTGGCGGCGCTCGCGCGGGGGCAGCGCGTGCTCCTCGTGGACGCCGATCCGCAAGGCACAACGCGCACGTGGGGCGAGGTCGCGAGCGAAGCGGGGCACAAGGCGCCGACGATCGTGGCCATGGGCGCGCAGATGCATCGTCCCGGCCAGCTCGACAGCGTCTCGCACGCGTACGACCTGACGATCATCGACTGCCCGCCGCGCCACGGAGAGATCTCCCGATCGGCGCTCATGGTCGCGGACGTCGCCGTCTTTCCCTGCGGCCCGACCGCGGCGGATGCCTGGGCGCTGACGGCCGCGATCGAGGTGTTCCAGGAGGCGCGCGCGCTGCGGGACCACCTCCGGGAGTTCGGGGGCGCAACTCCGCACGCGGAGCGGAGCCCCCGAGCGTTGAGCGGCTGCGTGCTGATCACGCGCAAGCAAGGCCGCACGGCGCTCGCCAAGAGCGCGCGCACCGCGCTCGAGACCTCGGGCCTGCCGGTCCTCGGCACCGAGCTCGGGTTTCGCGTGGCGTACCAGGAGGCGATCGCCGTGGGGAAGGGCGTCACCACGTACGCCCCGCGCGACGCCTCCGCGAAAGAGATTCACCAATTGCTCGACGAGCTCACGAGGTTCCACCATGGCCAAGAAGCAAGTCGCGGTTTCGCTCCGCAAGCCGCCGTCGCCTGAATCGATCGACGCATTCGTCAGCGGAGACGAGCCGCCCGCCGCCGCCGCCGCAGCGCCGAAGCGCGCGCGCCGCGCCCCGGCAAAAGCGGAGCGTGGGGGTTTGGGGGCGCAGCTCGGCTCGTCCGAGCGGAGCGAGGCCACGCCCGTCCCGGAGGACGTCACGCCCGTCCCGGAGGGCGTCACGCCCGTCCCGGAGAGCGCCGTCGTCGCCGTCGCGGCCCGCGCCGAAGCGCCGGCCGCGCCCGCGGCTGCGCCTGTCGAGCCCGTCGCCGCGACCGAGCCTGCTGCGCCTTCGCCGCTGCCCGAGCCGACGGTCGTGGGCGGCGTGCCGCTGCGCCCCGTCACGATTTACCTGACGCCGGAGCTCGCCGAGCGCCTCACGATCCATTGCATTCAGCACGATCGGGATCTCAGCAACGTCATCGGCGAGGCCCTCACGAATCACCTCGCGCCGCGCCTCGGCGCCGGCACGGCCGAAGCCGCCGCCGCGCCCGGGGACGCCCGGCCGCCGCGTCCCTCGCCGTTCTGGGGCCAGGCGCCCTTCCCGCACGTGGAATGGCCTCCCCGCCGCTTCGGGCAGATCGTGGAGATCGGCCGTATCCTGCTCGACGTCGTGCGTCGGCGCGGCTACGCCGCGACCGCATAGTCCCGCGTGCTACGAAATTCCGTCCCTCGCGGGGGCTCCCCGCCAGCCGGGGAAATCTTGCACAGCGGTTGAAAGCGCCCCCCTTTGCGCCGAACATGACCGCTCGGCGGCGGCCCCCCGTCGCCGTGACTTCGTTACGCGACTCTCAACCCTTGGTGGCTCGAACTCGGACGTGCCGAGCGACGCCCCAAATCCCCTTCCTGAGGAGCTTCTTCCCATGCGAATGAGCCGAGTGGGTCTTCTGTCGTTGTCTCTCTTCACGCTGTTTGCGCTCGGTTGCTCCGGGGATGCCGGTCCGCAGGGGCCCGCGGGACAGCCGGGTGAGGAGGGTCCGAGCGCGGACCCGAGCATCAGCGCCATCACGCCGGGCAAGGCGTTCATCTCGCGCCGCGCGGACGTCACGATCAGCGGCTTCAACACGAGCTGGACCGACGGCGCGTCGATCGACTTCGGGCCGGGCATCACGATCGTCGAAAAGAAGATCGCGAGCCCCACGGCGATCGTCGCGACGATCGAGATCGACGCCTCGGCCGCGGCCGGCCCGCGCGACGTGAACGTCACCGAGGGCGACACGAAGGTCACCTACGCGGGCGCGTTCTCCCTCGACGCGCCGCTCGAAGTGTCGTTCCTCGGCACGCAGGCGCAGGGCTCGATCCTCGTCGCGACCGCCAAGCAGCGGGACCTCTCGACGCCGTTCGACCTGACGACCACCGGCGACGGGTTCTTCGAGCCGCTCGTCTACACGAACCTCGCGGTCTCCAGCTCGGCCGGCGTCACCGGCGGCGTCGAGGGCGCGCAGCTCTACGGTGCCGATCTCACGATCTTCACCGACGTGACCGCGGCCGCCGGAACGGCGGACGTCACGGTCGCCAGCGGCCCGCCTGGCGAGGAGATCCTCTCGCCCGCGCCGGGGAGCTTGCAGATCGCGGCGCGCCAGCCGACCGCGCTCACGCCGGCCATGATCCTCAGCAGCACGATCGATCAGCCGTTCGCCACGGTGCTCTACCAGTACACGCCCACGAGCGCGGGGAAGGTCATCACCGTCGAGGCGCTGCCCGACTCGCCCGACGCGTCGCCCGCCTTCGCGGTGCTGCCGGCGAGCGGCAAGTTCGCCGACCTGATCACGTTCGCCGAGGCGCCCACGGTCGAGGCCGGCTCGGAGCCGATCTACTTCATCTACTGGGACAACACGGGCACGTCGGGCTACGGCATCAACGTGTCGGTCACGGAGATCGTCCCGGCGGAGGTCGAGCCGAACAACGCCTGCGGCGAGGCGCAGCAGGTGGCGTCGCTGCCGGCGGAGCTCGAGGCGTTCAAGATGGCGGACAAGGACGACCAGGACTGGCTCGTCATCGACGCCGTGGAGGCGGACGTGGGCAAGGTCATCCACGTCGTCACCTCGCCGGGCGAGGCGCAGACGGACACGGTCGTCGAGGTCGTGGGCTCGGACTGCACGACGTCGCTCGGCGTGAGCGAGGACTCGAACTACCACGAGGACTTCACGAGCGACCCGATCCCGGCGCCCGGGAAGTACTTCGTCAAGGTGACGAACTCGACGTACGGCTACTCCGGCGCGCTCTACAACCTCTCGATCACGATCGAGTGATCCGAGGCGGAGGGGAGCGCGCGGCGCGCCCGCGTGCTCCCCGCCGTCCCCGCCCATTTCCCGGAAAAACCTCCTCTGCGAGCCGAAGGCCTTGACGCATGTGCGGGCCTTGGGAAAACTCTCGCGCGCTCCAAAGGAGGAGGGAACAGATGACCACGCAAGAACCGTCGAAGCCGGCCCCGGCGAGCTGGCCCCGCATTTCGTGCTCGCTGTACTACGAGGATTCGAGGGCCGCGATCGACTGGCTCTGCCGCGCCTTCGGCTTCCAGGTGCGGCTGCTCGTCGAGGGGAACAACGGGTCGGTCGAGCATTCGGAGCTCGTGTACGGCGAGGGGCTCATCATGGTGGGTCATCCCAAACCGGAGAAGTTTCCGTACATGAGGGCCCCGAGCCAGATCGGCGGCGCGAACACGCAGAACATCCTGGTGTACGTCGACGACGTGGAGGCCCACTGTGCGCGGGCCCGGGCCGCGGGCGCGAGGATCGTCAAGGAGCCCGAGACCGTCGATTACGGCGAGGAATACTGGTCGGATCGCGGATACGAGTGTGTGGACCTCGGCGGCCACCACTGGTGGTTTTACCAGCGGCTCCGCGACCCGAAGACGACCTGATCGTCAGGGGTTTTTCAGCTCGATCGCGCTCTCCCCGGCGCCCGCCGGGACCTTGACCCACGCCGAGCGCGTCTCCGCCTCGTAATAATAGCCCGAGGGGGCCGCATCGAACGCGGCCCGCGTGGCGTGTTTCGTCGCCGCGCTGCCGGCGACCGTGACACTCCCCGGCTCCCCTTCCACGCGGACGCGGAGGAGCGTCTCCACGAGCGTCCGTGAAATCGACACGGACGACGCATTCGCGGTCGCGGACGCCTTCACGACGGTGACCACGTCATCGGTGTCGTGCAGGGAGAAGCTCGTCGACGTCGCGTCCGGGAACACGAGCAGCGTCAGCTTGCCCGCGGAGGCGGCATTGCCGAGCCCGGTGACGTCGTCGGCGACGTGCATCGGCACGATCGCGCCGGACCGGAAATAGAGCGGCACCTTCTGCAGATCGGTCGAGAAGTCGACGGGCACCGTCGTCCCGCCTTCGATCGGCGCGGCCGAGGGCGACCAGAAATCATAATAACGCACCCCCGCCGGGAGCACGACGTCCCGCTTGCCCGTGCCGTCGAGCAGCGGCGCGACGAAGAGGGCGTCGCCGATCGCATACCGATAATCCCCGGCCCAGCTCGCCTCTTCGCCCACGGGCCGCACGGGGACCGCGGCCCCGGCATACGCCTCCTCGGAGAGGCTGTACCAGAAGGGGACGAGCTCGTGGTGGAGCTTCGACCAGAATCGATAGATGTCCGCGATCTCGGTCCCATTTTGCGGCACGGTCCAGGGCGTGATGTTCGCGCGGCCGTGGAGCTGCATGAACGGCGAGAGCGCGCCGATCGCGGTCCAGCGCGCGAAATTCACGGGGTCGAGCGGGATCTGCTCGCCGAGGAGGTCCTTGTCGTCCCGATCGAGATAACCGCCGATGTCGGACCCGAGGACGACGTACCCCGCGGCGGCCGAGCGGAACGTGTGATCGAGCGCGTCTTCGAGGCCCACCCAATCGCGGCGGTTGTCGCCCATCCACGCGACGGGCGCGTGCTCCTTGCGGGCGAAGAACCGGCCCTTGAAATCGTACGACTCGTCCCAGGCGCGGACCATCGTGACGAACTCGGGCCCGCGCCGCGAAACGCCGTAGGCCAGGAAATCCTGGTAATAGGCCTCCGAGTATTCCTGGTGCGGGACGGGCCCCGCGGCCGTCGTGACCGTGTCGAGGCGGACGTAGCTGTCGCCGAAATCGATCTTCCAGCCGTCGATGCCCATGTCGAGCACGGCATTCTGCTGCTCGTGCCACCACGCCCGCGCCGACGGGTTCATGAAATCGACCGCCGCGCCCGTGCCTTTCCACCACGCCCATCGCGACGAGTCCTCGACGAAATATCCGCACGTTTCACCTTCTGCGAGGTTCGGCGAGGCGCCCACGTACCCGTCGCCCCCCTCTTCGAGGTCGTACGAGACGGCGTTCACGAGGTTCGTGATCCACAGGACGACGCGCACGCCGTCCGCGTGCATGTCCGCCACCATCTTGCCGAAATCGGGGTACCGCGTGGGATTGGGGATGAACGTGTTGTAATGGGTCTCCCACGGGCTATCGAGGACCACGGCGCCGACGGGGATGTCGCGCTCGCGGAAGCCCTCGACGAAGGCATACGTGTCCGGGCCGTCCGAGATGTCCTTCGAGATCCAGGGCTCGAAGGCCCAGCGCGGCGTGTGGGGCGTGGGCTCGGGCAGATTCTCGGCGGGCCGGATGCAAGGGTCGGCCGGATCCGGGGGCGGTGGAGCCACATCCTCCGGGCACCCGAGGAGCGCGAGGAGCGACAAAGGCAGAACACGGAGCGGGAGCGAAAGCATTCTCATTCTGCGAACCTATCGCGGCTCGTCCGCCCCTGTCACGCTCGTCTCGAAGGGGACGTTCGGCATCCACAGGAGCGTATGCGGTTCCCCTCTTCCGCCCCACCTCGACCGCCGGATGCCCTCCACAAGCCAGGAGGTGAGCACATGGGGAAGGGGCGGCTTGCCGGGGCGACGTTGCTCGCTACGTGCATGGCGGTGTCCATGGTGCCGATGGGATGCGGGGCGGGCGACGCGTACGCCGTCGTGCCCAAGGCCCCGACCGGCTCGCGCGTGGTGGATGGAGCGCTCGGACGCAAGGGACCCCCCCCGGCGTTCGTCCCAGGGACCCGGGGAAAACCTACCGGTTTGGAAATCTGTAACTTTGTGCATTTATCGCTTGACGCGGCGCCTCGGTTTGGCAAGGGTATTCGCAGTGGAGGATGTCCCCGCGCTCCGTGCGCAAACGCCTCGCGAGCACCCACCCGGCAGCACCGGGAGACGGGACCGGGGAAAAAAAAACCAGCCGGACCTCGCGGGGACCTCTCCTCCACGCTTTTTTCTGTGACTCGCTCTCATGGACCCACCTTCCAGGGACTCACCGTCCGTCCGTCGAAATCGTCACATCGAGCGAAGTTTTTACGTCACGAAATCTCGCCTCCGGTGAATACAGGTCATGAGCGCTGGTTCTGCCTCCCGCCATTCTGACCTCTTGGCTCGCGTCGTGGACCTGCGTCCCGACGTCGAGCGCTTCCTCGCCAGCCGCCGGAAGGGCCGCGAGGACGACGACAGCCTCGAAGACGAGGTGCAGGTCGTGATGACGGAGGCCATCGCGAGCGTGCCGAATTATCGCGAGGACGAAGGCGATCTGAAGTCATGGGTCCTCGGCATCGCCGCGAACATCGCGAAGCGCGCGGAACGGACGCGGCATCGGGACGCGTGCCTCACGACGGAGGACGGCGCCGTTTCGGTGCTCTCGCCGCTCGATTCCCCGGAGCGCCTCGCCCGGATGCATGAGCTGCGACGAAAGGTCGGGCTCGTGCTCCAGGCGATGCCGGAGCCGCTGTTCATCGTGCTCTACCTCGTTTGCATCGATGAAAAGTCACACCAGGAGGCGGCCGAGCTGCTCGAGATCACCGAAGAAGCCTCCCGCAAGCGCCTCCAGGACGCGCGCGCGTATGTCGAGAGGGAGAGCGGGATCAGCCGTGACGAGCTGCGCGTCGTGTTTCCGTTCTGCGTTGCGAGCGAAGAGGACGAGCGACGGGAGGGCGCCGCGGCGCTGGACAAGCTCTTCCCCTTCCTTTGGCGCGGCGGGGAGTTCCTGGTGGTGTGGATCATCGCGGCGCTCTCGTGGCCTTCGCCGTCGTTGCACACCGCGCGGGCGGGGCTCTCCGTGCCCGCGGTCCATGTGGCGACGGCCGAGAGCGCTCCCGCCGTGATCGAGATCGCGCCTGCGCCGCCTGTTGATGTCCCCGCGCACGCGCCCTCCTCCGCAAAGGAGAGCGCAAAGCCGCCCGCGGCTCGTCCGAAGCCCGCGGGGCCGGTCGAGACTGCACGCGGCGCCGCAGCCGCGACGACGGAGAAGCCCTTCCTCGACAAGGTCACGGACCTCGAATTCCGGCGTCGTTAGGGGTTCGTCGCATGGCCGCTCGGCCTCCTCAACGCCGCGCCGGCGGAGTACCCTGGCGCGGGATGCGTTCCCTCGTTGTCGTGGCCATCGCGCTTGTCGGCATCGCATCCTCCGCGGCCGCCGACGAGCCACGCGCCGCGCCTCCCGTTCCGCCGGACGCTCTCGCGGACGCAGCGACCCACGCGACGTTCGCGGCCCACGTCATCGATGGAGACGACGCGCGCGCAGCCGGCCGCAAGACGGCGGCCGCGAGGTCCTACGCCGCGGCGCTCGCGGTCCGTCATGACCCGTTGATCGCGGGCCGGCTCGGGGTGCTGCTCGTCGAGCTTGGTCGCCCCGTCGATGCGGCCGACCTCTTGCTCGACGCGATCCAGCGCGCATCGAGCGCGAGCTCCGACGAGCGACAGGGGTTCTTGAAGGCGTACGACGCGGCGCGCGCCGAGGTCGCGTGGATCGACGTCACGATCTCTCATGTCGGCGCCAAGCTCACGCTTGACAGCGAGCCGCGAAACAAGAGCGGGTTTTCAGCGCTCTCCATGTTCGTCACGCCGGGCGAGCATGAGCTCCGCGCGACGCTCGACGGGTACGAGCCTGCGGTGGTGATCTTCACGGCACGCAAGGGGGAGCAGAGGACGATCACGCTGACGCTGCGCGAGCTTCCGAAGCCGTTGCCGCCGCCGGAGCGGCTCTTGCGTCGGCGAGACGTCGATCGGGCCTACACCGTGGAGGAGCCGCGGGAGGACGAGTCTGCGCGGCGCGAGCCGATCGTCGGCGGTGTGGCCGGGCAGGAGAAGAAGCCTGGCTTGCGAGGGACGATCGGGGCGGGCCCCGTCGTCGTGTTTGGTGTCGCGTCGTGGAGCCCGGCCGTGGGCGGCGTGCTCGCGGGTAGTTTGAGGACCAACGAGCACGTGTCGATCGGCGTGGAAGGACGCGCCGCGTGGCTGACGTCGGGCGTGCAAGACGGGCAGATCAACGCGATGACGGCAGGCGGACTGCTCAACGCGTGTGGACACTACCGCTGGTTCTACGGTTGCCTGGTCGGGCACATCGGCGTGATCAACATCGAGTTCGAAGGGACCGGCTACAAGGAGCGCTCGCTCTCCTTCATGCAGCCCGGTGTTGGAGGCCGGATCGGTGCAAGGCTCAGCCTCGGCTCCTCCTTTTCCTTGCAGGCGGCAGCCGAGGCCATCGGGCTCGCCCGCGGCACGAAACTCATGGTTGGTCAAACGGTTTTGATCGATCAGCCGCCGGTGATGATCACGTCTCAGCTCCTTACAGGATGGGATTTCTGATGTTGCGACGAGCGCGTTTCTCCTTCTTCTTGATGGTGGGTCTGGGCATCGGGACGGGCGGTTGCTCGAGTTCGCCCTACGTGGGCGTGGGTGAGTGCGCTCCCGACCCCCTCATCCCCGATCCGTGGTGCATCCCCGACGCCGGCCCCGACGCCGCCGACGCCGGAACCGACGCCGATCAACTCATCGATCCCGGCACGCCAGCGCCGCAATCCTACTGCTCCGGCCGTTGCCTCCCCGAGCCGAGCGACGACTTCGCGGGGAGCTGGCCTCGCACGCCGATGCTCCTCTGGGTCGGCCCTCGCGCCCTCGCGCCGACGAACTGCGACGAGGCGCGCAAGGCCGCGGGCCTCCCCGAGGACGTCGTCTTCTTCGAGAAGTACCGCCGTTTCGCGGGTCTCATCGCTCCGCCCGCGGCGTGCGAGGCCTGCACGTGCGCCATGTCGGAAGGCACATGCACCGGGCTGCCCGCGGACCTCGAAGTCCGCGCGGGTACGTGCGCGGAGGACGACGCGTCGTCGCTCCCGTTCGGCGGGCCCGACGGCTGGGACGGCGCGTGCACGAGCGCGAACGCGTTGCCTTCGGGCGCGCAGTGCGGCGGCGAGCCGTGCGCGCAGTCCGTCCACGCCTCGCCGCTCCCCGGGCCGACGAGCGAGGCTTGCCCGATCAGCTCGACGCTGCCCGCGTTCACGAAGACGACGGACTGGGAGACCGCCGGCGTCGCGTGCGAGGCGAAGGAGATCGACGAGCCCTGCGACCCGTCGTTCTACCCATCCACGTACCGCTGCATGCACAACGCGCCGCTGCCGTGGCTCCAGTGCGTCGCCCTTGACGGCAACCACGAGATGTGCCCTGGCAACTACACGTTCGCGCGGTACGAGCTCTACGGCGAGCAGCCGAGCGACACGCGTGGCTGCACGGCCTGCGAGTGCGGCGGGACGCCGGTGGGGAGCGCGTGCTTGGGCACGTTGCGGCTCTACAGCGATGGCGCCTGCGCGGTGCCTGCGGATAACGTCGGCCTCTCCAGCTACGGCGAACAGTGCGTCAACGTGTACCCCGTCGGCCGTGCCCTCGGCGGCAAAGCCATCACGGACCTCGCGTACAGTCCCGGCATCTGCGCCTCCACGGGCGGCGATCCGACCGGGTCTGCCGAGCGTGACCCCGCGCAGGCCGTGACCTTCTGCTGTCGGTCGCCGTTCGACGACGAGCCCCCGCCGCCCAAGTAGCCGCGGGCCCGGCCCTCCCTCCCGCCGGGAAAAATCGACCCGACACACCTCACGAAATGGTTCCTCCTGCGAATATAGGGGGAGGACGAACCCATGGTCGCGCTGCCCTTCTCGCGCGTCGGGTCGATCGAGAGGTGATGATGACGAGACGTATTGCCATGCCCGAGCCGAGATTGCCGACGGCGTATGCGCGCCGGAGCGATGGTCGGCTCTACGTCAACAGCTTTTACCTTCGCGAGGGGGAGAACGGAGAGGCTGTGCGTTCCTGGTATGCGCTGACCCGTCGAGAATCGGAGCGATTCCTCGGAGACCTCGCAGAGCAGAAGCGGGTCGGTCTTCACCTCGTCGGCAGCGATCATCGTATCTATGTCCCCGAGGACAAGGTGGGCAATCGCCAACGTCGACGCGTCTTCCACGGAGCGCCGGCCGGCGACGAGCTGACAGCGCTGCTCATCGAGGAGATCCACAGGGTGGCCTCCGAGGTGGTCAGCCTCGCGCTGCGAGAAGTGCGGGCGCTCGGGCGCGGCGTGATCCCTATTCGACTTCTGCCATGAGGAGGGTGACTCTTGCGCGGCATAAGCTTACCGAGATCGGAGGGATCCCGTTCCCCGGTCACGCGATGTTGTCGGGCTTGAGATCCGGATACTCTGTGTAGAGTGGACTCAGAACGTCCGTATAAAGATACCCGAGCGCTCTCCCGAATCCCATGATGTATTCTTTTCTTTCGGGGGCCGAGCAGCTCGCGTGCACGAGGGCGGCTGCGTCGTGGAGCTTGAAATAGGCTTCGAGTGTGATCTTGTTCAGCTTTTCGGCCGTGTCTCGGTCCATTGTCTCCTCCTTTATAGGCAGTTGGCCTTCTCCATGCACGCTCGTAGGCAGCGGGTGAAGTGCGGTTCGTGAATCCCTTGGTCCAGTATCGTATCGGCACAGGATTCGATACAGCCCTGCTTGACCTTCTTGCACCGCTCCTTCTCGGCTTCCTCGTCGGCGGCATCCTTATAGGAAACGGCCGCGGCCACGACCAGGACCGCGACGCCCACGACGATCGTCACGCCGGACGCCGAGACGACGAGCGGGGCGAGTCGGATCAACTGGGAGATCACCGACACGTTCGCCAGGAGGCCTCGTGCAGGCAAGAGGCCGCCGCGCGAGATCAGCGCGTCGGGGTTTGGCGTGTAGCCCGCGTCCGCGATCGTCCGCAGCGCAGCCATCATGCACTGTTCGAGGCCGGCGTCGTCGAGCCGCGGACCTTTGGGCCTCACTTTGGAGACCTGGTTGTCGGTCAGCTCGACCTGAAAGTCGATCTCGTACGCATGGCGCCCGAGCCGCCCTGCGTGCTTCTCCGCGCACGCTTGAAGTGCGCGGACGGTGCTCGCCGGGAGCGAACCCTCGGTCGGGGGCGCGCGCACGGCGGCGTACTCGTCGCTCGCCCCGCATCCCATCGGCACCCAACACGCTGCCATGCACGTAGCGAACAACGTCGCGCCGGCAAGCCGCCCCTTCCCCATGAGCTCACCCCCTCGCTGGGGAAGCAGCGTATCGGACCGTACGCGCTGGGTGGAAGCGGAGAAGAGGCGCGTCGACGGCCTCGGGCGGGGGGTTTCGGAGCTCTCCGGCGCCTGTCGACGACCCCGGGAGGGGGGTTTCCGAGCCCTGGCGCGCCTGTCCGCGCCCTCCGGGAGGGGTTTTTCAGCCTCCGGTGGCTCCTGCCGGGGCGGGCTCGGGCTTCTTCTTGCCTCGGCCGCCTGCGCGGGTGCGAACGACGCTGAAGAGCGAGGGGAAGGTCTTCTCCGGTGCGGGCTCGTGGCGCAGGAGCCACCGGCCGGTGGCGGCGACTTCCTCGTAGGTATCGAGCAAGAGCGTGAATGCGCGAGCGAGGTGATCGGCAGCCGCGCGCGCCTCCGGGCCGAGCCGCGCGCCCAGCGTGGCGAGGATCTCCTCCGCGGCCTTTACGGCGTCGTCGGCGTCGGTCGAACGGAAGTGCTTCGTATCGGCGGAGAGCGCGCCGTAATGGTCGCGATACACGCTGGCATAACCGAGCAGATCCGCGGCGAGGTCGCGGTGGCCCGTGCCCCCGCGCAGCATGGCGAGGTAGGGGCCGACCTCGGGGTGATCATTCAAATGGTACTCGCAACAGGCCTGCATGCGGGCTTCGATGGCCAGGGCCTTTTGCACGAGCTCGACCGGGAGCTTCGCCTCCGTGGAGAGGGCGCGCGCCTTTTGATCCTCGGTCGCGGCATACCAGCACGCCCAGGCGGCCGTGGGGAGCAGCTCGACGAGGCTCGCGTCGAATTCGCTCGCGGGGAGGGTCTTGTAGCGCGAGAGGAGCTTTGGCTCGCTCGCCCGCGCGGACAATCCGAGCGCCGCGACCGCGACGAGGCCCGCGTCGGCATTGACGACGGAGAGGAATTCAGCCGGCATGGCCTTGTAGCGAGGGAGAAGCGCGTCGAAGGCTTGCTTACCCTGGATGGGATCGAATGAGGGGCTGCTCATGCGCGGTATGGGACCACAGGAGGAGAGGCACGCGCAAGAGGAGAAGGGTGTGGATGCACTGTGGGGGCAGACACGGCATGCGTTGACAGAGGCCGGTGTTCCTGGTCGCATTCTGGCAATGACGGGCCCGCGTGTGCGTACCTTCCTGTCCCTCGGGCTTCTCGGTTGCGCGACGTTGGCGCTCGTGCCGCTCGGCTGCGGGGCCAAGATCACGTACCCGGCGGCGAGCGAGGGCCCGCGCGTGCCGGACGCGACCGCAGAGCGCCTGCGAGAGTGCGTGGATGAGTTCGGTGGCGACCTTCCGCGGGGGTACTACGTGTTCGACGTCGCGGTGAAGGTCGACGAAGAGGGCCGTGGGGTCGATGTGGCGTCGAAGGGCGTGCCCCACGCGGATCTCGCGGGGTGCATGCGGATCGCGCTGCGAGGCATGACCGTGCCGGAGGATCTGCTCCGCCTGCGCAAGCTACGCCTGTCCGCGTCGCCCGCGCCTGCGAACGAGCAGACGGCGGCCGAGCGTGCGCTCGTCGGCAACCCCGGGGTGCTCGTGGCTGTGGCGGTCGTGCTCGCCGACCTCATCATCGAAGCAGCCCCCATCGTCATCGTGATCGCCGCGTCGGTGGAGCTTGGCAAGTCGGATATTGCGACGAAGTATCGGCAGGAGGACGATGACGACGACCCGTGTCAAGAGCATCTGAACGCTTGCCTGAACAAGCGCCTGGCGGACAGACCGGGTAGCGTCATTGGAGAAACGAGATGCAAGATGTGCTTCGACAGGTGTCGAGGGGAGAAAGAGTGGCCCAAATTTATTCCGCTGACGCGCGGCAAGGGATCCTGCGAGTATTGGTTGCCCGGATGGCCGCGGTAGGAAGAGCATGACGACAGAAGACGAAAGAATTGAATATATTTTCCAGGATTTTGCAAAAGTGAGCGGCGCTCTCTTGGTTAAATCTTTGAAGCGAACTCGTAGCTTCGCCGAGGCCGTTGACGATTACTGTCGGCTCGAGGCGGAGTTCGTGGCGCGCATGGGCGACAGTGAGTTCGGCGTGCTCGAAACAAGGCGCCGCATCGCCGAAGATATCATCAGGCTGACAGAATCAAAGCACCCCCCCTTCCAGACCTGTCGGGACGCTTGGAACGCACGCGTTCTCCTCGGTTTCACGGACATTGATATCGAATGCAGGATGACGTGGTTCTTTGCGGAGTGCTGTCGCTACGACGAGAACCCCGAGGAGGGGCTCGCCGTGCTCTTGCCGCTCATCGCCGAGCTCGAGCGAGGGCTCGAAGAAGCGAGGGCGACGCAGAGCGACACGGATTTTCACGAATACCACCTCGAACCTCTGCGGAAGCTCCGTGACGTTCTCCTGGCCCAACGAAGGGGCGAGCAAATCCCGGGGAAGAGGACGCGTCGGATCGACGAGGAAGATCAAACCCCGTGAGCGCCCCTCTGCGCATCCGCCCCTCCTGAGCGGCGAGCCCGAAATGCGGCCCGTCCGCCCCTGTCACTCGCTTCGGCACCCACGGCCTTGTTCCTGCGTGTATGGTATGCTCGGGAACGATGCCTCCCCCCGCGTCGGTCGACATCCTCGCCCCCGGATTCAAGGCGAATCCATTCCCATTCTACGCCCGCCTCCGGGCCGAGGCGCCCGTCTTTCCCACGAAGCTCGAGGACGGGCGCACGGCCTTTCTCGTCACCCGATACGACGACGTCGTGGCCGTCCTCAAGGACCCGCGCTTCGCCAAGGACCGCAGCGCCGTCCTCACCCCGGATCAGCAGGCAAAGCAGCCGTGGGTCCCCGACTTCGTGAAGCCCCTCGAGCGCAACATGCTCGACGTCGACGAGCCCGATCACCGTCGCCTGCGGAACCTCGTCCACCAGGTGTTCACCCCGCGCATGGTCGAGGACATGCGCGAACGCGTGCAGCGAATCGCCGACGATCTCCTCGCGAAGGTCGCGGCGCGCGGCCGCAT
The DNA here is from genome assembly GCF_029946465.1 of Polyangium sorediatum. NCBI lineage: Bacteria > Pseudomonadati > Myxococcota > Polyangiales > Polyangiaceae > Polyangium > Polyangium sorediatum. The sequence goes on from NZ_JARZHI010000010.1 coordinate 168,189, forward strand.
GGACCTCGTGCGTGATTACGCGCTCCCGCTGCCGCTCACCGTGATCGCCGAGCTGCTCGGCATCCCCTCCGAGGCTCGTCCGAGGTTTCATCGCTTCTCGAAGGCGCTGATGGAGACCACCTCGAACATGAAGATGCTGCTCGCGCTCCCGCACTTTTACTTCATGCTGCGATATCTCCGCGCGCTCATCGCCGAGAAACGCGCGCGGCCCCGGGACGATCTCCTGAGCGCCCTCGCGCAGGCGGAGGAGGAAGGCAGCCACCTCAGCGAGAACGAGCTGCTCGCGATGATCATCCTTTTGACCGTCGCCGGGCACGAGACCACGGTGAACCTCATCGCGTCCGGCACGCTCGCGCTCTTGCAACACCCTGGCGAGCTCGATCGGCTTCGCCAGGATCCGTCGCTGATCAAATCGGCCATCGAGGAGCTGCTCAGGTTCACGAGCCCCGTCGAGATGGCGACCGAGCGATATACCCGCGAGGACGTCGAGTTCGCCGGCGTCAGGCTCCCCCGCGGCTCGCTCGTGCTCGTGGTCCTCGCGTCCGCGAACCGCGACGCCTCGCAGTTCGTGAACCCGGACCAACTCGACCTCACGCGCGACCCGAACCGCCACGTCGCCTTCGGCCAGGGCATCCATTATTGCCTCGGCGCGCCGCTCGCGCGGCTCGAAGGCCAGATCGCGCTCGCCACGCTCCTGCGCACGCTGCCCGATCTCCGCCTCGCCGCGGCCCCGCACACCCTGCGCTGGCGCCCCACGTACATCGTGCGTGGGCTCGAAGCGCTCCCCGTCGCATTCTAGCCGCTAGAAACACGAAACCCCCTCCCATCACGCAGATGAGAGGGGGTTTTGGGGTCACGCGCGGGCGCGTTTTACTGCTTGTCGCCCTTGTCGCCCTTGCCCTTCGGCTGCAACGCCGAGAGGTCCTCGGCGATGATCGCCTTCGGGTTCATGATCTCGAAGAAGGCGCGTTTCGCCATCTCGCCCGTCTCGCCCTGCTCCTGACGGAGCGCCATCAGGACGCCGCGCTCCTTCATGAACTTGAGCGTCTGGATCGCGCCCTTCTTCCGCGCCGCGTCGCCCGTCTTCGCGTCCTGCCAGAGGCGGTAACGCAGGACGACGCGCGTCTCGGAGTGCGGGCCGTTGTCGAACTTGAGGTTGTCGAACTGCGACTGCAGGCGCTGACGCGACCACTCCTGCGGCACGTCCGCCACCTTGATGCGCGCGATCGCCTCGGCGTTCGACACCCAGCGGTAGATGTTGCCGCGCTTGAAGTCCTCGTCCGACCAGTAGCCGAACGCCCGGAAGTAGTGGTCCTTGAGGTCGTTCAGCGCGTCGGGGCCGAAGTCGCCGTACATCGCGACCGTGCGGGCCGCCGTGTCCGTCGAGCCGCCGAGGATCAACGCGAGCGCCGCCGCGTTACGGATCTCCGGGTTCTGCAGCTTCTCGAAGAGCTTCGCCTCCGTCGCCTGATCGAAGCCGCCGATGCCGATCGCGCGGGCGTAGGCCATGCGCAGGCCGATGTCGAGCTCGGGCGTGAGCAGGTCCGCGAGCTCCGGCGCGATCGTCGGCACGGGCTTGAGCGAGAGCGTCGAGGCGTAACAAGCGCCGATGAGCTGCTTGCGCGGCTCCTTCTTCGCCCCGTACTCCTTCGCCTTCTTCGCGACCTCGCTCATCGTCTTGTCGTCGGCGCACCAAGCGAGCGCGTCACAGGCGGCCGCGCGCGCCTCCTCGTGCCACGACTCGTCCTCGATGAGCTCCATCAGCGGCTTCGAGGCGCGGTTGTCGCCCCACTGCCCGAGGCCCTGCGCCGCGCCGTAGCCCACCGCGCGGAGCGCCATGCCGAGCATCGCCAGGCCCGCGCCGTTCAGCGCCTCCTGCGTGATGTCCATCTTCTTGTCGGGCTTGCGCTTGAACTGCTCGAGCAGCTTCGGGAACGCCGACTCGTCCTTCATCAGGCCGACGTAACGGAGCGCGCTCTGCGCCGTCTCGAAGGCCGTGGGGAAGGGAGGCTGCGCGCCCTCCTTCGGCAGCGGATCCTTCGGGAACGCCCAGTCGCGCAGGTCGTTCTTGATCTTCTCGCTCTGCACGGCGGCGAGGAAACGCAGGCCGTTCGCGTGCGGCTGCGGGCGGTCCTTGATCCAGTAGATCACGCCGTCCTCGGCCGCAGCCTTGAGCTCGTCCTTCTTGTCGGGGTGGATCAACGCGAGATCCGCGAGCATGCGGGTCGCGACCACGCGCGGCAGATCCGTGCGCGAGAGATGGCCGCCCTCGTCGGCCTCCCAGAACCGCTCCTGCGCGTAGAGCTTCGCGGGCTCGACGCGCATGCGCTCGCCGAGGTACTTCGCCGCGCGGACGTCGCCGACCTCGGCGAGCCGCGTGCCGGCCTCGCCCTGCCAGTGCAGCGTGGGCTTCGAGCCGTCGAGCCACTTCACGAGCGAGTCGCCGACGCGCGGATCGGCGATGTCCTTCATCATCTCGAAGAGCTGCTTCGTCTGGAACCACTCGCTCTCGGGCGGATCCTTCTTCACGCTGGCGAGCGCGAGCACGAGGCCCTCGCCGCCGATGCCGTCGCGCAGCGCCTCCAGGAACTTCTGCCGGTTCTCCTTGCTGGAGCTGCTGAGCGCCGAGAGCAAAGGAGCGCGCGCGGTCTCGTCGCCGATCTTGCCGAGGCCCGTGGCGGCCTCGCGGCCGACCTCGGAGTCGGGATCCTTCACGAGCTGAATGAGCGTCTGCGTCCACTTCGCGTTCGCGTCGCGCGAGAGCAGCGTGGCCACGAGCTGGCGCACCGACGGGCTCTGATCGTTCGCGAGCTTGGCGAACTCGTCGAGCGGCACGAGGGCCGCGAGCCGCTCCGGATCAAACGCGGTGCCGCCGCCGAGGCGCTCGACCTTCGACAGGAAGCCCTTCCTGTACTGGTCCATCGCGTCCTTGAAGACCTGCGGCTCCTTCAGCATGACGAGGGCCCACACGATCTGCGGCTTGTCGCTGTCGTCGGCCTCCTGCAGCGCCTTGAGCAGCGCCGCCTTACCGGCGTCGCCCTTCGGCGATCCGTAGTAGGCGAGCACCTGCGCGGAGACGCCCTTCACGCGGTGATCGGGCTGATCGAGCGCCTTGATCGCGTTCGTCACGCCCTCGGGATCCTCGGCGTAGGCGAGCTGGATCAGCGCCTCTTGCTGCAGGGACCACTCGTTCGGGTTCGCGGCCCACGTGCGCCAGCGCGGGATCTGGTCCTTCACGGGCAGGACGAAGATGTTCTTCTTCTCCTTGACGACCTGCTCGACCGTCATCTTCTCCTGGCCCTGCTTGATGCCGAAGAAGAGCGCGGCTGCGCCGCCGGCGACGATGAGCAGCGCCACGATGATCGTGACGGGATTGAAGCGGCCCTTCTTGAAGTCGCCGTCGCCGAAGTCGGCACCGCCGCCGCCGCCGCCGGTGGGCGCGGGGGGCACGGCGCCGCCGTCGGGCGTGCCGCCGGGCAGATCGGCGTCGTCCGGCGGCCACTTGGCGAGGTCGAGCCGATCGGGCGTTCGGAGCCTTCGCTTGATGGGTTTCGCTGTGCCCCCGAGGCCCTGGGGAGGAGGCTTTGGTCCGTTGGGAAGAGGAGACGGTTCGGGCTGTGGATTCGGACGATCGAGCATGGTTCCTCCCCGCGTCGCTCTCGTGCGACCGGCGGAGCGGCGGCGCCGCTTTGCGGGGAGCGAACATACCAGGGGACGCCTTTCGGGCGCAGCCGCAAAGAACTTGCTAAGGAGAACGGGTGCCGACGCCCGCCTCCGCCTCTTCCGACGGCAAAGTTCGCTCCTGGGTGTTCGCGGGCCTCCTCGGCCTGGGCGCGCTCGGGGTGCTTTCTCTGCTGCCGCGGGTCGTCGGCGGGGGGAGCCCGTTCGAGGGCAAGCCGGCGCCCGACGCGGTCTTCGCGGTCGCGGCGAACGGCGATCCCGGGGCGCGCATGCAGATCGAGAGCCTCAAGGGCCACCCGGTGGTCCTGGACTTCTGGGCGACCTGGTGTGGCCCGTGCGCCGCGCAGGCCCCGATCCTCGACCGCATCGCGCGGAGGTACGAGAAGCAGGGCCTCATCGTGCTCGGCGTGAACGCGCACGACCCGCCCGCGAAGGCGAAGAGCTACGCGGAAAAGAAGGGACTCTCGTATCCCATCGTGATCGACGCGGGCCAGGAAGCGGCGCAAGCGTACGACGTGCAGAACCTGCCGAGCCTCGTGGTGATCGATCGCGAGGGCCGCGTCGTTCGGTACATGACGGGCCTCGTGGACGAGGCTTCGCTCGACGAGATCGTCGCGGCGACGCTGTAGCTCAAGCGGCCGACGTCGCGTCCGCGGCCTCGCCGAGCACGCCCGCCGGGGGCTTCTCCTCGGCGCCCTCGGCATGCGCGACCTCGCGGCGATGTTTCGCCCACTGGTGCGCGAGGAACCGCTCCACGGCGGCGAGCGCGTGCCCCGTGCGCTCCGAGGGGAACACCTCGAAGGCGTGCTGCGCGCCCGGCAGCTCCGCGTAGAGCACCGGCGCGCGGCTGTGGGCGCGCAAGAGCTCCACGAAGAGCCGCGCCTCCTGCACGGGCACGAGCGAGTCGCGATCGCCGTGCACCACGAAGAACGGCGGCGCGTCCTCGTGCACCAGGCTCATCGGCGAGGCCGCCTCGAACGCCGCGTGATCGTCGTCGAGCCGCTTCTTCATCACGCTCTTTTCGAGGATCGTCCGCAGCAGCGTACCCCGCCAGATCCCGCGCCGGTCCGTGAAATCGTAGACGCCGTAGAACGGCACGCAGGCTTGCACGCGCGTGTCCACGTCTTCGAAGCCCGGCTGGTAGCGTGGATCGTTCGGCGTGAGCGTGGCGAGCGCCGCGAGGTGACCGCCCGCCGAGCCGCCCGTGATCACGAGGAAGCTCGGGTCCGCCCCGTACGCCTTGCCGTGCTCGCGGATCCAGCGGATCGCGCTCTTCACGTCGATCAGGTGATCCGGGAACGTGAAGCGCGGCGAGAGCCGGTAGTTCGCCGACACCACGACCCACCCGTGCGCAGCGAGCCGGTACGCGAGGGGTTTGCCCTGGTCGTCCTTGCTGCCGATCACCCACGCCCCGCCGTGCACGAACAGGACCGTCGGGCGTGGCTTCGTGTTGCCGCGCGGCCGGTAGACGTCGAGCCGCAGGTTCACGCCGCCTGCGCGCGAGAAGACGATGTCGCGCACGATCTCCACGCGGCCGTCGAGCACCGGCAGCGGGAAGAGGCGCTGCCGCAGCGAGAAGTGATCGTCGACGTGCGCGCCGATCTCCTCGGGGATCACGCTTCGATACTCCGTGCCGAGCCCCTCGCGCAGCGCCGATTCCGTCACGTCGCGCGCCTTGCGTGCGTCGAACACGATCCGCACGAGCCCGATCCACGACAGCGACACGATGAACAGCGCGACCCAGCCGGGCCAGCCGTCGAGCCCGCCGGCCCACACGAAGAGCGCCGTCGCGACGACCTGCCAGAACAGGTGGTGCGCCGCGAGCTCGCCGGTCAGCCACGACGCGAAAAAACCTGCGCCGACCAGCGGCCAGAACTTCCGGGCGGGCCGGAGCGCGTTGAGCGTGAACATCGCTCCGACGGCCGCGGCCATCAGGAAGAGCACCGGCAGGGGGAGCAGGAAGGGCAGGGGCACGTCGCGTGGAAAATAACCGAGGCGCGTGGTGTTGTCCCGCGCCGAGACGGAAGGAAATGCGCCGTCGGGCGAGCAAGACGCCGCGTGGTATCTTGCGCCGCGATGAAGAAGACGATCGCGTTCGGAACGATCGGCGAGGTGCTCGTGCTCGTGCACGCCGATTCATCGCCGACCGATCCCGAGTGGAATGCCTACATCGATGCTTGGGAGGCCCACCACGCCACGCAAGGCCGCTCTCGTTTGCTCGTCTGCACCGAGGGCGGCGCGCCGAGCGCGGCCCAGCGCCACAGCCTCGACGAGCGCGTCCGTCGGTTCGGGCCCGACACCGCGCGTGCCGCGATCCTCAGCGAATCGCTCTTCGCGCGTGTCGTCACGAACACCTTGAGCGCGATGGAGCATGCGCGCGCGTCCCGCTTTTTGGGGCCGCTCGGCGAGAGCCAAGGGCCCGCGTCGTCCCGCGTGTATCGCATGTTCGCGCGCAGCGATCTCCGCCACGCGCTCGCCTGGCTCGACGTCTCCGCCAAGCGCGAGCCCGAGATCGTTCGTTGCATCGAGCAGCTCAAGGCCGCGATCGAGAACAGCGGCTGACCCTCACGCCCCCACGTCTTCGGCCACGCTCGCCACGACCGCGTGCTGGAACCGGAACGTCCGCGCCCGGTCGTACGTCCCCGTCAGGTTCAGCGCGATCTCGTCGAACGACGCGCAGCGCGCGCGCCGAAACCCTTCCTCGTAGAGCATAGGCAGCACGTGATCGACGCCGAAGACCACGGGCTCGCCCATCTCCGCGACGTTGTCGCGCGCCGCGATCGCCGACGCGTCGCGCACGTTTCCTTGGCCCATGCGTTTGCCCACGTGGTCGAAGAGGATCACCGAGTTCGGGTGGAGCTTTTCGGCGATGCGCCGCAGCGTCGCCCGGACGGCGGGTTCTTCCAGGTAATAGGTCACGCCTTCCCAGATCAGGAGGGCCGGCTGCTCTGCGAGAAACCCGCTCGAATCGAGCCGCTCCACGAAATCGTTCACCGCGAAATCGCAGGGCACGTACGTCGCATTCTCGAACGGATAGCCGGGCAGCGCGGAGAGACGCGCGAGTTTGTCCGCCTGCGTCGTCGGGTGATCCACCTCGAAGAACCGCACGCCCTTCTGCCCGAGCCGCGCCGCGCGGGTATCGAGCCCGGCGCCGAGCAGCACCACCTGGGTACACCCTCGCGCGAGCCAGCGCCGTGTCTCCTGATCGAACAGCGCCGTGCGCAGCGCCACGAAGAGCTCGATGTGCGGGTAGCCTTGCTCGTAACGCGCCGCGTCCTCGAACCCGCGGGGGCCTGCGAGCGCGCGGGCGAACGGATCGTCGCAGAGCGGCGTTTCTCGCTCCGTTGCTCGTGCTCGGAGGGCCGCCACCATCCTCGCCGTTCGGCTCGGCTGCTGCATCGCCTCAGAATGACAGGGCATGCCGCAGCGCGCAACGTTCACGTTTCAACCAGGACGGACCACATGTCGCGGAGATCCCTGTCGTGTAGGGATCCGACCGTGACAACCCTGCGCTGCGTCGGTCTTTGGGGACGACGTCCACGCCGAGGACGAACGGCTGGCGCGGGCCCTCGCCGTCCTCGAAGCCCCACGCCCTTCGAGATGCCGTAGGCTCGGACTTCATGCGCGCCGTCGCCTCGCCCCTCCTCCCGCTTTTCGCTCTTCTTTCCGCGTGTAGCGGCGGGCCTTCCGCGCCGCAGGAGCCGGCGAAGGCGCCCGTCGTCGAGGTAGGCGCGGGCCACGAGGCGCCGCCCGTGTCTGCGCAGGGACCCGAGGAGGACGGAGACGCCGAGCCGCGATCTGCGAACGACGCCGAGGCGCCCGACACTTGTATCGAGCACATGCGTGAAGGCCGGGGTTTGCCCGAGCGCGTGAAGGCCTCGCCCGAAGCGTCGCAATATGCCCAGACCCTCGCCGCCGAGCGAGCGGGCAACTTGGACCAGGCGAAGAAAGGGTACCTGAAGATCGTCCAGCAATACCCGGACTCGCCCTACATCCCGCTCGTTTATTTCGCGTTCGGCGAGCTCTTCTTCAAGGACGGCCAGAAGGACCCCATCAAGCTCGATTTCGCGGAGCAGTCGTACGACGAAGTGCTCAAATTCCCCATGCCGAACAACACCGCCTGGATCGCGGCGAACTTGCGGCTCGCCGAGGTCTACCGGCAAAACGGCGACCCCCCGAAGGCGCTGTCCGCGCTGAAGAAGGTCGCCGAGGCCGCGGCGAAAGAGCCGGGCGCGTCATGTGCAGCCTCGCTCGTCCCTCCTGCCCGCGCGCGCCTCGTCGCCGTGTACGCCGACGTGGGCAGGCCGAGCGCTGCGTTCGATTTCTTCAAGACGGCGAGCGGAAGCAACAAGGGCGACGAACGCACGACGGCCCTCGCCATGGTCGCTTCCCTCGCGGAGCTTTACGTCCAGCAGCAGAAGCACGACGACGCGGCGACGGCGTTGATCTCCGCGCATGCGAGGTTTTACGATACGGCGTATTGCCAGCGGGAGGGCCAGCTCGTCACGAAGCTCGGGCCCTCGCTCACGGCCACGCGCCGGGACCAGCTTGCCAGCGCGCACTCGGTCCATTGTATCGCGCAGTGAAATGTTTTACCGCGAAAGCTTCACCCACGCCGCCACCAGCACCTCGGCCGCCCGCGTGATCTCCGCCTCCGTCGTCCCTCGCCCGAGCGTCAATCGCACCGAGCCGATCGCCTCCTCCGGCTTCACGCCCATCGCGAGGAGCACGCTCGACGCCGACTCGTGCCCGTCGTGGCAAGCCGAACCCGTCGACGCCGCCACCTCCTCCGCCTGCGCGAGCAGCGCCGTCCCGCTCACCCGTGGGAAACGCACGTTCAACGTGTTCGGCAATCGCTTCTCGGGGTGCCCATTCAGCGCGAGCCCCGGCACCCGCTCGCGCAGCAGGACAAACAGATTGTCCCGTAAAACGCGCACCCGCGCGCCCTCCGCCGCGAGGTCCCGTTTTGCCGCCTTCGCCGCGACCCCGAGCCCCACGATCGATGGCACGTTCTCCGTCCCGGGCCGGATCCCCCGCTCGTGCCCTGCGCCCAGCATGAACGGCGCGATCGGCATGTCTTTCCGGATGAAGAGCGCGCCCACGCCCTTCGGCGCATAAAGCTTGTGCCCTGCGATCGACAGGAGATCCGCGCCGAGCTCGCCCACGTCGATCGGCACCTTGCCCACCGATTGCGCCGCGTCCGTGTGCACGACCGCGCCCGCGCGCCACGCGGCCCGCGTGATCTCTTCGATCGGCTGGAGCACGCCCGTCTCGTTGTTCGCGTGCATCACCGTGATCACGCCCGTCTCGTCCCCGAGCTTTGCGGCGACCTCCTCCGCGCGCACCCGCCCCTCCGCGTCGACGCCCACCACATCGACGCGATGCCCGCGCCGCGCGAGCCACGCGCAGAGCTTCGACGTCGCGGGGTGCTCGATCGACGACGTGATCAGGTGCGTTCGATCGGGCAGCGCCTCGGCCACGCCTCGGATCGCCAGGTTGTTCGCCTCGGTCCCGCCCGACGTGAAGACGAGCTCTTCCGGCGTGCAACAGATCAGCGCCGCCACCTCTGCGCGCGCCGCCTCGATCGCGGCCCGCGCGCGCCTCCCGTACACGTGGCTGCTCGAAGGATTGCCGAATCCGCCTCGCAGCCAGGGCAACATGGCGTCGACCACCTCGGGCAGGAGCGGCGTCGATGCGTTGTAGTCGAGGTAGATCGGATCGTCTGCGTGCACGATATCTGGCGGTACTCAGCCCCTGCCTTCGCGTCAAGCGCGCCTTTCGCCGTGGAGCCCGTGCGACCGCCTTGACGTGTCGCTCGTGCTCGTGCCTCCTGTCGTTATGGCCGCCGCGACCCGGCGCCTGCTTGATGGGGAGACACACGATGAAATCTCTTGGCATCCTTGGAATTCTGATCCTTTCGGCGACCTCCTTCCTCGCGTGTAGCAGCGGCGAAGGATCGAGCGGGAGCGAAAACACGCCGCCCGCGTCTTCGCTCGACGTCACGCCCTCGATCAGCGCGTGTGGCGGCTTCCTCGGCGCATCGGAGGGCGCGAAGATTCCGCCCTCCCCCGACCCGGCGACCTATTGCGAGGCCGAGCGCCTCCTCTGGAATTACGACGCCGCCACGCGCACGCTCGGCCTGCTCGACGCGCGTATCCAGCTCAATTGCTGCGGCCGGCACTCCATCGACGTCGCCGTCGAGGACGGCGTCCACGTCGTCACACAGACCGATGCCCCGGAAAAACTCGAGAACGGCGACGAGGCGCGTTGTGGCTGCATGTGTGTCTTCGATTATGCGGCTGACGTCGCGCCCGTCGAGAGCTCCACGATATCGATGCGCATCCTGCGCAACGTGACGGACCAGAAGCCGCCCGTCACGCTCGTATGGGAGGGCACCGTCGACCTCACGGCCGGCGCGGGCGAGGTCGTCCTCTCCACGGCGAGCGCCGAGCCTTGGTGCAGCAACAAGGAACCTTGATCCTCGGGGCTTCCCCGCGCGCGCGGCCTCGGTTATCCTTCGGCGCGAAAAGCGGTCCGGAGGGCAGATCATGGCGGAAAAGTACCGGCTGGTGACGCGGAGCGACTTCGACGGCCTCGTGTGCGCCGTCCTCTTGAAGAAGCTCGGCATCCTCGACGAAATCAAGTTCGTCCACCCGAAGGACATGCAGGACGGCAAGGTCCCCGTCACCGAGCGGGACATCACGACGAACCTCCCGTACGTCGAGGGGGTGCACCTCGCGTTTGATCACCACGCGAGCGAGACGCAGCGGGTCGGCAAGCGCGACAACCACATCATCGACCCCCACGCCCCCTCCGCCGCGCGTGTCGTCTGGCGCCATTATGGCGGCAAGGAGAAGTTCGCCGACATCCCCGACGAGATGATGGAGGCCGTCGACAAGGCCGACGCCGCGCAGTTTTCCCGCGACGAGATCCTCTCGCCGAAGGGCTGGGTCCTCCTCAACTACCTGATGGATGCGCGCACCGGCCTCGGTCGATTCCGGCAGTTCCGCATCTCGAACTACGACCTCATGATGCGCCTCATCGACGCGTGTCTGGAGTTATCCGTTGACGAGATCCTCCAGATGCCCGACGTGAAGGAGCGCGTCGACATGTATTTCGAGCACGAAGAGCGCTTCAAGGAGCAGATCCAACGCTGCTCCACGGTGCACAAGAACCTCGTCGTGCTCGACCTCCGGAACGAGGAGACGATCTGGGCGGGCAACCGTTTCATGATCTACGCGCTCCACCCCGAGACCAACATCTCGATCCACGTGATGTGGGGCCTCAAGAAGCAGAACACCGTCTTCGCCACCGGCAAATCGATCCTCGACCGGAGCAGCAAGACGAACGTCGGCGCGTTCATGCTCGAATACGGCGGCGGCGGCCACGAGGCGGCCGGCACCTGCCAGATCGACAACGACAAGGCCGACGAGGTGCTGAAGACCCTCATCGCCCGCATCAACGCCGACGGCTGATCGCCCCGCGGGTGATCGTCGTTCACAACCCTCCGGCGCCGTCGTCCATCCCTCGCCATGATCAAACGTCGCTCGTTCCTCGTCGGCTCGCTCGCCGCGGCCGCGTCCACGACCTTCGGCTGCGCGTCCCAGCCGCCCCCGCCTCCCGCCGATCCTGCGGGGGCTGCGGGCGCGGGCGCGGCGCCTCCGCCCCCGACGAACCAGAAAAAGAGCCTGCTGATCCTCGGCGGCACGGGGTTCGTCGGGCCTGCCGTCGTCGATGCGGCGCGGGCGCGTGGGTTTTCGATCACCCTCTTCAATCGCGGCAAGACCCGCCCCGAGCTCTTCCCCGACATCGAAAAGCTCCGCGGCAACCGCGACCCGAACAAGGACGAGGGCCTCAAGGCCCTCGAAGGCCGGAGCTTCGACGCGGTCATCGACACCTCGGGCTACGTCCCGCGTATCGTCCGCGCCTCGGCCGAGCTGCTCTCGAAGAACGTCAAGCAATACATCTTCATCTCCAGCATCTCGGTCTACAAGGACACCTCGACGCCGAACATGGACGAGACCGCGGCGGTCGGGACCATGGCCGATCCCACCGTCGAGGCCATGGGCAAGGAGTTCGAGAATTACGGCCCCTTGAAGGCCCTCTGCGAGCAGGCCGCCGAAAAGGCCATGCCGGGCCGCGTCGCCAATGTGCGGCCCGGGTACATCGTCGGCCCGGGCGACGGAACGGATCGATTCACGTACTGGCCGCTCCGCGTCGCGAGGGGCGGCGAAATGCTCGTCCCCGGCTCGGCGAATGATCCCATTCAGGTGATCGACGTCCGCGATCTCGCCGAGTGGCTCGTGAAGCTCGTCGCGGACGGCACGAACGGCGTCTTCAATGCCACGGGCCCCGGCACGCCCCACACGATGGGGAGCGTGATCGAGGCGAGCAAAAAGGCCTCGCCGAAGAGCGACGTCAAGCTCACCTGGGTCCCGGCCTCGTGGCTGAAGACGAAAGAATCGGGCGGCGGCGAGCCGATCGATCTGCCGATCTGGGCGCCGGCCGAGGGCGAAACGGCGGGCTTCCACCGCGTCAGCGTCGCTCGTGCGCAGAAAGCAGGCCTCACGTTCCGCCCGCTCGACACGACCCTGACGGACCTCCTCGCCTGGTTCAACGCCTTGCCCGCGGAGCGCCAGGCCAAACGCCGCGCGGGCCTCTCGCCCGAGCGCGAGGCCGAGCTGCTCCGCGCGTTCCACGAAGAATCGAAAAAGAAATAGACCGCCTCAGCGCGGATCGAGCGCCTCGCAGACGGGGGGCTTCACGTCCGTGTTCCAGCGGAACGATTGAAGCCACTCGTCGAGCGTCCGCTGCGCCATCGGCTCCTTGAACGATTGCAAGAACACGAGCGACCCCGTCCCGCCGCAGATCGGGACCATCACGGCGCGCACGGAGACCGACGTATCGCCGATCGTCCACCATCGCTCCAGGCCGGCCCCGAGCGGCGTCGCCACGGGCCCGGTCCTCGCGGGCACCACGGGTTTTCCCTCCGCGCCCTTGGCGAGCCCGCCCGCGACGTCGGCGAAGAGTTTTTCCTGGAATCGTGGCGTCGTCACGAGGTCCGAGACGAACAGGGCCCCGCTGACGAGCACGTCGGGGCGGCTGATCCGGAGCTCGAGTCCCTCGTATCCGAGGACGGCATTCACGCCGAACGGGACGCGCCCGGCGACGCCAAGCCACCGGCTGAAATAGTCGTGCCCGACGAGCCACCCGCGCTCGCGCTGCGGCAAGGGCGCGCGCGGCGAGAGCTGGTAGGGGTGCACCACCGGCGGGCCCGCGGGCGCAGCGACCGGCGCATCGAGGATCTGCTTCGCGGCCGCCTCGGCGAGCGTCCCTGACAACCCACGGACCACGGCCACGCGGGTTTTCTCGGCGCGCACCACGATCCCGCCCTCGATCGACGTGGCCCCGAGCGACAGCGCGCGCAGGCAGCCGGGCTGCGATTCCATGGCCGCGACGAACTCTGCCGCGTCGCTCTCCGAATCCCACGCCGTGCTCCAGAGCAGCCCCACGCCGCCGTTCGGCGCCGCGACCAGCGTGTATCGATCGCCGCCCCAGCCCGCGGCCGCCGCCGCGGACAAGGGCGAACATCGATCGAGCACGACCCGCGTCTCCAGCTCGCCGAGCGTCCCTTCATCGAGCGTCCGGTATCCCTCGGGCGCCCGTGGCGCGGCCAGCACGACCGGCCGTTCCCCGGCGAGGTATTTTTCGGGGTGGATCACCTGCTCGGTCGAAACGGGCGGCGACACGAACATGCGATTGACGAGATCGAGCCCACCTGCGCGATAAAGCTCCGCGACCATGGCCGTGCCGGCGTGATACCGGAACAGGAGGCGCTCGCGCACGATGGGCAACGCGCGAAACAGCGCCGCGTCCCCGTCGCCCGCGACAAACCGCTCGGCCGGCACGTCGTGCATCACGTCGGCCGCCCTCCGCACCATGCGCTGGAACGGCACGCCACGCTCCGACGCGAGATACGCGAACATCGTGAGCATCGCGTCGCCTTCGAGCAACGACCCGTACGCGAGGACCTCGTCCGCGCCCATCGTCGCCTGCTTTTGCACATCCGGCCGGCCGAAACTCTGGTCCTGCAAGGCGTGCTCGATCTCGTGCGCGAGGATCGCCCGCTCCTTTTCGGCCTCGGCCTCGGTGCGCGGCCGCGACGCGCGCACCACGATGATCCGCTGTTCGTGATCGTAAAACCCGCGCACCTGCTCTTCGAGCACCTCGCGCGTGCTGCTCGGCGGCGCGTCGCCCGGCTTTCCGTTGGGCAGGAGATCAAATGCGAGGTGAAATGCCGTGCGCGCCTCGTTCTCGGCCGCCGCCGCCTTCCGTTCGGCTCGCGTGCGCAGCGCCGCGAGGAACGCCGGCTCGTCGAGCAAATACACCGGCACGGGCGCGCGCTGGGGCAATCCGCGCAGATGCGCGACCTCGGCGACGAGCGCCTGGATACGCTCCTGCGTGAGCGGCGCCGGAGGAGCGGGCGCAGCGGGGTTTGCCGGCGCAGGCGGCGGCGACCCTGCGCACCCGGCGAGAGCGAGGAGAAGGCCTACCGCCGCGGTTCTTTGACCTGGTCGATCACCCATCGCGCGATCTCCTTCGCCCCTGGGCCCCCGAAATGCATTCCATCCGGCCGGATCGGCTCGCCTTCACTCATGAGCGTGCATTGCCCGCCGGGGCAGAGGTGCGCCGCGAGGTCCAGCAGGTGGATCCGCGGCTCCCCTTGCACTGCCTTTTCGATCAGCGTGTTGTAGCAATCGACCTGCGCGTTCAGCGTCGGCTTTTGCCATCCGCCCACCGGATAAGGCACGCGCGCCACGTAGACCCGGCCGCCCTTGTCCGCGAGCATCGCGAGCTTGCCCCCGAGCTCCTTCGCATACGCCGCGTCCCAGCCCGGTTCGCAGATGTGCTGCCAGCGCCCCTCGACCTCCACCCGCGCGAAATACCCGCCGCCGAGCACCACCAGCGTCACGTCCGGGTGCATCTCGTCCACGTCGCTCCCCCAGCGCGCGTCGCAATCGCCGCCGTCGTGCGGCACGTTCGTCAACGAGCGCGTCGGCAGCGTCCCCTCCATGATGCTGCAATCGGGCGTACCCCGCTCGATCACGAAAGCCCCCGTGCCGCTCTGCACCGCTTTCATTCGCTCGCCGAGCGCCTGCGCCACGGAGTCGCCCACGATCAGGATCTTCACCGTGCCCGGCGCCACGGTTTCCGGCCACGGCAAGAGCTGCAGCCCGATCTGCATCACCCTCCGGCTCTGCGTGCCGACGAGCAGAGCGCCGATGCAGAGCGCCACCGACGACGAGAGCATCACCGCCGGTCGCCTGAACGGCGCGCCGCGCTTGCGGATCGGCTGCTCCAGGAAATGGTAGGAGATCAACGCCACTGCGAACGTCGCCGTATACCGCAGCGCCGAGAGCCCGATCCCGGACAAACCAATCCGCTCCGGCCGCAGCACCACGTAGATCGGCCAGTGCCAGAGGTAGAGCCCGTAACTCACGAGCCCCACCCACGCGAACGGGCGGAACGCGAGCGCCCGCGCCACGAGGCTCTGCTCGCCGTGCGCCGCGCAGGCGATGAGCACGAGCACGCAAAGCTCCGTCCCAAAAAATCCTCCGCGGTAGAGCAGCGGATTCTGCCCGTCGAGCTTTACCCAGGCGAGCGCGAGCCCGATCGCCGCGAGCACGCCGAGCCCATCGAGCGCCCGCACCACCTGCTTGTTCTTCGACGTCCCGCGTTCGGCCATCAGGCACGCGAGCGAGGCGCCGAGCAGGATGGCCACGCCGCGTGTATCCGTGCCCATGTAGGCCCGCGACGTGTCCGTCCGGTTGCCCAGCCAAACCATCGCCGCGCCCGAGACCACCACGAGCCCGAGCGACACGGCGAGCATCACGCGCCGCGAGCCCCGCGACAGGTAGAGCACGCCGAACGCGAGCAGCGGCCAGACGACGTAAAACTGTTCCTCGATCGCGAGGCTCCAGGTGTGTTCGAGCGGCGAGGGTACCTGGAACATGTCCCAGTAGCTCCGCCCCGAGAAAATCGCGCGCCAGTTCGCCACGTAGGCCAGCGTCGCGAGCCCGTCCTTGCGGATCCGATCGAGCTCTTCTGGCTTCGCGAGCTTTTGCGCATACGCCGCGACCACGGGCAGGAGCGCGAGGAGCGCCGGGAAGAGGCGGCGAGCGCGGCGAACCCAGAAAGCCTTGAGATCGATCGTCCCGGCCTTGGCCCACTCTGCGAGCAGCAGCGAGTGGATGAGGTATCCGGACAGGACGAAGAACAGGTCGACGCCGAGATACCCGCCGTCGAGCCTGCCATCGTGGAACAGGAGCACGCCGAGCACGGCGAGGCCTCGCAGGCCGTCGAGCGCGGGCAAATGCGGGATGGTGGCGCGGCGGAGCGGATTCGAGGTTTGTTCGAGGGCAGGCGGGCTCACGGGCAGCCCGGGAGATAGCGCATTCCGGGCGTCCCGGACATGAAGAATGTGCGGGTGACGTCAGTGAACGACGGCGGCGCCGTCGGGCATGCCCGCTTCCTCGGCTTCGGGCTGAGCGTCGGGCCTGCGGACGAGCCGGCCTGTGGGCACGAGCGTCGACGTGGAGTCGCGCAGCTCGCGGTAGTAATACTTTCGGAAAAACAGTGTCGGCGCGTCGGTCGCGACGGACGGCTCCTCGCCCGGCGGCGGCACCTCGGGCGGGTTCGAGGTTTCGAGCACCTCGCGATCCTCGCCGAGGATGTTGTTGAACTTCGTGGCGAACCAGGTGATGAGCTCCGCGCCGAGGAACGTCCGCGCCGAGATGAGCATCATCTTCGTGTGCGCCTCGTCGACCGGAATGCAATAGACCTGGATACACATCCGGCGCTTTGGCTCGTCCATGATGTGGAGCTCCATCGCGTTCGGCTTGCGCCACTTCAAAATCTGCTTCTCCTCCGCCTCGTAATCCCATTTTGCGTAAACGAGGCCGCCGAAGGGAGCAGGCTCGATGCGCATCTCGAGGGTCGTGTCCGGTCGGAGCTTTTTTCTGACGTCCTTGCCGATGCTCTTGCGGTGGATGTAAGGCAGATGCGGCGTATCGAGCATGTTCTCCATGGCCCGCGTCCAGTGCGTTTTCCAGACCTCCTGGGTGTACCCGACGTGCCACCCCGGCTCAATCAGCGCGGGCGGCGGCTCGGGCTCCGTGCCGGCGGGATCCGGGCCCGTGAAGATCCAGACGAGCCCGCCGATTTCCCGCACGGGGACGGCCGTCGCGCCATAACGCGCGCGTTTCTCCGGGGTGACGGTGTTCAGGGGAATCTTCGCGCAGGCGCCGTCCTTCTGGAAGGACCAGCCGTGAAAAGGACAGGCGATGCAGCCGTCCGCGTCGACCTGACCCAGCGAGAGCGCGACGCCGCGGTGCGGACATCGATCGAGGAGCGCGCCCACGCCGCCCTTTCCATCCCGGAAGAGGGCGATCGTCTCGCCGGCCACCTTCACCGAAAGCGGCTTCTTCCTGAGCTCTTTGGCCGTGATGACCGGAGTCCACACGTTGGCGAAGCTCTCGAACACGTTTGCCTCCTGTTTTGTTACACCAAATGTTCTAGAAAACAGGAGGCGGTTGTCAAGCCCTCGCTCGGCGAGATCGCGGGGGCCACGGCCGCGGAGGCACGCTCGCGGGCGAGATCCGTCGCCGCGAAGTACTCGGTGATCCACGTGGGAATGTCGCCCTCGCCCGGCGCGTGTGTGGTGCAGAAGAGGACACGCGTCGTCGCTTCGGTCTCGGGGAAACAGTAGAGCAGCGTGCGTTTTTCGGGCGTGCGCGGCGGGAGAAACAGCTCGACGCAGCCGGGCGCGCGAAACAAGAGCGCGGGCTCTTCGGGCGTGTCGCCGAGGGCCCATGTGAAGGGCAAGTTCGCCGGATCGAGCAAGGCCTCGATCACGCGCGTGAACGGCGCGGACCAGGTCTCGGCGTGAACTACGAGAGGCCGCACCGGATCGAGCGAAGGCAACGCCGGACCCTCGGCCGGGGCCTCGTGGCCCGTGAAGATCCAAACGAGCCCGAGGGCCTCGCGCGCGGGCAGGCGAGCTTGTAGCGTGATCACCTCGGGCAGCGCCGAGGACGCGTGATCGACACACGCCCCGGGCTCCCCGCGCTCATCGCGGAAGAGCAAGATCGGCTCCCCGGCGACCCGTACGCGTCTGGCTTCCTCCCGCAGATCCAGCGCAGGCAAGACTGGCGTCCAGACGTTCGCGAAGCCCTCGAACATGGAAGCCTCCATTTTATAGAACGGTGAGTCTAGGAAAATTCCCACGTTCGTCAAGCCGGCCAGGCCGGGCTCGTGCCTGCGGCTGCGCCCGAGTCTTGAACTGCAAGATGGATGTTCTAGAGTTCCGGACGACGAGATGGGCAGGCCCGCAGGATCACGCAACCCGGACTTCGAGGCGACGCGCGCGTCGCTCGTCGCGTCCGTGCAGAAGCGGCTCTCGGAGCCCGACGGCCCGCGGGCGAGCTTCCGCGAAATGGCGGCGGCCGCGGGGGTGAGCGTGGCGACGCTCCGGCACTATTTCGGCTCGCGCGAGGGCGTGGTGTCGGCGGTGCTCTCGCATTGGCACGAGCGCGGCCAGAGGTACATGCTGGAGGTCGCGACGGGCCCGCTCTTGCCCGTGCGCGCGTCGCTCCGAGGGTTTTTGTTTTATCTGGAGCTCGGCTTCCGGGCCGGCGTCGGGGAGGTGCACGCGATCGGCATCGCCTGCGGCCTGCGCGAGCCCACGCTCGGCCCGAAATACCTCTGCGAGGTGCTCGATCCGACGCTCGAATCCGTGGAGGCGCGGCTCGCCCGGCACGTGGCGCGGGGCGAACTTCGCGCGGGCGACGTGCGGCACATGGCGCTCGCGCTGGTCTCGCCGCCGCTGCTCGTCCTTTTGCATCAACACCCGCTCGGCGGGACGACAGCGCGCCCACTCGATTGGGACAAATTCGCCGACGAGCACCTCGACGCCTTCCTGCGCGCCTACGGTACGGGCCACGAGGCGCCGGCCGAGCCGGGCGCCGAGGCGTCCTTCGGCGGCGGCGGCGGGCCCCTGCCCCGAAAGCGCCCGCGCGGGCAACACGACGCCTGAGAAATCAGCGTTTGTCCGGGTGAATGCCGAGCGACGTGACCGTCTCCGGCGTCGCGGCCTCGACGAAGGCGCGCAGGCTCGCCGATTCCATGGGGAGATCGTCCATCCAGCGCCGCACGGTTCGGTCTTTTCCGGCCGTCACGAGGGAGCGGCCTCCCTCGGCGAACCGGACGGCGAGGACGTTGCCCTCGTGGCCTTCGAGCAGCCGGCTCTCGCCCGCTTCGAGGTCCCATAACCGCACGATGCCGTCCGCGCCCGCCGTCGCGAGTCGGCTGCCCTCGGGCGAGACGTCGAGCCCTTCGACGACGCCTCGATAGCCGCGCAAGACGTCGAGCAGCCGACCATCCACCGCGCTCCAGAGTTTTACATTGGCCTCGCCGCCGAGCGTCGCGAATCGCTTGCCGTCCGGGAAAAACACGAGCCGCGTGAGCCCTGTCCCCGCGGCGTCGATCACGTGGCGCAGGGCGCCCTGGGGCACGTCCCAAAGGCGCACGGAATGGTCCATTCCGCCGGACACGAGCAGGCCGCCGTCCGGGGAAAACACGAGCACGTGGACCGCGTCGTGGTGGCCGGCGAGGACCGTCTCCCGGCCCGTCGTACCTTCGCGCAAAACGACCCGGCCATCGGCGAAGGAATACGCGAGGCGCGCGCCGTCCGGGGAAAACGCGAGCGCGGTGGCCTCGGTCGAATGCCGCGCGAGGACCTTTCCCTCGCCGCCCTTCACGGGAAAACTCCGAAGGACCCCGTCCGCGCCGGCCGAGACGACGCGCGCGCCGTCGGGCGAAAACAGCACGCGATTTGCTGCGCCCTCGTGGGCGTCGAACGAGATCGCCGCGCCCTGCGTGCTGAAGATTCGCACGCGGCCGTCCGCGCCGGCCGAGGCGATGGCCGTGCCGTCGGGGGAAAACGCGACATCATGCACGTCGCCCGCGTGCTGGCCGAGCGTCCGCGGGGTGCCGTCCGCGAGGTTTGTCCAAACGACCATCCCGTCGGCGCCGCCCGAGGCGATACATGCTCCGTCGGGGGAGATGGCGATCACGCGCGCCGCGCGCTCGTGCACGGCCATGACACGGTCGCGCAAGGCTTCGAGCGAATAGACGCGCAGGCTGTTGTCGTAACTCGCGACGAGCGCACGTTTGCCGTCGCGGGAAAACTCGACATCCGAGATCGAGTCGTTCGGGCCACGCAAGGTGCGCGACATGCCGGAGGCCACGTCCCACACCCGCGCCGTCTGGTCGGCGGCGCCCGTCATCAAGGTCTTTCCATCCGGAGACACGGCCACGGTATAGACCGATCCTTCGTGTCCCCTGAGCACGCGCGCCTCGCCCGTGTGGACGTCCCAGATTCGCACGGTACGGTCGAGTCCCGACGACACGAGGCGGGAAGAATCCGGGAGAAATACGACGGCTCGCACCTTCCCGGTATGACCTTCGAGGCGCCTCGACACACCCGTCGCAATGTCCCACAACCGAACGGTGCCTTTTTGATCACCCGTGGCCACGAGGGCACCGTCGGGGGAGAACGTGAGCGCCTCCGGCTCGTGCGCCTCGCCCGCGAAGTGGCGCTCGGTCCCGGCGTCGACATCCAAAAGAACGAGCGAGCCTGCCGAGACGAAGGCGAGGGTGCGTTCGTCCGGGGAGATGGCGAGCTTTCGCTCCGCGCTGCCCGCAGGCCACACGGGTTTGCATTTCCCCGAGGCGATGTCCCACAAGCAGACCGAGCCGTCGCGGCCCCGGGAGGCCATGCGCTGCCCGTCCCGGAAATAATGAATCGCGCCGAGCGGCGCCGCGTGTCCCGCGAGGACCTTGGTTTCGCTCGTCTTCACGCTCCAGAGCCGCACCGTGGTGTCTTTGCTCCGGCTCGCGAGCCATGCGCCGTCCGGCGAGAATGCCGCTTCCCAGACCTCGTCGGTATGCCCTTCGAGCACGCGCGCTTGGGCCGTGGTCAGGTCCCAGAGGCGGACGGTTCGGTCGTCGCTCGACGAGGCCACGAACCGGCCCTCCGGCGAAAACGACGCGCGGTTGATGCCCGCCGCGTGCCCACGCAGCAGCATCGGGACGCCCTTCGCAATGGCGTCCGCCGCCACGAGCCGCTTGCGCCGGTGCCCCCGGAACGAAGACGACAATGTCTTGAGCCAGGCCAGCGCTTCGAGGGGATCCCGCGAAGCCGCCGCGCGCGCCTCGACGAGCGTGAGCGTATCGGCGCGCTCCGATTCTCGCCGCTCGGCCTCCGCGGCCCTATCGCGCTCGCGCCGCGCCTCGTCACGCGCGTCGAGGACCCTCCCGACGGCGAGCGCGCCCGTGACCGCGAGCGCGGTGAGCGCGGCGAACGCCATGAGAAGCGTCGCGCGATGGCGACGGGCGAACCGGAGGAGCCGCTCGCGGGCCGAATAATGGTGCGCCTGGACAATCTGCCCCGTCTGGAACCGGCGCAGATCCGCGGCGAGCTCCCCGGCCGTCCGATATCGCTCGGCCTTCGCGCGTGCCATGGCCTTTTGCACGATCGTCACGAGGTCGCGCGGCACGCCCGGCTGGAGTTTTTCGATGGGCACCGGCGGCTCGCGGAGCACGCACCGGACGATCTCCATTGGGTATTGGCCTTCGTAGGAGGCTTTTCCCGCCAGCAGATGATAGAGAATGGCGCCGATCGCATACACGTCGGCGCGCTCGTCCACGCTGCGCCCCGCCGCCTGCTCGGGCGGCATGTACGCGGGCGTGCCCATGACCACGCCGAGCACGGTGAGCGCCATCGATCCCGGCGAGGACGGCGACGACGATCGCTGCGGCGGCAGCGACGAGGTACGTGACGGCTCGGGGGATTCCTCGTCGAGGTCCTTCGCGAGCCCCCAATCGATGACCACGGTCTCGCCGAACGGACCGAGCAAGATGTTTTGCGGCTTGAGGTCGCGATGAATGATGCGCTCGTTGTGCGCATACGCCATCGCCTCGGCGACCGCGAGCACGTGGGGGAGCAGGACGAGGCGCTGATCGAGCGTGCTCGCCTCCTCGATGAAATGGTCGAGCGAGCGCCCGGAGACGAGCTTCATCGCGAAAAATGGCTCGCCCGAGGGCCAGACGCCCGCCTCGTAGAGCGGAACGATCGAGGGGTGTTGCAGCCGCGCCGTGATCCGCGCCTCGCGAATGAAGCGCTCCTCGGTCTGAGGATCCCGCGTGATGAGCTCCTTCAGCGCGACGGGGCGATCGAGGTGCGTGTCGTACGCCCGCAGAATCCGGCCAATGCCGCCTTTCGTGACCTCCGATTCCACCGCGTACGTCTCCGGATCGACGACGCGCATTCGCCGCGCGGCGGCGCTCTCCGGGGCCTCCTCGTCCTCAGCCTCGTCCCTCCCGGTGCGCGCGATGAGCGTCTCCATCGGGGGCGTAGGCAGCGTTTCGCCGAGCGTGCCGGGCCGGACACGTCTCCCCTCCGCGGGATCGAGCGTCGCGGCTTCGAGCGGGGAGGGGAGCGTGCGTCCGGCGGTCACGGCCAATGGAAGAGCGCGCGGCTCGCAAATCCCAGGGTGACGCTCGCCATGTTCGCGGCGAACGCCCACCCGAGCGTCTTTTTCTTACCAATGAACCGGAAATATCCGGCCTCCGCGGTCACGGCGAACGTCTCGGCGATGACCACCATGATCCAGTATCGCGGTGTCTGCGAGATCCATAACGATGGATGAGGCGCGAACACGGCGAGGTAGAAGCGCTCCCACAGGTTCGGAATGACGAACCAGACGATCGGGTGCGTCAGCGCGCTCGCGCCGAATGCCTCATACACGCGGACGCGGAGCCCGTAGACGTAAATGGGGATCTCGACGACCTGCGTGAAGACGAATGCCCAGAACCAGGCCACCCCTCACCCCGCCGGACGCGCGCGGCGTTTTGCCCGACAGAACGCGAGCGCGGCCAGGGCGACGGTGATCCCGAGCGGAGCCCCTTCGTTCGAGCTTCCCACCGCCGCCACAGAGCAGCCCTTTTTCTCGGCCACGGTCACGGTCGCGGCGGACGGCTGCGGGCCCGCGGTCTTTGTTTCCGGTGCCGGCGGGGTCGGCGTCTTTGCTTCGGTCGTTTGCGGGGCTGGGGCTTTTGCGCCCACCACGCAGCGGAGCAGCTCTCGACCTCGGAGGTCCTTCACGCCGGTGCACGTGCCGGCGGCGCCTGCGGGATCGGCGCACGCATCCCCGGCGGCCTTGTTGTAACAGCTCTCTTCCAGCGGCCCGACCTCGTCGGCGGCCGCGGAGGCGGGCCCGACGAGCGCGGCGACCGCGAGGAGAACGCCGGAAAGACGGCGCGGGAGGGAGGGTTTGTCCTGGGAAATGGGGGCGCGCATCAAGAACACCTCGCTCCTCCGCCTGGCGAAGTCAAGGGCGACGGGGCGCGCGCGGCGAAGCGGTGGAGGGCCGCGCACCCAAGGCCGGATCGAGCGCGCGATTCTTCCCCTCGACATCCGGCGCGATCGGGCGGCAGAATGGCGCCCATGTCTCGATGGGTCGCTTGCGCCGCGATCGTCCTCGGCCTCGTCTCGGGTCCGCTCGCGCATGCGGGCGAGCAGGAGAACGTCTCGAAGGCGCGCGAGATCGCGCTCTCGGCCTCCGATGATCTCGACGCGAAGCGGTTCGCCGAGGCGCTCGAGAAGGTCACGCAGGCCGAGGCGCTCTACCACGCGCCGACGCACTTGCTCATGCGCGCCGAGGCGCTCGAAGGCCTCGGCCGGCTCGCCGAGGCGCTCGAGACCTACGAGCGTCTCGCCGCCGAGCCGCTCGGCCCGACGTCGCCGCCTGCGTTTCGCAAGGCGCGCGAGGAGGGCAGCAAACGAGAACGAGCGCTGCTCGCGCGCGTGCCGTCGCTGCTCGTCGTGGTCACGGGCGCCGCGACGGAAGACGTGAAGGCGACGGTTGACGACAAACCCCTCGCGCTCGGGACCGGCATGGCGACGCGGTTCGATCCGGGCAAACACGTGCTGCGCGTCGAGGCGAGCGGGTTCTCCCCGGTGGAGCGGACGATCGAGCTCGATGAGCGCGGAGGCGTGATCAAGGTCCCCGTGCACCTCGAAGTCGCGAGCGCGCGGCCCGTGCGCGACGAGAAGGTGGACGTGATCGCGCCGAAGCCCGCGCCCTCGGGTCGGACGCTTTTCGTGCCGGCGATGGCGGCCTTCGGCGTGGGCGCGGCCTCGCTCGTGGCGGGCGCGGTGACGGGCGTGATGTCGCTCGGGCGCGTGGGCGAGCTCGAAGAGCTCTGCACGTCGGAAGGCCGGTGCCCGCCGTCGGCGCAAGGCCACATTGACGAGGCGGGTACGCTTGGCAATGTCTCCACGGCGATGTTCGTCGTGGGGGGCGCGGCGGCCGCGGCCGGCGTGGTGTTGCTCGTCATGGGCAAACCAAAGGGCCCACCGGCCGTGGGGCACGTCGAGGTCGTGCCCTGGGCCGGGCCTCTTTCCGCGGGGATCCGGGGGACGTTCTGATGGGACGAACCTTTCGTGTGGGGCTTTTCGGGACGCTGGCCCTGGCCGCCTTTGCCGGGCTTGCCTCACCGGCTTGCAATGCGATCACCGGGCTCGATCGATTCGAGGTGGATCCGGTCCTCGGGAGCGGGGCCGCGGGCGGGGTCGGGCAGACGTGCTCGACCGAGCTCGATTGTCCGGGTGAGACGAACGAATGCCAGACACGCGCCTGCGTCGCAGGCCGTTGCGAGCTCTCGATGCTTCCGGAGGGCGCCCCCGCGCAGGGGCAAACCCCCGGCGATTGCATGCGGACCGAGTGCGACGCGGAGGGGCAGACGCGCACGGTCGTGGATACGAGCGACGCCCCCGGCAATGGGTTCGAATGCACCGTAGGGGAATGCAGCCCCGAGGGCGAGCCGTCGATCTCGCCGCGGAAGCAGGGCTCCGCGTGCACGCAGGGCGGCGGCGCCGTATGTGACGGCAGCGGCAAGTGCGTCGAGTGCAACTTCAGCTCGGATTGCAGCGGCGGCGGCCCCTGCTCGGCCGGCCTCTGCGTGCCGCCCGAGTGCACCGACGGCTCGAAGAACGGCGACGAGAGCGACATCGATTGCGGCGGCCCGGTATGTCCGCCCTGCGGCACGGGCAAGGGGTGTACGGCGATCGCCGATTGCGAGAGCAAGGTTTGCATCGCCGGCGTGTGCCAGTCGCCGACGTGCAGCGACGGCGTGCACAACGCGACGGAGACGGACGCCGATTGCGGCGGCGGCGACTGCCCCGATTGCCAGGACGGCAAGAGCTGCCTCATCGCTTCCGATTGCGTGAGTGGCGTCTGCACGGCCGGCGTGTGCCAGGCGCCGACGTGCAGCGACGCCGTGAAGAACGGCGCGGAGACGGACGTCGATTGTGGCGGCGTGGGCTGCGCCCCGTGCGCGAGCGGCAAGACCTGCGCCGTGCACGTCGATTGCGCGAGCGAGGCTTGTCTCGGTGGGACGTGCGCCTCGATCGTGCAGATTTCCGCGGGAAGCACGAATGCATGTGTGCTCCTCGGCGACGGGACGGTCCGTTGCTGGGGCGCGAACACGCAGGGGCAGATCGGGGACGGCACGGTCGTGGAGAAGCTCTCCCCGACCCCCGTGTCCGGGCTCTCCGGCGTCACGCAGATCTCGGTCGGCTCGAATCGGGTCGACACGCAGGGCACGCACGCCTGCGCCCGGACGGGCGACGGCAAGGTCTCGTGCTGGGGCCGCAACGCGACGGGGCAGATCGGGAATGGCTCGACGGCCGCCGCGACGACGCCGAAGGCCGTCAATTTGACGAACGTGGTCCAGGTGGCGGCGGGCGGCCGTCATACCTGCGCGCGCCTCATGACCGGCACGGTGCGGTGCTGGGGGGCGGGCACGGCGGGGCAACTCGGTAATAACGTCGCGGAAAACCGGACCACGCCCACGGGCGATCTGGCGAACGTGACGGCGACCGCGCTCGCCGCGGGGGACATGCACAATTGCGCGGTCCTTCAATCGGGCGAGGTGCGGTGCTGGGGCGACGGCAGCGACGGGCAGCTCGGCTCGGGCGTCGCGGACCGGTTGGTCCCGACGCTCGTGCCGAATTTGACCGGCATCAGCCAGGTGTCCGCGGGCAATCGATTCACGTGTGTCGTGTCGGCCGGCGGCACGGCGCTCCGTTGCATGGGCGAGAATGCCGGAGGTCAGCTCGGGATCGGCAATACCACGCAACAAAACGCGCCGGCGCTCGTCCCGGGGCTCATGGACATCACGGGGCTCTCGCTCGGCACGGACGCCACGCTGGGCGGCCATTCCTGCGTGGTGCTCGCGGGCGGCGGGCTGCGCTGCTTCGGCGCGAACACGCGCGGCGAGCTCGGCACGGGGGACAAGACGAACCAATCGACGCCGCAGATGATCAACGTCCCGCCCGTCGCCGAGGTCGCGCTCGGCTTGCAGTTCACCTGCGTGCGCCTCGTGAGCGGGCCCGTGCGTTGCTGGGGTCGCAATGACCTCGGCCAGCTCGGGACCGGCGCAAAAGGCGCCGATCAGACGGCCCCCGTGCCCGTGGTTTTCCCGTGAAGATGTGGTCGCCGCCCACGCAGGTCGCAAAGCCCGCCCCCGGTCTGGTGATCGCCGGAAAGGTTCGTCTCGACAAGCTCCTCGGAAAGGGGGGCATGGGCTCGGTCTGGGTGGGCACGCACCTCGACCTCGACATCCCGGTCGCCGTGAAATTCATGACGGGCTCGGCCGATGCGGCGCTTTCGCGATTCCAGCGGGAGGCCCGCGCGGCCGCGCAGATCCGCTCCTCGAACGTGGTGAAGATCCACGATTACGGGATCGACCAGGGGTTGCCGTACATCGTGATGGAGCTGCTCGAAGGGGAAGACCTCGCGGCGCGGATTCGTCGCGCGGGGCGGCTCTCGCTCGTGGACGCGGAGAAGATCCTGATTCCGGTCGCCCGCGGGCTCGAGCGCGCGCACGAGGCGAAGCTCGTGCACCGCGACCTCAAGCCGGAGAACGTGTTCCTCGTGCGCGAGGGCGACGAGGAGATCCCCAAGATCCTCGATTTTGGCATCGCGAAGACGCTCGCCGTAGCCGAGGAGGCGAAGGACGTCACGGAGGAGGGCGCGGTCCTCGGCACGCCCTACTATTTGAGCCCCGAGCAGGCGCGAGGGAAGACCGATATCGACCACCGCGCGGATCTCTGGTCGCTCGGGGTGATCCTGTTCCGCATGGTGACGGGCCGGCGGCCCTTCGAGGCGAATGCACTCGGTGATATGATCGTGCGGATCTGCATGGATCCCGTCCCGCGCGTCGTTATGATCGATCCGACCTTGCCTCCCGAGCTCGACGCCTTCTTCGAGCGCGCGCTCGCCAAGGATCCGGCCATGCGATTCTTCTCGGCCCGCGAATTCGCGCGCGCGTTCTCCGACGTGGTGCGCCTCGCCGCGCCGGGGGCCGCGTTCGGGCCGAATTCCGTGCCGCCGCCTCGTTCGTTTGACGGCGCATTCGATGCGTCCGGCGGCTTCTTGGCCTCGCATACGGGCCGGACGGGCCCGCTGGGCGCGACGGGTCCGAGTACGCTCGGCCCCGCGGCGAACATTTCGATCGTCCAGGCGCCGGCCCCGAGCAGCGGGCGCGGCCTTCTCATCGGCGCCATGGCCGTCGTCGTGTTGCTTCTCTTCGGCGTGGGCGCGGCGTTCATGATGTTCGGGGGCAAATCGGCGCCGACCGCGGCGACGGGTTCGTCGAACACGACCATGGCCCCCGCAGCGGCGCCGCCGCCTGCGATTTCCACGGGCGCCCCGCGCGAGCCTGCGGCCGAGCCTGCGAAGGAGGTCGTGCTCGACGAGGAGAGCGCCGCGCCCGCCGTCTCGGCTTCGGCCGCGCCGGGGCCCCTGCCCGCGAGCGACGCAAAGACCACCAAACCACTGCCTTCCGCGACGACGAAAAAGACGCGCGACCTCGGGTATTGAGAGACCATGGCGAGCACGAAAGCCGGCACGACGAAATCGACGAAGACCACCAAGAAGACGGCCACGAAGAAGGCCAAGGCCCCCGCGAAGAAGACAGCTCCCCCGGCGAAAAAGGCGGCCGGACGAGCGAGCAAAATGGAGGGGCCCGGCGGGGCACTCGAGCGGTTCCGCGCCATTTGCATGGGGTTTCCCGAGGCGACCGAGGTCGAGGCCTGGGGGCACCCGACGTTCCGCGTGCGGGACAAGATCTTCGCCGCAATGGGCGGGGAAAACGGCGTGGGGTCGTTCGGCGTGAAGACCACGTTCGAGATGCAGGCCGGGCTCGTGGCGACCGACCCGCGGTTCACCATTGCGAAATACGTCGGCAAACACGGGTGGATCAACGTGCGGCTCGACGAGCCGAACGACGGCCCGATCGACTGGAACGAGGTGCGGGCCCTCGTCACGGGCAGCTACAAGATGATCGCCCCGAAGGCCCTTGCCGCGCGCGTGGACGACTGAACCGCGCCGCGTCCTTACGTCACGTCACGCGGTCGACCTATCCTTGATTATTCCTTTCGGGGTGTAATCAATTTTGCATATTTCCTGCTCGACGATGCTACGAGCGGCGTGATAGTCCCTTCGTTCGGCCCCGTAGGTTCGTGGAGACTGTAATGGATTCGGCTTGGTTCCAGCATTGCCCGGGCATCCTCGTGGTCACGAGCCAGGAGGGCGCGATTTCCGGCTTCAATCCCGAGGCCGAGCGTGTCCTCGGAGCCGAGCGCGTGCGAGGCGGTTCCTTGTTCGAGTCCGTTCACCCCGATCACAGGGACGCGGTCGCGTCGTCGTGGGCGACGATGAACGAGGGCGATGCCTGGAGCGCCCTCTGTCAGATGCGTGACGTTGAGGGGATCTATCGCTCGTTCTCTTTGCATGCGCGGCGCGCGCCAGGGCGGGTCGAAGTGTATGTGACGATTGTCCCGACGCCGCGCGTCTCCTCGGGGCGGCTCGCCGTGCCCCCCGCCGAGGACCTCACTTTGCTGCCCGCGGCTTCGCCCGAGCGTGTTCTCCGGGGGATCCTTGATAACGTGGATATCTCCGTGTACGTGGTCGACCAGCAGGGTGATTACGTCGTGCACGACGGCAAAGGGTGCAGAGCTGGCGGCTTCGAGCCCGGGACGCTCATCGGGCAAAACCTCTTCGAGATTTTCGGCGGCGATGTGGGTTCCATGACGGATATCCGTCGCGCGTTCGCGGGCGAGGTCGTCCACGCGACGAGCGAGGCTCTCGATGTCCTGTGGGAGAGCTGGTTTTTGCCGATACGCAACGAGGCCGGCGACGTTACGCACATGCTTGGCTTGACGCTCGCCAAGAGCGACGTGAAGAAGGCCATGGTCGACCTCCGGACGAAGATGGATCTCATCGAGCGGCAAGAGGAGGTCATTCGGAACCTGGAGACGCCGGTGATCCAGGTATGGGAGAAGGTGCTCACGCTCCCGATGATGGGCGTGGTCGACAGCAAGCGCGTGGCGCGCGTGATGGACGACCTGCTCTCGGCCGTGGTGCGCACGTCGGCGCGGTTCGCGATCCTCGACATGACAGGCGTCGATATGGTCGACACGGCCACGGCGAGCCACCTCTTCAGCCTGATTCGGGCGATCCGGCTCCTCGGCGCGGAGGGCATCGTCACGGGGATCCGGCCGACGGTGGCGCAGACGGCGGTGACGCTCGGGCTCGATCTGTCGAGCGTGACGACGTGCGCGAACCTGCGCGAGGGGCTCCGGCTCTGCATTCGCCGGATGTCGGAGGAGAGTCGCGTTCGTCGGAGCGAAATGGGTCAATAACCGACCATGTCCTCCTGCCGCGGCAGGTTCTCCACCTCGCGCGGGCCCTCCGCGAGCGAGGCGCGCCCGCGGCCGAGCGCGAGGTGGCAATCTCGCACCGTGGTGCAATCGTGGATCCAACCGACGATTTTCGAGCGGCGCGCCACGACCTCGACGTCGAAGGCCCAGATCATGGCCATGAGCGGCCAGACGAAGAACCGGCCCGGGCTCACCCGGTTGCGCAGGGCCGGCGGGACGCTCTCACCGCCGAAATGGCCCTCGGCCGCCGAGAGGATGAATCCGGTGAGCGCCGAGCGGAACGTCTGGTTTGCATAGACGTGTTCGATGCAGCGTTTGTAAAAGTCGAATCCAGGGCTCGTCGGTTCGAGGCTCACGGCGCCGAGGAAGCCGCCGGCTTCGGTGAGCTCGGCGATGGCCCGCAGGCTGGCGGCGTCGGAGACGCCATTGAAGCGGTCGGCGCCGAGGCCGATCGAGCAGAGCAGCTTGAGCTTGACGCCTTCGAGCGAGGCCACGGCGCCCACGGAGACCGCGTCCTCGATCGGATCACCGAGCCCCTCCTCGTCGCCGCGCATGAGCGAATCCGAGCCCCCGTCGACGAGGATCACGGCATCGACCTCGTGGCGCTGGACGAGCTCGGCATAAAAGGCGCGGAGCGCGGGCACGGTGAAGGACCGCGCGTAATAGGCGTAGACGAAATGCGGCGCGCTCTTGGGGCGCTCCTGGTCGAGGAAGCTCGCGAGGTGGACCTCCGGGCCGTAATCGGGCGGGGGGCTCGAATACGCGAGGACCTGCTTGACGACGGCGCCCGTCTCGGCCGTGTACACGACGGCCGCGTCGTCGATGCGCTCGGGCTGCCCGAACGAATAACTGCCGAGGATCACGCGCTTGCCGAGGCGCTCGAGCTCGGGCAAGAGCGTCGCGCCTTGCAGGAAATCGAAGCCCCCGCCGCAGCCGCAGAGGAGGACGGTCTTGATGGAAGGGTCGGCGAGCCGCGCGAGGAAGGTCGGAAGCATGGCGCGGCGCCGAGGCTACCACGGCGGCGGCGCGCAGCGCGAGCGCGTCAGCGGCGTCGTTTTGGTGTCCCGGGCTCGATGTGCCGCGGTTGTGCGCGTCCCTCGCCGGAGAGCCGGGCCGCGAGGTAGTCGTGGTTCATTTGCGTGATGACCTGGAGGGGGATGCTCTTCGGGCACGCGGTCTCGCATTCCCCAGCGAACGTGCAATGGCCGAATCCCTCCGCCGCGGCGGCCCGGACCATCCGGAGCGCGCGCCGACCGCGCTCGGGCTGGCCCTCCGGGAGGTTTCCGAGGTGCGTGATCTTCGCGCCCGTGAAGAGCGCGGTCGAGGCATTCGGGCAAGCCGCGACGCAGGCCCCGCACGCGATACACGCGGCCGCGTCCATGGCCCGCTCGGCGCAGTCCTTGCGGATCGTCGAGGTGCTGGCCTCCGGCGCATTGCCCGTGTTGACGGTGACGTAACCGCCCGCGGCGATGATCCGATCGAGCGCGCTCCGGTTGATGACGAGGTCCTTGAGGAGGGGAAAAGCCTTCGCGCGAAACGGCTCGATCCAGAGCGTCTCTCCGTCGCGGAAGTTCCGCAGGTAGACCTGGCACGCCGCCGCGCCCTGGAGCGGGCCGTGCGCGAGGCCGTTGACCATGAATCCACAGGTGCCGCAAATGCCCTCGCGGCAATCGCTGTCGAAGGCGATTGGCTCTTCGCCTTTTCGCACGAGGCCCTCGTTGACGACGTCGAGCAATTCGAGGAGCGACATGTCGGGCGAGGCCTCGGTGGTCTCGTACCGGACGAACCGTCCAGGCGCCTCGGGGCTCCGCTGCCGCCAGACCTCGAGCGCGAGCCGCATCATTTGTAGCTCCTTTGCATGGGCGGGGCCGCCTCGAACACGAGCGGCTCCTTGTGCAGGAGGGGCGGTTCGCCCTCGCGCCATTGCCACGCGGCGACGTAGGCGAAATGCTCGTCGTCGCGCAGGGCCTCTCCGTCCGGCGTCTGGTATTCTTCGCGGAAATGGCCACCGCAGGATTCTTCGCGGTGGAGGGCGTCGCGGCAGGTGAGCTCGCCGAGTTCGAAGTAATCGGCGACGCGGCCGGCGGTTTCGAGTTCACGATTCAAGGATTCGCCTTGGCCGGGGACGAGAAGCTCCCGGTAAAACTTCTCGCGAAGCTCGGGGATCTGGGTGAGCGCGCGTTCGAGCCCTTCGCGGTTGCGCGACATGCCGCACGTGTCCCAGAGGAGCTTGCCGAGCTCGCGGTGGAACGAGGCGGCGGTGCGCTTGCCACGCACCAAAAGGAGCCGCTCGATGCGGGCCGCCGTTTCTTTGCGTGCTTCCTCGAATGCGGGGTGCGCGCCGTCGATCGCCGGCGGCTTCGCGCGCGCGAGGTAGCTGCCCACGGCGAGCGGGACGATGAAATAGCCGTCGGCGAGGCCCTGCATGAGCGCGCTCGCGCCGAGGCGGTTCGCCCCGTGATCGGAAAAATTCGCCTCGCCGATCACGAAGAGGCCGTCGATCGTGCTCATGAGGTCGTAATCGACCCAGAGGCCGCCCATCGTGTAATGAATGGCTGGGTAGATTCGCATCGGGGCGCGGTAGGGGTCTTCGCCCGTGATTTCGGCGTACATGTCGAAGAGGTTCCCATACCGCTCGGCGATGACGTCTGCGCCGAGGCGGCGGATGGCGTCCGCGAAATCGAGGTACACGCCGAGTCCGCTCGGGCCGACGCCGCGGCCCTCGTCGCAGACGGCCTTGGCTGCGCGGGAGGCGACGTCGCGGGGCGAGAGGTTTCCATAACTCGGGTAGCGGCGTTCGAGGTAATAATCACGCTCAGCCTCGGGGATCTGTTCGGGCGAGCGCTTGTCCCCGGCGCGGAGCGGCACCCAGATGCGGCCGTCGTTGCGGAGCGATTCGCTCATGAGCGTGAGCTTCGATTGATGCTCGCCGCTGACGGGGATGCACGTGGGGTGGATCTGCGTGAAGCACGGGTTCGCGAAGTACGCGCCGCGGCGATGGGCGCGCCAGATCGCGGTCGCGTTCGAGTTGCGCGCATACGTGGAGAGGAAATACGCATTGCCATAGCCACCCGTGGCGAGGACGACCGCGTCGGCGACGAACGTGCGAATCTCGCCGGTCACGAGATCCCGCGCGACGATGCCGCGGGCTCTGCCGTGGGCGACGACGAGGTCGAGCATTTCCGTGCGCGGCGAGAGGCGAACGGTGCCGGCCTGGACCTGGCGGAGCAAGGACTGGTAAGCGCCGAGGAGGAGCTGCTGGCCTGTCTGGCCGCGCGCATAAAACGTGCGTGAGACCTGAGCGCCGCCGAAGGAGCGGTTCGCGAGTTTTCCCCCGTACTCGCGGGCGAATGGGACGCCCTGCGCGACGCATTGATCGATGATGCGCAGGCTCACCTCGGCGAGGCGGTAAACGTTGCCCTCGCGGGCCCGGTAATCACCGCCCTTGATCGTGTCCTGGAAGAGGCGTTGCACGCTGTCGCCGTCGTTCTGGTAGTTTTTCGCGGCGTTGATGCCGCCCTGGGCCGCGATGCTGTGCGCGCGGCGGGGACTGTCGTGGAAAAAAACGCATTCGACGCGGTAGCCGAGCTCGCCGAGCGTGGCCGCGGCCGAGGCGCCCGCGAGGCCCGTGCCGACGACGAGCACCGTGTATTTGCGGCGGTTCGCCGGGCTCACGAGCGCATAGTCGAGCTTGCGGCGCTCCCATTTCTGCGGAAGAGGGCCGCCGGGGATCTTGCCGTCGAGGTGCATGAATGCCTCCCCCTAACGCCCCCGCAGCAGCGAGAGCGCGAGTGCGGTGAGCGGAATGGCGGCGAGGCCCACGGCGACAACCAACGCGAGGACAGCGGCGAGCCGCCGGAGCACGCGCAGCCGGTCACGCTGCAAGGTGAGGCCGAGCGATTGCGTCATCGCGAGCGCGCCGTGCGAGACGTGCAAGCCGAGCGCGAGCATGCTGACCACGTAGATCACGGTGGGCACGATCGAGGAAAAAGCAACCGCGACATTCGAATAGACGCGACCCGGGGAATAGGCTGGGTGGAAGAGGCCGATGGTCAAATGGAGGACGTGGTAGATGACGAACCCGAGCAAGACGAGGCCGGTCCAGAGCATCGTGCGCGCGCCGAGGCTGCTCGCGGCGCGCTCGTAGCGGCCGTACGAGATCGGGCGCGCAACCTGTCGGCGCACATAGAGGTCGAGCGCGACGACCACGTGGATGCAAAACGACGCGAAGAGGACGGTGCGGGCCGACCAGAGCAGGGTGGGGTTCTCATGGAGGAGCGCGCCGTACGCGTCGAGCGCCTCGGGGCCCGCGAAATAAAGCAGGTTGCCCGCGAGGTGCAGCACGACGTACGCCGTGAGCACGACCCCGCTCGCTGCCATGAGCGCTTTTTTCGCGACGCTCGTCGCCCCGAGTTTTACGGTCGCCGCCATCCCGGGCCCCCTCCCTGCACGACGATCCGGATTCCTCAGCGCGGATAGCCGTAATAATAGACGCGCGGCTGCGCCGGGCCTCGGTGGATGATCACCGAGCGCGGATAAAAGAACGGATCGTACCACCAATACGGATATGCCCCGCCGCCCCAGCCATAACCAAACCCGTACGTCGCCGTGGTCGGGGGAGGCTCGACGCTGCGCCGTTCGAACGGGGTCCGCTGGGTGACGATACGATCGTCGGTGTGCACCCGCCAGACGATGTCGAATTGCGGCAGGTCGCGGGCGCCCCGGAGCGACTCCGGGAGCGGAAAATAGGCGTCGATCGTCGTCGATTCGCCGCGCGGGATCACGACGACGGGCATGCTCGCGTGGGTCGCGTTCGCGACCACGGGCGCGGTCTCGCCCGCCATGTCGGCGAATTGCACGCGGAGCTCGCGTGTATCGACGGTCCAGGGCTCGGCGCCGTCCTCGTTTGCCACGACGAACCGGACGTGGAGCGCGCGGACCGGCTCTTCGTCCTCGGAGAGGCGCACGTCCGTCACGCCAAACGAGCTCACCCGCACGTCCCCTTGGCCCGTGCCCGGCGGGATGTCGTACCGCGCCGCCGGATATCCCGATACCGTCGCGTTGGCTTGCTCGGCAGGCTGATAATAATACGAGCCGCCGCATCCGGTCACGGCGAGCGCGAGGGCGAGGAGCAAACAGCGCATGTCCTTCGATCCGTGCAACCTTCATGCGCGAAGGAGCGCGACCCTCCTTCCAGGACGCCCGGCCGTGACGCTCCGAGGCAGGCTCCTCCGCGTCGCTGTGCAATCGTCACCGTGTCCGGCCTGCGCACGGAACGTGCATGAAGCGCGCGCGAATCCGTTCGAACAGGAGGGGGTCGTCATGGCTGGTTTCATGCGCAGACGAGAAGGTCGAGAAGGGCAGGGGCCGTCGAGGGAAATGACACAGGCAGGCGCCCGGGAGCCGGGGCGCGAGCAAAGGCTCGCGACGGGGGATCCGTTCCGCTCGCTCGGGTACGGAGATCCATTCCGGCGCATGCGCGAGATGCTCGCGTGGGATCCGTTCGCCGAAATGGAATCCTTCCTGCCGCAAGGCCGGGCCTTCCTGCCCGACATGGAGGTGCGCGAGACGAAGGATGGATACGCGATCCGCGCGGATCTGCCGGGCCTGAAGGAGGACGACGTCTCGATCGACGTCTCCGGCCGGCGGCTCACGATCAGCGGCCGGCGCGAGGAGGAGCAGCGCGACGAGAACGAGCGGTACTGGGCCTACGAGCGCTCGTACGGGAGTTTTACCCGGTCGTTCACGCTGCCCGAAGGGATCGATCCGGAGCGGATCGACGCAAACCTTTCGAACGGCGTGCTCGAGGTGCTCATCCCGAAATCGAAAGCGGAGGAGCCGAAGCGCATCAGCGTGAAGCGCGGAGAAGCCCGCGCCGAGGAGCAAGGCGCGCAATCGAGCGTGCGTCCACAAACCTCGGCGAGCGGCGCGTCAGGCACGGGCGCGAGCACGACCGCGGGACAAACGTCCACGGCCGGCGGAGGAGCGGCCGGGACGCACGGGACCTCGCAGGCCACGACGGGCGCGGGCGGCAGTGAACAGGGCATGACGCAGGGCGGCTCACGAGAGAAGGCGGCCTGACGCCGAAGCGGCCCGGATGGACAACAGCGCCGCGGCGCTGCTATCACTGGCCGCGTGCTGCCGCTCGCGGAGGTCGTGCTCTTGGCCGGGATTCAGGGCCTCGCGGAGGCGCTGCCGATCTCGCGCTCGGGGCACGACGCGGTCGCCCGCCTGTGGCTCGATCCAGGCCGCAGCGCCGCGGCGCTCGAATCGATCTTGCACGTCGCGACGGCCTCCGCGCTGCTCGTCGGCGCCCGGCGGCACCTCGTCGCTGCGGTCTCCGAGGGGCTCCGGGCCGTCGCGCGTCCCTCGCTCTTGCGCTCGTCGAAAGGCGCGCACGACGCGGCCGTGCTCGTGGTCGCGGCGGCCGCGAGCCTGCTCTCGCGCGCGCTCGCGGCGCCGTTCCTGGAACTCTGGACCGGCGCGCCGATCGCCGTCGGCTTTGGCCTCGTCTGGACGGGGCTCCTCGTGGCGACGATGAGCCTCGCGCCGGCCGGGCGCGTGGAGGCGCCGTCGCTCTCGCTCGCTGCGTTGCTCGGCCTCGTGCACGGGACGGGCGCGCTGCCCGGCGGCTCGGACGTGGGCGCGGCGCTCGTGATCGCCATGTGGATGGGCACGAAGGCCGATCGGGCGCTCGATCTGGCCTTCGCGCTCACGGGGATCACGCTGCTCGTGTCGTTTGTCGCGGGCCTCGGCGCGCGGCCCGAGGTCACGGAGATCGGCGCGCCTGCGATCGGCTTCGGCCTGGTGACGGCTTTTCTCGGCGCGACGGTCGCGATCGGCCTCGCGCGCAGCTTGCTCGAAAAACACGCCCTCGCGCGGCTCGCGTTCTGGGTCCTCCCCTTGGGCTTCGCCACGGTCTCGTACGGCCGTTCGTTCGGCGAAGCTTCGATGCGGGAGGCGCCGGCGCCTGCGGCGATGGCCGTTATGTCCATGGATGACAAACCATGCAATCCGCTCCTTCCATTTACGCCCTGATCCTCGCCGGCGGCGCCGGCACGCGTTTCTGGCCGGCCTCGCGCGCCGCGCGGCCGAAGCAGCTCTTGCCCCTGGTCGGGAAGTCTCCGCTGATCCGGCAGACGGCGGAGCGAATCACGCCGCTCGTCGACTGGGAGCGGCTCTTCGTGGCGACGGGCAAGCACCTCGTGGAGCAGACGGCCGAGGCGCTGCCGGAGCTCTACGCCGAGAACACGCTCGTCGAGCCCGCCGCGCGGAACACGGCGCCTTGTATTGGTTGGGCGAGCTTTCACATTGCCCGGACGAACCCGGACGCGGTGCTGATGGTGTTGCCGAGTGATCACCACGTGCGCGACGTCGCGGGCTTCCGGTTCGCGCTGGAGCGCGCCGTGGCCTCCGCCGCGCGCGGGACGATCACGACGATCGGAATCAAGCCCACGCACGCGGAGACGGGGTATGGATACATCGAGCTCGAAGGAGAAGCGCGCGGCGTGGAGGCGCTTCCGGCTACGCGATTCGTCGAAAAGCCGGACGCTGCACGCGCGGAAGCCTTCGTGGCCGGCGGCAAGCACCTCTGGAACGCGGGGATGTTCTTTTTTCGGGTGCGCGACATGGTGGACGCCATCCGCGCGCACATGCCCGCCCTCGCCGAGGGGCTCGACGCGATCGACCGCGCCGCCGAGGAGGGGGAGGAGCAAGCCGCACTCGACAAGATCTTCCCGATGTTGCCTTCGATCAGCATCGATCACGGCGTGATGGACCACATCGACCAGTTTGCGGTCGTGCCCGGCGATTTCGGCTGGAGCGACGTGGGGAGTTTTCAGACCGCGTTCGACCTCGCCGAGAAGGACGCGCAGCAGAATGCCGCGCCCCCGAGCGCGCTGTTCGTCGATGCGCGGCGGAACCTGGTGCTCGATCTGCGCACGGGGGCGGAGGAGGGCAAACGCGTGATTGCGCTCGTCGGCGTGGAGGATCTCGTGGTGGTGGAGACCGACGACGCCTTGCTCGTGGTGCCACGGGCGCGGGCGCAGGACGTGAAAGAGGTCGTGGCGGCGCTCAAGTCGCGCGGACGAACCCGCCTCGTTTGAACCAAAAATTCAGCCTGCGGGGACGGACGCGCGCGAGGGGTGGACAGGGCGGGCGCGAGGCTCCATTCTACCCCCGGCCATGAAGGGACACGCGCGCCACATCATGACGCATCACGCCGACGCCGTCTCGCTCGGGACGCCGCTCGAGGAGATCGCACGCCTGCTCGTGGACGCGCGGATCGGCGGCGTCCCGGTCGTCGACGAGCACGAGCGCGTGGTCGGATTCGTGAGCGAGACGGATCTGATGGCGACGCTGCTGCAAGGGCAGACGCCCGGAGCCGCGGCGCGCGACGTGATGAGCCACCCGCCGATCGTCGTGGACGAGTTCGCCACGACGGACGAGGTGATGGCCATCCTGCGAACCGGTCAGATCCACCATTTGCCGGTGGTGCGGAGCGGACGGCTCGTCGGGATCATCACCCCGCTCGACGTGCTCAGGTATTTCGTGGAAAAGGTGATGCCGCCCGAGCCCGAAGTGGGCTGATGCTCAGAGGTTGAAGAGCTCGGCGCAGCAGCTCGTCTTCGGGCCGCACGTCTCGGGGTCGGGGTTCGTGCAGGTGCCGACGACCGTGTCGCCCGTGGTGCACGTACACGTCGTCACTCCGCCGTTGGCGGGGGTCTCACAGCTCGTCGAGTAGGGCTCACCCTTGCAGGTCGAGGAGCAGCCGCAGCTCGATTCGCCGTTCGGACCGGCGCCGGCGAAGCATTCTCCCTCGAGGCAGCCGTTTGCCATTTGGCACATTTGCGCGGCCTCCTGCTCGTCGTTGCACTCGGGCGGGGGGTCGTTCGGGCAATCCTTCGCGGCGGGGATGTAACACGCGAAGAGCGCGCCGAATTGGTCCTCGCATTCGGGGGGGATGTCGGCGAAGGCCTCGTCGCAAAACGCGTTGCAATCGCCGAGCTGCATGCCGCAGTTGTTGACCTCGCCGACGTGGCAGAAATCCATGCACGCCTGCCTGGCATCGCCCGGCGCTGCGCCGCCCGTGCCGCCCGCGCCGCCGCTGCCGCCCGCGCCCGAGCCACCTTGCCCGTTATTCGTGACGTCACTGCCGCACGCGGCGAGGACCTGCGCGGCGCCCAAAAGAAAAAGCCCAACCAAGGAAACACGAAGCTTATGCATGACGCGACCATACCCGCTCCCCGCGGCTATGTCGAGGACGCTTCCGTGCGTCTTATGCTCGCATCATTGGCAAGTGCGCCGCAGGGAGCTCGTCGTAACGTTTCCCCGTGCGCGGGTGCGTCGCGTCGGGGGCGACGTCGAGGAGCGGGCGGAGCGCAAAGACGCGACCTTCGAGGCGCGGATGCGGGACTTCGAGGCCAGGCTCGTCGATGCATTCCCCCTCGATCCAGAGGATGTCGATGTCGATTGTGCGAGGCCCCCAGCGGACGGGATCCGGCCGGACGCGGCCGAGCGAGCGCTCGATGGCCTGCGTCCGCGCGAGGACGTCACGCGCAGGCAAGGCCGTCGAGACGAGGACGGCGCCATTCAAGTAATCCCCTTGAGGCGGTCCGCCCGCCGGCGGCGTGACGTAGAGCGGCGAGCAGTCGACCACGACAAACCCCGGCGTGTCGCGCAGGTCGGCGATGGCGTGTTCGATCGTGGCGGCACGGTCGCCGAGGTTCGAGCCGAGGGCGAGGGCGATGCGCCGGGCGTGCAGCATGCGTGTCGTGTAAGGCGCGGGGTCAGTCGTGGGGATCGGTGGCGCGGCGGCCATTCGAGGCGCGGCGGCCTTCGGGGCGCGGTGGGAAGGCGCGCCGATCCTCGCCCCAGCGGCGCGCGATGGGCGATCTGCGTTCGATGCCGCTGCCGGCGCGGATGGTGACGCCGACGAAGAGCGCGCGGAGTTCTTCGAAGGTCTCCGGGCGCGCAGCGACGACGGTGGCCGCGTGGCTGCGGCAGAGGTGGAGCGTGCGTCCCTCGATGTAGACGCGGACGAGCGAAGTCGTCGCCGAGGCCTCGGCGGCGCAGACGGCGCAAGCGTGGGCGGGCGGGGCCATGCGCGAACCCTGGTCGAGGGGAGCCGCGCGGGCCAAATTTTGGGGGGAGACGGGAGAGCGCCGCTCGGCGCTTTGCGAGCTCGCCTGCCGAGTTCGCCTCGAGCGGGTGAATCGGCCGGGCGTTGCCTGGCCGAGAGGGGGACGCGAGGCGTCCCCCTCGGGACTAACGCAAACGGGCGTTTTTTTCGGCCCACTCGATGACGCGGGCCGACTGGTCCTGGCCGGTGAAGCGGCTGAGCTCCTGGATGCCGGTCGGGCTGGTGACGTTCACCTCGGTGAGGTGTTCGCCGATGACATCGAGGCCCACGAAGTAGAGGCCGTCAGCCTTGAGGCGCGCGCCGACCGAGCGGACGATCTCGCGCTCGCGCGGCGTGAGTTCGGTCGGGACGACGCTGCCGCCGACGTGGATGTTCGAGCGGATCTCGTCGCTGCGCGGGACGCGGAGGATCGCGCCGAGCGGCTCGCCGTCGAGCAGGAGGATACGTTTGTCGCCCTGGGACACAGCCGGGAGAAACTCCTGCACCATCGCGAGCCGCTGGCCCTCGCCCGTGAGCATGTCGGCGATGGCGCGGGCGTTCTTGTCGTCCGAGCGGAGCATCATGACACCCCAGCCGCCGGCGCCGTCGAGTGGCTTGATGACGGCCTTTCCGCCGACGTCGCGGACGAAGTCGTGGATCATGTCGCGATCGGCCGTGACGAGCGTCTTCGGCGTCCACTCGGAGAAGCCGAGCGCGTAGAGCTTTTCGTTGGCGTCCCGCAGGCCGCGCGGATCGTTGATGATGAGCGTCTTGCCGCGCGCGGGCTCGAGCATGAGCGTCGCGTAGAGGTAAGCCTGGTCGAAGGGCGGATCCTTGCGGATGAAGACGGCCTCGACGTCGTGCAGCGGCAGGCGTTGCGCGCCTTCGTCCCGGCGGAGCGTGATGTAAGGCGGATCGGGGAGAATCTCGACACGGTGCGCCGTGGCGAACGGAAAACCCTGCGAGACGTAGAGGTCCTGCGGCAAGCAGTGGAAGCTCTGATGACCACGCGCCTGCGCTGCGCGGATGAACGCGAAGGTGGTGTCCTTGTCGTGCGTCACGCGGGTCAGGGGGTCCATCACGAACACGAAGCGCATGGTT
This sequence comes from Polyangium sorediatum, assembly GCF_029946465.1. Classification (NCBI taxonomy): domain Bacteria; kingdom Pseudomonadati; phylum Myxococcota; order Polyangiales; family Polyangiaceae; genus Polyangium; species Polyangium sorediatum. The sequence goes on from NZ_JARZHI010000010.1 coordinate 208,940, forward strand.
TGGCTCTCCCGTCGGGGATCGAGGGCTTTCTCCGGCCACGGTTGATCCCCGCGGCACGGCCGGGGCATCCTAGCGCACGCGCGGGGCGCCCGCGCAGATGGAGCTGTGCCATGCGAACTCTCCGTGCCCTCTCGACGGCATCGTTTGCCGCCGCCCTCGCGCTGCTGGTCGCCTTGCCCGGATCGGGTTGCAGCGCGCCGGCCGCGCGCTCGCCGGACGAGGCCACGGCGAAGGCGCCGCCCGCCGCGCCCACGCCCGCCGCGCCGCCCGCGAACCTGATCCCGCAAGGAACCGCGCAGGCGCCCGCGCCGGCCGCGCCCGCTGCGCCGACGAAGCACAAGTACGCCGTGGCGACGGAGAACGCGACGGCGTCGGCGATCGCGATGGATGTGCTCGCCCGCGGCGGGAGCGCGGTGGACGCGGCGATCGCGGGGGCGCTGGCGATCGGCGTCGTGCATCCCGTGTCGAGCGGGCTCGGCGGGGGCGGGTTCGCGACGGTGTACGACGCGAAGACGAAGGAGATCCGGATCCTCGATTTCCGGGAGACCGCGCCGAAGGACCTCGTGCCGACGGAGCTCACGAAGCGGCCGGTGCCCGAGGACCACCGCGGCGTGATGACGGGCGTGCCCGGCGAAGTCGCGGGGATCGCGGAGATGCACGCGCGCTGGGGCAAGCTCGCGATGGCCGATCTCGTGCGCGGCGCGGCGGACGCGGCGGAGAAAGGTTTTCCCGTGAGCGCCCACATGACCCGCGCGCTGAAGTGGAACGAGAAGTGGCTGCTCTCGTCGCCGCGGTACGGGCTCTTCGCGAAGGCCGGCGCGATCGTGCCGGCGGGCGAGATCGTGAAGAACCCGGCGCTCGCCGCGACGCTGCGGAGGATCGGCGCCGAGGGGAAGAAGGCGTTTTACGAGGGGTCGATCGCGGCCGACATCCTGGCCACGGCGCGGGCCGGCAAGTGCCGCATGACGAAGAAGGATCTCGAGGACTACAAGGTGCTCGATCGAGAGCCGCTGCGGACGCAGTGGGAGGGCTACGAGGTCGTCACGATGCCGCCGCCCTCGGCCGGCGGCGTGATGATGCTGGAGACGCTCCACATGCACTCGAAGGTGGATCTCGCGGCGCTCGGGCACAACACGGGGGCGTACACGCACCTGCTCGCCGAGACGATGCGCGGCGCGGTCGCAGATCGGGTGCGGCTGCTCGGGGATCCCGCGTTCGTGAAGATGGACGTGGCGAAGCTCGTGAGCCCCGAGCGGATGAAGGCGCGGCGCGCGAGGATCTCGATGACGTCGACGACGAAGGCCGAGAACTTCCCGGTGACCGACGCGGGCACGACGCACATCGTGACCGTGGACGCCGAGGGGAACGTCGCGTCGATCACGACGACGGTGAACAACATGTTCGGCGCGCAGCTCGTGACGGAAGGCGGGTTCTTGCTGAACGACGAGCTCGCGGACTTCACGGCCGAGCGCGTGGAGAAGCTGTTCGGCATGTCGAAGGGGCCGAACTATCCGCGCGGCGGGGCGCGGCCGACGTCGAGCATGACGCCGACGATCGTGACGAAGGACGGCAAGCCCGTGCTCGCGTTCGGCGGGTCGGGCGGGACGCGCATCGCGACGGGCACGACGCAGGTGCTCCTGTCGCATCTCGTGTTCGGCATGCCGGTCGACAAGGCCGTGGCCGCGCCGCGCTTCGAGACGCCGCCGACGGGCGGGTTGTTCATCGACGCGGCGATCGGGACGGAGGTGCTGCAGGATCTGGAGAAGCGCGGCGAGGTCGTGGACACGAGCAAGCCGAACTTCTCCGCGGTGCAGGCCGTGTCGATCCAGGAGGGCCCGGACGGCGCGCGGGTGCTCACCGTCGGCGCCGATCCGCGCAAGGGTGGCGCGGGGCTCGTGCAGTAGGAAGGGTTTGTCGGGGACGAGGAGGGGTTCGTCAGGGTTGTCCCCGCGAACCCCCGAGCGTCGAGCGGCTGTTACTGCTGCGTGGCGGCGAGGACGAGCTGCGCGCTGCGTTCGTCGTCGAAGTCCGTCGCGAGCGCGTAACCGACGCCGCTCTTCTCGACCGCCGCGACCGAGTAGCCGCGGAGTTTGCCCACGTAGACGGGACGCTCCCGCACGACGCGCGGTTCGAGCCGCGTCACGCGCATCATCGGCACGGCGCGCGGATCGAAGACGTACACCGTGACGCGGTGTTTGCCCTCGACCGTGTACTGCAGGAGCGCCGCACGTTGATCACGCATCGCGTGCACGCGCGCGCCGTTGAAGCTCGCCACGAAGGGCTGGAACGCAGGCCGACGCACGGGCACGCCGACGAGCGGGTCGAAACGGACGAGCTCTTCGGGGTTCGTCGTCTCGGGCGGCAAGGGATGCGCGTGGAGCGCGACGAGATCGTCGAGCAGCGAGTCCATGCCAGCGGCAGCCATTTCCGTCGTCGCGCCGATCCGCGCGAGTTCCGGCGTGACCACCACGTCCTTCTGGTTTTTCGCGGCCGCCACCGTGAGCGCGACGCCAGCCGCAGCCGCGAGCGTCGCCGCGTATTTCCAGCTCACGAGCTTCGCGGAGTGGACCTCGCGATCGGCCTCTTTCACGCGACGCTTCTCGGCGAGCATCGCGGCGTGGATGCGCGCGCGCATCGCGTCGGGGACACGCTTCGCGGCCGTGCGCTTCATGCTCGCGCGCATCACCCGCAAGAACGTCACGCGCTCGGAGCACGTGCCGCAATGAAGGACGTGCGCCTCCATGTCGACCGCGTGTCCTGGATCGAGCTCGCCGTCCACGTACGCCGACATGCAACGCGAGAACAACGAGCACTCGTCGGTCATCACCTTGAGCCCATTCATACCGCAGCACTCCGCTTCCGCTTCCGGTACGCCGCGAGGTCCGTCGGGGCCTGGTCGGCCTTGTTCGAGGAACCCTCGCTCACGATGCCCAGGGCGACAGCATGGTCGCGCAACGTCTTCTGCAAGAGCTTCCGGCCGCGGTGCAGCCGCGACATCACCGTGCCGATCGGCGTGCCCATCGCCTCGGCGATCTCCTTGTAGGAGAGCTCTTCGATGTCCGAGAGCACGACCGCGACGCGGAACTCCGGCGGCAGATCGTCGAGCGCGCGCTGCACCTCGGCCTCGACCAGCGGCGCGAGGGCCGCCGTCTCGGGATCCCGCATGCCGCGCATCGTCGTCGCGCCGATCCATCCGTCGGTCAGCGACTCGACATCCGGACCTTCCAGGATGTCGCGCTCGAGTCCGCCGCGGCGGTAGCGGTTGATGAAGGTGTTCGTGAGGATACGAAGCAACCAGGCCTTGAGGTTCGTGCCCGGCTCGAACTGGTCGCGGGCACGCATAGCCTTCACGACCGTGTCCTGGACGAGATCCTCGGCCTCGGTCGTGCTCCGTGTCATGCGGCAGCTCACCGCATACAGCGTGTCGAGGTGGCCAAGCAGCTCCACCTCGAAATTGTCGACCCCCGGCGCGCCGTCCCCAGCGCCGGAGAAGCTCAGGTCCTGGGCGACCGAAGCTGGCTTTTTACTGAAGAAAAATGCCATCGCGGTCTCCCAACAGGAGCACCCCCCCGACTATTCCTCGGTCGAGGTCTCAGGCTTCTCGGGTGTCTCGGGCGTGTTGGTCGGCTCACCACCGAGCTTGCGCACGATGGCTTCGAGCTCCTCGACGCGCTGCGAGAGGCGGTGAACGTCGGCCTGAAGGTCGCGGAAGAGGCCGACGCCGGGCAGGATGTGACGGATCCGCTCGTCCACGGCGTGCTGCCACTGGTCGAGGGTCTGCTTCGAGCTCTCGACGATCTCGGACAGACGCGCCTTCGCGCCATGGGAGGCGGCGGGTTTGTCCGCCTCGGCCGGAGCAACGGCGGCAGCAGGCGCGGGCGGAGGCTGCGTGGGGGGTTTGTCCGGGGTGGCCGGCGCGGCCGCCTCCGCGGGGGCGTCTTCGGTTCCGCCGCCCGGGATGAGCCGACCGATCGGGCCCTCGCGGAGCGTGTTGAGCAGGCGCTCGCCGCGCTCCTGGATCAGGTCCCGCAGCGTCCCGAGGGGCACGCTTCGCGGCTGGGACTTGAGGTCCTCCGAGATGATGAGCGCCAGCGTGACCTCGGTTTTGTCCTCCTTGGTCGCGTTGTCGATGATCTGGACCTCTTCGCCCGCACGGACCATCTCCCCGATCTGCTGGAGGGTCACGTAGCGGCTGTCCTTGGTATCGTACAACTTACGGTTGGAGTACCGCTTGATGACGCGCCGCGGCGTCGCACTGGCCCCCGAGGTCTCCTTCACCGTATCCATGATCTCCCCTTCGCGCCTCGACTGAATTGGACCACCTGTAACTCATATGTGCAAGCTGATGACAGCGTGAATCGTCCGAGGGCCGGAAATGTCGCGGATGCCATGAATGCCATCGAACTATCCGGGGTGTCGGTTCGCTACGCATCGGGAGGCGCGGCGCTCGAGAACATCGACCTTTCCGTGCGAAAAGGCGAGATTTGCGCGATCCTCGGGCCGAACGGGGCCGGGAAGTCGACGCTCGTGAAGGTGATCTCGGGCGCGCTTCAGCCCCAGCGTGGAGAGGTACACGTTCTCGGCGAGCCGCTCGCGCGCCTGGAGCGTCGGGAGATCGCGAAGAAGATCGCGCTCGTGCCGCAGTCGTCGGAGCCGGCGGTGGGCTTCGTGGTGCGCGAGATCGTGATGATGGGCCGCGCGCCGTACCAGGGCGCATGGATGCGCGCGTCGAAGCACGATGAAGAGGCCGTGGCGAGGGCGATCGCCGCGTGCGAGCTCGAAGCGCTGGCGGATCGGCGTGTGTCGGAGCTGTCGGGTGGCGAGCAGCAACGGGTCGCGATCGCGCGGGCGCTCGCGCAGGAGGCGCCGGTGCTGCTCCTCGACGAGGCGACGGCGCACCTCGACGTGCGGCACTTTCTCGCGCTGTCGGAGCTCGTGTGGCGCGAGGTGCGGGATCGAGGGCTCGCATGCGTGATGGTGCTGCACGACCTGAACGCGGCGGCGCAGTACGCGGATCGGATCGCGCTCTTGAAGGCCGGCAGGCTCGTGGCGCACGGGACGATCGAGGAGGTGATGACGTACCGGCGCCTCAAGGAGGTCTTCGAGGCGGAGCTCTACGTGGGCGTGAACGAGCTCGACAACGCCCGGTATTTCCTGCCGGTTCGCCCTCAACTTGGCCCTTTGCCGCGGCGCGATGGATAAGCCCGGGCCATGCCCGGACATGGAAGGATCACGCTCGCCCTCGCCTGCCTCTTGGCGATCGGCTGTAACGTGAACGACACCGCGCCCGACCTCCTGCGGGTGGTCGACGTGGCGCCGCGTGAGCTCGAGTCGGGCGATCGGCTGGAGGTGCTCGGGACGAACCTGCCGACGGGAGAGGCGCGCGAGGCGACGATCACGTTTCGCGGGACGTTGAAGCGGCCCGGAGAAGCGCCGATCGAAGGGCAGACGATCGTCGTCGACAAGGCGAGGATCTCGACCGACAAGGTGAGCGCCGCCGTGAGCGAGGCGCTCGTGGCGCGGTTCTGCGGGCAGGGCGACGACTCGGCGCACACGACGTTCCACGGGAACGTGACGGTGACGCTGGAGACGAAGGCCGAAGGCGCGCTGCCGGTGACGGGGTCGGTCAAGGACGTGACGATCGACGTGCGGCCGAAGGCGCCGCGGCGCGCGATCGCGCTGGCCCGCGAGCGCGACGGGCAACGGGCGCTCGATTTCCTGGGGATCACCGTGTCTCCGGACGCGCCCACGTCGAGCGGGATCGTGGTGGCGGCGGTTCGTCCGGACAGCCCCGCGGCCGCGGCGCGGATCGAGGGCGGCGACGTGATCACGAGCTTCGAGGGCATGAAGGTGACGAGCGTGGCCGACGTGATCCCGAGCGGCGAGGAGCGCGCGCCGCGCGCGACCGTGCGGCGCGGCGCCGAGGATCCGCGGGTCCTGCCGATCTCGATCGAGGGCTTCCACGCGAGTGCGCCGTCGGACCTGCTCGGCGCGGCGATCGTGCTGGGTTTGTCCGCGGCGACGTTGCTCGTGTTCGCGACGCCGCTCGGCGCGCTGGTGGCGTGGCTCGTGCGGCGCGTGGCGTCGCGGCTCGCCGCGCAACGGACCGGGAAGAAGGCGCTCGCGCGTTCGCCGGTCGCGCGGCTCGCCTCCGAGGTGCATCGCGAGGTGGCCTCGGCGATCGCGCCGCCGGACGCCGATCCGATCCTGTCGAAGCTCGCCCCGGTGCTCGCGTTCGCGGCGATCTCGGCGACGTTCGTGGTGATGCCGTTCTCGCAGCGGCTCGTGGGCGCGGACCTCGACGTGGGGATGCTCTTCCTGCTCGCGCTCTTGGCGCTGCTCGGGCTCGGGTTCGTGACGGGAGGGTCGCTCGCGGGGCAGGCGTGGTCCGTGCTGCGAGGTCTGCGCGGTGCAGGACGCGTGTTCCTGCAGGAGCTGCCGGCCTTGGTGGCGATCGTGTGCGTCGTGTCGAGCACGGGATCCCTTCGGCTCGAAGACATCGTCGCGGCGCAGGGCGGGCAGGGAGGCTCGCCGTTCGACGCGGGTGGGTGGCCCTGGCACTGGTTCGTGTTCCGAAACCCGGCGACGTTCGTGTTGTTTCTCGCGTACGTGACGTCGATGATCACGGCCGACGGGCGCGCGTCGGGCGCGCTGCGGGAGGCCGAGGCGAACGGAGACGAGCTCGCGCCACCGGCGAAGATCGGCGCGCGGCAGCTTCTGTTCTACTTCGGGGAGTGGGCGCACGTGTTCGTGGCCTGCGGGATCGCGAGCGCGATCTTCCTTGGCGGCTGGCAACTGCCGGGCGTGGCGGGCGCGACGCAGGAGAGCGCGGGCGCGCTGAAGATCGTGGGCGCGCTCTTGTTCTTGCTGAAGAGCTGGGGCCTCGTGCTGACGGTGGTGTGGCTGCGCTGGGCGCTGCCGCGGCTCTGCGCGGAGGAGCGGTCGCGGATCGCGCTGCGATGGTTCTTGCCGCTCGCGCTCGTGGCCTCGGCGTTTGTCCTGCTCGGCGGCCTCGCCACGACGACGATCGGCTTTGGCCGGAACGCGGGGCTCGTGAGCGGGGTGGTGACGTTCGTGACCTGGGGCGCCTTCGCGGCGCATTTCGTGCGACGAATCCAGGTGGATCTGCGGGAAACGCGGACCCCCCTGCACCTGAACCCCCTGATCTGATCGGGGCGAACGGCCCCGGAAAAGGCGGCGTGGATCACGGCGCGCGCACATTGTGCCCGCGTCGGGCCGCGTTCGCTTTATCCTCTGCGCGGTGGGAGCCGCGAGCCGAACGGCCCGGGAGTTCTGCACGGTGTGCGGATGGCCCGTCCACGGGCCACGCTGCGACGCCTGCGGGGAGTACCGCGCTCCGCTGGCGCTCGAAGACTCGATGCGAAGGTTCGTGCCGCGCGGGCACGCGTCGCTGGATCCTTCGGGGCTGGAGAGAGCGACCGAGGCGTTCCGGCGCGGCGAGTACGCGCGGGCGCTGGGTCAGGTCGTTGGTACAGAAACGAATCTGACGGCGCGCGCGGTGAACCTGCCCGAGGGGCCGGGCTGGGCGCTCATCGGCAAGGAGTCGAGCGTGTTCCTGTCGCTCGACATGCAGTCGATGCATCTGATCGTGGAGTCGCCGGTGGCGCGCCTGCCGCGCAGCCAGCGTGTCCCCGCGATGCGGCTCTCGCTCGAGCTCTGCGACGCGGAGGCGATGACGTCGCGCGTGTGCCTGCGGGACGATCTGCTCCTCCTGCGCTTCGTCACACAGCTCGGCGCGGCGTCGCCGCCGCTCGTGCGGCACGTGATCCGCGAGATGATGTCGACGTCGGAGCGGTACGCGGAGATCTTCGTGGCGTCGTTCGACGCGCGCACCGCGGCGCACGGAGACGCGCGCGGAGGCGGCGGGTGGGAGTCGCTCGGGAGGAAACGAACGCTGTCGACGCTGCAGCCGGCGCCGCAGCGACGATCCGTCGTGCCGCCGCCGCCCTCGACGCTGCGGCCCGCGGACAACACGACGCCGCCGGACGACGATTTGCCGCCGATCCTCGCACCGGCCTTCGCGAACGAGCCGTCGCGCGGGCCCGCCGCGGAGGAGGAGCTGCCGCCGGTGCTCGCGCCGTTCCGCCTCTCCGATACGTGGCGCGGCGAGGACGGGGTGCCGCCGGTGCTCGCGCCTCCCGAGAACGTGCCGCAGACGGCGCGGCTCGGGGTTCCGCAGACGTCCGCGTTCGCCGCGCCGCCTGCGCCGGACCGCGAGCCGCCGCCGGAGACCGCGCGCCTCGGGGCGATCCCGTCGCTCACGACGCCGCTCCCGTTCGCGGCGCCCGTCGCGCGTCGGCGCACCGTGCCGGGGATGCCCGCGGTCGATGGCGTGACACGTCCCGGCTCGCCGGACCTCGACGACGCAGCCGCGCGCCGGGCGCTCACGCCCGCGGACAAACTCTGCGAGCTCTTGCACCAGGCGCAGGCGCTCGCGACGGCGCTGAGCTACGAGGAGCGGCCCGCGACGATGCTCCTGCTCGTGCGGGCCGCGGTGTACCGCGCGATCTACGAGTTCGGCGAGGCCGTGCCCGACGCGGTCTCGTACCTCTACCGAAACGCGTCGAGCGTGACGCGGGCGATCTGGCCGAGCGCTTCGCCCGCCGGCAAGCGTCCTTCCTCGCCGATCCCGATGGCCGAGCCCGCGCTGCTCGCGATGGAGCGGATCGTCGCGGTGCGCGCGCAGCTCCCGAAGGAGCGCGCGGTCATCGTCGAGCCGCTCGCGACGGCGGCGCAAGCGCGCGAGCACCTCGCGCGGTACGTCGAGGAGATCGAGCTCGCGCCCCAGGACGCGACGCTCCGCCACTTCCTCGCGCTCGGCGCGCTGACGGAGCTGCTCTCGCGCACGCGCTTGCCGGCGCAGACGTCGCAGCGGCTGAAGGAAATCGTGGCGCACGCGCTCCGCGACGTGCCCAAGCAGGCGGCGCTCGATCTGATGATGACGGCGCTGAAGAGGATCGCGTCCGGATGAGCTCGCGTATCGCCTCGTCGCTCGGGGAACTCATGCAGCACGGCGGCGCGGAGGAGAGCGTGCTCGGCGTCGCGCGTCGTGGTGTCGTGACGGTGACCTCGGGGACGTCGAGCGGCACGGGATGGGTCGCGCTCGGCAACGGCGTGATCGTGACGAGCTGGCGCACGGTCGGGTTCCAGGCCGAGGTGACGCTCTCGACAGAGGAGGGCAGGCGCGCGGCGGGGCGCGTCGTCGCCGTGGATGCCGAGCGGGATCTCGCGTTCGTGCTCCCGCTCGAAGCGATCGGCGTGGTGCCGCTGCCGCTCCGCGCCGATCCGTTGCCGCGGCTCGGCGAGGCCGTCACGACGCTGATCGCGGCGCCCGGCGACACGCTCGTGACGGCGATGGCCGTCGTGTGTGCCGAGGGGCGCGGCGGCGAGCTCGCGGCGCTCGATCCGGATCTCGGCGTGCGTGCAGGTCGCGGCGGCTCGCCCGTGATCGACGCGGCGGGGCGCGTGATCGGCGTGATCACGACGGCGCGGCGGAGCGGCCGGGATCCGCTCGATCGATCGCGATGTGTCCTGCCCGTCGGGCTCCTCTCGCGCGACCTCCGCGCGCTCGACGTGCCGGCCGAAGGGCTCGGCGAGCGCACGCTCATCCATCGCTGCCCCGGCTGCACCGAGGCGTTCTCCGCGGACAACGATCGTTGCGAGTCGTGCGGGATCCTCCTGCCGCACGCTTACGAGAGCGAATCCCCCGGGGCCGAGCGCGTCGTGCGTGATGCGCTCGCTGCGCTGGGGATCGTCGCGAACAAGGCGCGCGTGGGGCCACGGGCGTGGCGCATCCAGCACCGCGCGCTCGGCGGAGACGCGACGCCCTCCGAGGTCACCGTGCGCCTCGACAGCGCAGGCTTGCAGGTGATCCTGCGCGTGCCGCTCGTGCGTTTGCCCTCGGCGAACCACGAGCCGTTTTACCGACTCCTTCTCACGGCGAACGACCAGACGTCGGGCGTGTGTCGTCTGTCGCTCGCGGGGGACGTCGTCGTCCTCTCCTTCTCTGAGCCCGTGAGCGCGTTCGCGAGCGAGCACGACGTCGCCGCGGTCTTCCACGACCTCGTGCGGCTCGCCGATCAGTACCGCAAGGTGCTCGCCGAGCTCTTCGGCGCCGAGCCGCTCCGCGACGGCTCGTGGTGATCACGCGCTTCGAAAAGAAAACCCGATCCCGGGGAACCGAAACCCGGGATCGGGAGGAGGAGCCGACGACCGCGACGCTCAGTTGCCCTTGCTAGGGACGTACTGGCTTCCGCCCTTGCTGGGGACGTACTGGCTTCCGCCCTTGCTGGGGACGTACTGGCTTCCGCCCTTGCTGGGGACGTATTGGCTTCCGCCCTTGCTGGGGACGTACTGGCTTCCGCCCTTGCTGGGGACGTACTGGCTGTCACCCGCACCGGCGTCGTACTGATCGTCGTACTGATCGTTGCCGCCGCCGTACTGGCTGTCGCCGCCGTACTGGCTGTCGCCGCCGTACTGGCTGTCGCCGCCGTACTGGCTGTCGCCGCCGTACTGGCTGTCGCCGCCGTACTGGCTGTCGCCGCCGTACTGGTTGTCGCCGCCGTACTGGTTGTCGCCGCCGTACTGGTTGTCGCCGCCGTACTGGCTGTCGCCCTTGCCGCCGTACTGGACGTCGCCCTTGCCGCCGTACTGGACGTCGCCCTTGCCGCCGTACTGCGTGCCGTAGTCGCCGGAACCCTTGTCGCAGGTCATGCGCTCACGCGAGTAGGGTACGTTGTTCGTCTGGTCGAGCAGACGCGCGTTCATGAGCGTCACCCGCGTGAGCTCCGGCTGGTAGCCGCTGCCGCGGCAAGCGTCGGCGCCGCGGAACCGATCGCGCGGCATGATGAACTCCCCGTTGACGCGGCCCTGCCGGTTCGCCTGGAAGCTCTTCGCATCCTTCCACGAGTCGCGCACGACGATCGGGTCGCCCGCGTACTGCCCGCGTCGATCCTTGCATCGGTACGTGGCCTGGAGGTCGGCGTCGAGCGAGTAACGGATGTTCTGCCGGCGGATGTTCGACTGCTCGAAGCCGAACCGCAGATCGCCGTTGTCGAGGAGCTTGGCGTCGACGTCGCCGAAGCGCGGACTTCCGTCGTAGCGTCCGCCGTTCGCCGATGCCTCGTCGATGCTCAGGAAGGGTGCGCTCGTGGCGATCGTCGCAGCCAGGAGGAGCTTGATCGAGTTCTTCATCGAGATACCTCTCCTTGTCTCGCGTGCCGCCCTCGCTCGGTTCGCGCCGCGCGTGGGGAAGACGCCTCGCGACGAGCCGTCCGCTCGTCGTCGAAGCGCTCGCTCACGTCGCAATGCAAGGCAGCGGCCGTGGGCCTTTCGGACCTCGCGCATCCAGCCCGCGTGAACGCGCAGAGGCACATGCGGGGAATTCTCGGACCACGCGGCGCGTGTTCTCCACGAATCGTCTCGCTTGGGAGCCGCATCCGCCCCGAGACGATCGAAGCCGTCTTCGGCGGTTCGCGCGCGTTCGTCCCGCGCGTCCAAGCGTGCGCCGATTTTGCCCCCGTCTATTCGCCCACGACCAGAGCGTGTGCACGCGCGTCCGGACACGTCGATGCGAGTCGAGCGGGACGTACGCGTCCGTCGTCAGTCCTTCTGCGTCCGCTTCGAAACGACGGCCGCGAAGACGAGCCCAATCGGGCCGAGCACCGCGCACGTGAGGAACCAGAAGCAACCGCCGCGACCCTTCGTCGTGGCGATCCAAGCGCCGAGGATCCCGCAGAGCAGCCAGACCGGAATGCCGAACTCGAGCTTCATCCCTGATCGCTAGCACGCGGACGCACGTCGCGCGGTTCGCCCCCCGTCACGCGCGCCTCGTGTAGCCTCTCGCCATGGCGGCGACGAAGACGCTCGTGACGAAGACGATCGACCTCGGCGATGTCGAACTCTCGTGCACCGTGCACGGCGACGGGCCCCTCGTCCTTTGCGCGCACGGCTTCCCCGACGACGCGCGCTCGTTTCGTGCTCAGATCGATCCACTCGTCGCGCGAGGCTTCCGCGTCGCGTGCCCGACGATGCGCGGCTACGCGCCGAGCGGCATCCCGAAGAGCCGTCGTTACGATGCCGAAGCGCTCGGCCACGACCTCTGTGCGCTCGCGGATCGGCTCTCGCCCGGCTCGCCCGTGCGCCTCGTCGGCCACGACTGGGGCGCCGTCGCCGCCTACGCCGCGACCGCGCTCGCGCCCGCGCGCTTCTCCCATCTCGTCACGATCGCCGTGCCGCACCTCCGCGCCACGTTGCCGAGGCTCGCGCAGCCCGCGCAGCTTCGTCGCTCCTGGTACATCGCCTACTTCCAGCTCCGCGGCGTCGCCGAGCGTGGCCTCGCGAAGAACGACTTCGCGCTCATCGATCGCCTCTGGCGCGACTGGTCTCCTGGCTACGCCGCCTCCCGCGAGGACCTCGATCTCATCAAGGCAGGCATCGCTCCTCGCGTGTCCGAAGTCATCGGCTACTACCGCGCGTTCTTCTCGTCGCGCGTGCTCCTCGGCGAGGCACGGCGCCTCCTCTTCACGAAGACGACCGTGCCTGCGATCCACATGCACGGCGAGGACGACGGCTGCATCGGCGTCGAGCTCGCGCGCGGTGTGGAGGAGCGACATTTCCTCGCGGGCATCCGCGTGCACACGGTGCCGCGCGCGGGCCACTTCGTGCACCTCGAACGACCCGAGGTCGTGAACCCGATCCTGCTCGATTTCCTCGGCGCACCCTGACGCGCGCGTCTACCGCGCTTCGCCGTCGCGCACCCGCGCGAGCACGCGCACGATGCCCGCGAGGTTCCACGCGGCGAAGCCCAGGAAGAGCGCGACCAGCGCGACGGCCCATCGCGACGCGCGCGGCGAGCTCCCGTCGATGAGCACCCACGCGTCGTCGGGCACGGCCTTGTTCGTCTGCGCGTGCACGGATTCGGGCAGGCGCGCGTGGCGCAGGCCTGCTTTGCGGAACGGCACGAGCCGGCCGGCGAAGCTCGTCGGCGGCATGAAGCGGGGACCCTCGAAGCCCTCGGGCACGCGGATCTCCACCCAGATCTTCTCGTTGCCCGCGATGGGCGCGAGCCGGAACGAGTCCCCCTCCGCCGCGCGCCCGTAGCGGATCGCCCCCGTCGTGCCGAGCAGGCCCGTCGCGCGCACGTAGCGGTTCTCCAGATCCGCGCCCGGCGTGAGCGTCGCGAGGTCCGGCACCTCCATGAGCTGGCCCGGCGTGAGCGCGTAACGTGCTTCTCCGGACAGCACGAACGCCATCCAGGCGGCCGCGAGCGTCGTGATCGCCATCAGCACCACCGTCGCCGTGCGCTCGCGTTTCGGCGGCGCGGGCAGCGCGATGAGGTCGGGATCCGACCCCGCGGCGTCGAGGGCCGGCGGGCGGGGCGCGGTCAGGGTGGGCGACGGATCGCGGGGCACGAGCAGGGCGGTGGGGGTCGGGTAGCGGTGTCCGGTCACGAGTATAACCGACGGACATCGCCGGGCGGTCCGGGTTCCTTCGTCCTCGCGTCGGATTTCCGCTGCCTGCCGTCCGGTTCCTCGCGGCCGGGCGGGGGATCTCTTGCCCTCTTGCCCTCGCTTTTCTAGCCTACGCGCGTGGCAACGTCCGCGAAGAAGGTCTCCTCCGTCGTCTGCCCCTCCTGCGGAGCGACGAACTCGCCCGTCCCGCCGAGCGGCCGGTGCGTCTCGTGCGGCGCGTCGATGGATCTCGGCCGAGGCCGTGACGAAGGCGGTGAAGGGCGGCGCGGCAGCGACGGCTTCAGCGTCGCATGGGCCGGCATCGCGCTGCTCGTCCAGGCCGTGCTCACGGCGGCGATCGTCGTCGGTTTGCCGATGGTCGTCAGCGCCTTCGACTTCGAGGGCCGCTACGGGATGATGATCGCGGTGCCCGTGTGGTTCGTCGGGGGCATCCTGCTCGGCATGATCTCGCCGGGAAAGACGGTGGCCGAGCCGGTCGTCGCCACGCTGCTCGTCGCGATCCCCACGGTCTTTCAGCTCATGAAGTCGCAGACCGTCCGGACGCTGCCGCTCTTCATGTACGTCATCCTCGCGGTGATCGGCGTGCTCTTCACGATGGTCGGCTCGTACATCGGCGAGCGCATCCAGATGGGCCCGGCGCCGAAGCGCGCGGGCGCGGATTGATCCGCCGAGGCCCGCCCCTCCTCGCCCTGGGCCTCGCCTCCGCCCTCGGCTGCATGTCGGCCGGAGCCGAGCAGGAGCGCGCGCTCCTCGCGGCGATCGAGGCCCTCCGCGACGCACCGGCCGAGGATCTGGCCGGACGGAAGAACCTGCTCTCGGCGCTCGAAACGAAGCCTGCTCCGAGCCCCGAGGCCCAGCGTGCCCGGGACAATTGCGTCGAGGCCTACCGCCTGCTCGGCGAGGGCAAGGAGGGCACGGAGGCCGTCAAGCGCGCGCTCGGCGGCGCAGGCCCGGTGCCGAAGACCCTGCTCGCCGACCTCGCCGCGGCCGAGGAGAAGATCCGCAAGAGCAGCGAGGAGGCCATGCCGGCCTGCGAAAAAGCGGCGACCGAGCTGCGCCTTCGCCGCCGCTGACGGAGTCTGGGGAACCAGGCAAGGGAAAACGCGCGCGAGGGGGTACGGACGCGCGCGCCTCGTGCTAAAGAGCGCCCCCGTATGTTCGACACGCTCGCCCGAGGTTTTCGTCAGGCCCGCAACCGCCTCGCGGGGCTCACGGAGCTCTCCGAGTCCAACATCGAGCCCGCGCTCCGTGAGGTGAGGCTCAGCTTGCTCGAAGCCGACGTCGAGATCGGCGTCGTGAAGGCCTTCCTCAGCCGCGTGAAGCAGAAGGCCGTCGGCCGCACGCTCGAAGCGAAGGTGAAACACGAAGGCGAGACCATGCAGGTCTCGGCGAGTGATCACTTCGTCAAGATCTGCCACGACGAGCTCGAAGCCATGATGTCGCACGAGGGTGAGCCCATCGTGTGGGCGTCGGGCCGCCCGACCGGCCTCATGATGGTCGGCCTTCAGGGCTCCGGAAAGACGACGACCTGCGCCAAGCTCGCGCGGCACATCGCGAAGCAGGGCAAGAAGCCCATGCTCGTCGCGGCCGACATGCAGCGCCCGGCGGCCGTCGAGCAGCTCAAGGTGCTCGGCAACCAGATCAAGATCCCGGTCTTCAACATCTCGGGCAAGTCGCCCGTCGAGATCTGCGCGGCTGCCGAGGCCGAGGCGAAGAAGCTCGGCCGTGACGTCATCATCTACGACACCGCGGGCCGCCTCGCGATCGACGAGAAGCTCATGCAGGAGCTCGCGGAGATCAAATCGCGCGTCGCGCCGGAGAACATCTTCCTCGTGGTCGACGCGATGATCGGCCAGGACTCGGTGAAGACCGCGCGCTCGTTCCACGAGCGCCTCGGCATCAGCGGCGTCGTGCTCACGAAGCTCGACGGCGACGCGCGCGGCGGCGCGGCGATCAGCATCAAGGAGGTCACGGGCGCGCCCGTCCTCTTCAGCGGCGTCGGCGAGACGACGGACAAGTTCGAGGAGTTCCGCGCCGACGGCATGGCGAGCCGCATCCTCGGCATGGGCGACGTCGTTGGCCTCATGCAGGACTTCGAGCAGGTCGTCGATCAGAAGAAGGCCGAGAAGGACGCCGAGCGCTTGCTCCAGGGCGACTTCTCGCTCGACGACTTCCTCGAGCAGGTCCGCATGATCCAGAAGATGGGGTCGCTCAAGGACCTCGTCGACAAGCTCCCGCTCGGCGGCATGTTCCCCGGCGGCCTGCCGAAAGACGTGAACCTCGACGACAAGGAGCTCGTGCGGATCGAGGCGATCATCCAGTCGATGACGCGCTTCGAGAAGCGTGATCCTTACGCGCTCATCCGCGAGCCGCGGCGCGCCGAGCGTATCGCGAAGGGCTCGGGCACGAACGCCGAGGCCGTCGCGGAGCTCGTGCAGAAGTTCCTGTTCATGAAGCAGATGATGTCGGGCCTCGGCCAGAACATGGGCATGATGGGCAAGATCCCCGGCATGAAGCAGATGGCCCAGATGCGGAACATGCAGAAGGCCATGGCCGGCATGGGCGGCGGCGGCGGCATGCCGGGTTTCCCGGGCATGGGCGGCATGCCGGGCATGCCGGGCGGCTTCCCCGGGATGGGGATGCCGGGCTTCCCGGGCATGGGCATGCCGGGCTTCCCTGGGATGGGGATGCCGGGCATGGGCATGCCGGGCGGCGGCGCCGAGGGGCCGAGCATGACGAAGATGCGCACCCTCAGCCAGGCCGAGAAAAACGCGAAGAAGTCGCAACGCAAGCGCGAGCGCGACGCGCGGAAGAAGGGCCGGAAGTAACAAGGAGCGCGCATGCGTCGATTCGTCTTCGTCGCGTGCGCGCTCGCCCTCGCCGCGTGCTCGCGGGATCCGGGCGGCGGCAAACCCGAACAACAAGCGGGCGGGACGGGCGCGAAGAGCGCGCCGGGCGAGGATCCGCGGCGCGTGATCAAAGAGATCGCCGTCAAGGCGATCTCGTCCGGCGAGACGATCACGATCGACGGTAAGCTCGACGAGCCTGCGTGGGCGAAGGCGACGGAGACGGGTCCTTTCGTCGACGTCGCGTCCGGCGCGGTCAACCCGCGGATCCCGGTGCAGGGCAGCGCGCGCCTCCTCTGGGACGACCAGTTCCTCTACGTCGCCTTCGACGTGAAAGACACGACGATCCGCGGCGGTTTTCCCACGGACGCGCCGGATCCGCACCTCTGGGAGCGCGACACCGTCGAGGTCATGATCGACCCCGACGGCGACGGCGACAACAAGGACTATTACGAGATCCAGGTGAACCCGCAGAACCTGGTCTTCGACTCGCAGTTCGACGATTACAATCGTCCTCGGGGCGGAAACGCAGGTCCCTTCGGGCACCAGGACTGGAGCGCCGGGCTCGCGAGCGCCGTCGTCCTCCGCGGCACGATCGACGCGGACGAGGACAAGGACGAGGGATACACCGTGGAGGCGCGGATTCCCTGGAAATCGTTCGCCAAGGCAAAAGCCTCACCGCCCGCGCCCGGGGATGCCTGGCGGATGAATTTTTATGCGATGCAGAACAACGGTGGCGTCGCCTGGTCCCCGATCCTCGGGATGGGGAATTTTCACAAGGCGGCGCGGTTTGGCCGGGTGAAGTGGGTGCGCGAGTAGCCGCTCAGCGCGGCTCCTGCTGCGTGATGCAATGAATGCCGCCGCCGCCGAGGTTCACGGCCTCGGCGTCGATCGGGACGATCTTCCGCCCGGGAAACACGTCCCCGAGGATCCGTTGCGCGGCCGCGTCTTTTTCTTTCACGCGTGAAGGCCTCCCCTCTTTGGAATAGACCTGCACGAGGACCACGCCGTTCGTGACCAGGAAATTCAGGTAGCTCGTCGACACGATGATCCGCACGGGTGAGCCCTTCGGAAACGGCACGCCGCTCGTGTACTGCATTCTCTTCAATGACTCGTAAACGCCGTCGCCGGGGCCGAGCGTGTCATAGAGCGGCTCGGGCATCGGGACACGCACGATCCGGAAAGGACGGCCGTCCTGATCCACCGACGCCTCGATCGCCGCGCGCGCCCGTTCGAGCCGCTCGCGTGTCATGGCGTGGATCACATCCGCCCGCGCCTCGGCCTCGGTCACCTCGCCGAGCAGAATCGTGTGGGCGTCGGCGAAACGTGCATACTCGTCGATGTGCCCGCCCGGCGTGAGCGGCGTGTAAATGCCGCCCGGCAGCGGCCCCTCCCACGACGCGTCGTCCTCCGCGATTCCTTGGGGCAGCCACACGAATGCTTTGGCGCCGAGCGTCCTCCGGAACTCTGCCTCGATCTGCGCGCGTGACATCCCCGGATTTCGCTGCCGCTCCACCTGCTCCGTGAGCATGAACGTCCCCGCGCCGTTCGACTCTCGATTGCCCCCTTCGCTCGACATGCTCGATCGCACGACCGGCAGGCCTCGCAACGCTGCCACGTTTCGATCGACGGCGTCCTCCATCAAACCCATCCGGCTCGATCGATCAAAACCGGGATATCCCCAGGCATTGTACGCGTAATCGACGACCGCGCGTCCGCCGCCGCTCGTCTTCACGAAGATCGGCCCCATGTCGCGCAGCCAGATGTCCGCGTGTGGCATGGCGTGAATGCGCACGTGATCGGACGGCACGGCATCCTGCACGAGCCGCTCCCGGATCACGCCCGCCTCCGCCTCGTCCTGGGCGAGCAGGTCGACCGACACGTGGCCGTGGAGCGCGCGGACGATGTCCTCCACGACGCGCTCGGTCGGGTGCCCTGCCTTGTTTTCGTAGGTCGGCCAGGCGAGCCAGATCGACGCGTGTGGCTCGAACTCGGCCGGGAACGAATACGTGGTTCCGGGCTCCGCCTGCGGGACGGCGGCCCCGGGGGGCGTCGTACACGCCGCGATCACGAAGCCGAGAAGGGCGAGGGCCATTCGACGCATAGGCGGCGTGATTCGTATCACGATTTGCGTGGGTTTGTCAGGCGTCGCGTCGCCGGGTTCTAAGGGGTCGTTCTCGCGTCGCCGTCGGAGAGCTCGGGGAGAAGCGCACGCTCGCGGATACGTTGATGCCGCGGTAGGCGAGGACAGCCGCGGCGACGACGTCGTGCGCTCGGCGGATGACGGCATGCTCCCCGGTGGATGACGGCATGCGCTCGGCGGATGCCGGCATGCTCCCAGGGGGATGCCGGCATGCTCCTGGCGGATGTCGGCATGCGCTCGGCGGACGACGGCATGCGCTCGGCGGATGTCGGCATGCTCCTGGCGGATGTCGGCATGCGCTCGGCGGACGACGGCATGCGCTCGGCGGATGTCGGCATGCTCCTGGCGGATGACGGCATGCTCCTGGCGGATGACGGCATGCTCCCAGGGGGATGCCGGCATGCTCCCGGCGGATGGCGGCATGCGCTCGGCGGATGTCGGCATCGCTCGGCGGACGACGGCATGCTCCCAGGGGGATGCCGGCATGCTCCTGGCGGATGTCGGCATGCTCCCAGGCGGATGTCGGCATGCTCCCAGGCGGATGCCGGCATGCTCCCAGGCGGATGTCGGCATGCTCCCGGCGGATGTCGGCATGTGGGCGCGGGAAACGCCGGGAAAATGGCGGGAGAACG
The DNA here is from genome assembly GCF_029946465.1 of Polyangium sorediatum. Lineage (NCBI taxonomy): Bacteria > Pseudomonadati > Myxococcota > Polyangiales > Polyangiaceae > Polyangium > Polyangium sorediatum. Next base: position 228,054 of record NZ_JARZHI010000010.1, read on the forward strand.
GTTGACGGAGGCGTTTCGACACTCGTAGCCTTCCCCACCTGCGTCGAGGCCGAGGAGGTGGGGTCATGAGGGGGCAGCGGCTCGCAGGGGCGACCTTGGTCGCGACGTGCATGGCGGTGGCCATGGTGCCGATCGGATGCGGGGCGAGCGACGAGCACGCCGCAGCGCCCAGGCAGGGCAGCGGGCTCGCGCTCCCTCCGAGGACGGTCCAGGCGCTTCAAGCGTGCGTCAAAGAGGGAGGCCAGCGGCTTCGGCACAACGCGTACGAGATCGAGTTCGCAGTCGAGATGACGGGCGACCTCGTCACGGAGGTGAAGTCCAAGGGCCCGCGGCTCGACGACGCCAGCGTCCAGCAGTGCATGAGGGAAGCGCTGCGGAGGATGGCGGACGCGGGGTTCTCGCCGGACCCTGACGAGCTGGTCTCGCGCGGCGGCCTCTTGCCTACACGAGGCATGCTGGCGAACACGTGGGCACTGCCTCAGGTGATCAGGTTGATCCCGGTGGTCGTCGGGTCGGGCGGGACCATGATCGTCGTCGCGGTCGCGGTCCTCGTCGTGGTCGCGGCCGTGTCGTTGAAGGATGAAAGGCCGAGCAAGGAAGATTGTAAGAAGATCAAACAGATGTGTATTGAAGAATGCGCCGACACGGTGTTGCCCAGAGGGGATGATGGCTCGGCGTTCCGGTTGTGCCAACAAGAATGTCTCGAGCGGCATGGATGCCCTCGACACTCCTGATCGGAGAAAGGAAGCCACGTATGGATAAAGATACCGCGGAGCAGCTTTTGGTGCGAGCACGGGGCTGCATTGATCTTTTTAATGAGATGATTGAGATTGCGCAATCTCATTGTGACAGAGGCGAGGAACGCGTCGTTCGGCATGCTGTCGGCTATGCTCTTTCGGAGCTGCTGGACAGGCTCATCGTTCCCATTTTCTCTGATGACCCCGACCTCATTCCCGAGGGCCTCGACTATGGGCCGTTGGATGGTCCGAAGTTCTCGGAGCTGGCTGCGAAGATGAACCAGCAGCCTCCTCCGAGCGAAACCCGCAAAAAACCATAAGCGCCCGACGAAGTACCTCTACGCGTTCCTCATCGCCGGGGAGCATGCGTGCTGCACGCGCTCTCAGACGTCGCCCAAAGCCGCCTTCGCCGCCCGCTCAATCAAATCGCTCGCCGACTTCTCCAGCGGATCGACCCGCTCCGCGCCCACGCGCAGCCGCAGCATGAGCCGCCGCGTCTCCTTGCGCTTGCTGAACTCGTCGCGGAGCTTCTCGCTCAGCGCCTTCGCGAACGCGCGCGAGAACTTGCTGCCCGCGTCCGGCACGATGAGCACGAGGCTCGACGGCCCATACCGGCCGAGGAAGTTCTTTCGCCCGTAGAGCCCGTGCAACGTGCTCACCAGCTCGCGCACGTCGGCGTCGATCGTCGCCTTGTCCCGGATCGGATCGAGGCCCCGCAGCGGCAGCTCGAAGACGACGATCGAGAACTTCGTGCCCGTCATCTTCGCCTTCGCGATCGCCTCGTCGAGCGTCAGGCGCAGGTAGCGTTCGCTGTAGGCGCCCGTCGCTGGATCGCGGAAGAGCGGGACGTTGTCCTCCCAGGACTCGTGGACGGGCTTCGCCTTGCTTTTTGGTGGCTTCGACGCGACCGAGGGCGGCGCGGGCGCGTCGGCGTACAAGAAGGGCCTGTCGGCGACCGGCGGCGGACGCGCGGGCATGGCCTGCGTGCTGCGCGGGCTCGACGGCGGGGGCAGGGCCACGGCGATCGTGGCGTTCGAAGGCACGATGCCGAGGGCCTCGCAGAGCTCGGCGATCGCCTGCGTCGCGCGCTCGGGGCGCTTTTGCGGTTCGAGGTTCGTGGTCCGCGAGAACCACGCGTCGAACGGCGGCGTGATGCGCACGCCACGCCGCGCCGCGCGGGTCGTCGCGGGCTCGGGCGGGCCCGCCATGATTCGCTTGAAGAGCACGAAGAGCGAGAGCGAGCTCTTCGCCTCGCTCATCCAGTACGCCTCGCCCGAGAGCAGCGTGTACGCGAGGTGGCCGAGCGCGTAGACGTCGGCGCGCGGGCCGATCGCGCCGTCGCCCTGGACCTGCTCGGGCGCCATGTAGAGCGGCGTGCCGACGATCGCGGTGCGGCGCTGGAACGTCGTCTCGACCATCACCTTTGCGACGCCGTAATCCAGGATCTTCACGCACGGGCTTCCGTCGTCGCGCGTCGTGACGAACAGGTTCTCGGGCTTGAGATCCCTGTGCACGATGTTCGCCGCGTGGGTCTTGTCGAGCGCGAGCGCCGCCTGTCCCAGGTAGAGCACGACCTCGGCCGGCGGCATCGCGCCGCGGCGCACGAGCATGCTGCCGAGCTCTTCGCCCGTGAGCAGGTCCATCACGAGGAACGGCATGCTCGTGCCCTCGTCGATGCCCGCGTCGGAGACCTGCACGATGTGGTCGCTCTCGATGCCGCCCGTGATCGTGGCCTCCTGCGAGAATCGCTCGCGCAGGACCGGGTCCTCGATCGTGCCGGGGAGCATCACCTTGAGCGCGCGCCTTCGCCGCGTCGCTTCGTCCGCGACCTCGTAGACCGCGCCCATGCCGCCCGCCTTGATGCAGCGGAGGACCCGGTAGCGGCCGTGAAAGAGCACGTCGGGGACGAGCACGTGGGCGAGGCGCCGCCTTGCCGGGGAGCCGGAGGCGAGCGCGGAGAGCATGGATGAAACGGGGGACGCAGATCAAGGCCGACGCGTCTGTCCTCGGACGTGGCTCGTGCCTCCGCTGCGCGTCCCTTGGATCAGGGGGCTTCTTCGTCGACCGGCGTGCTCGACGCGGCTGCGTCGACGGAGAGCACCGTCAGCATCGACGACGTCGGGAAGTCGGTATCGACGAGCGTGTCGGTGTTTCGAAGGATGCGGAACGGCTGCAGGTTGAGCGTGGTGCTCACGTCCGACCCGTCGGAGCCGATGAGCGTCGCGTCGCCCACGTACGTCCCCTCGGGCAGCGTCACCGTCATTTGCATCTCTCGGCAAGGCTGATAAGCGCGCGCCACCGTGCGTCCGGCCGTGTCGCGGATGACGAGCTCCATGCGATCGGCGCCAAACATGCGGCAGCGGCTCGCGTCGAAGCGCCCTCCGATCGACCAGCTCTGCGTCACCGTCCCCGTGTTGCGGCCGATGGGCACGAACACGGCTCCCTCGGCTTGGCACCCGATCGCGGCGGGGGCGAGCGAAAGCAACAAGGCCCAAGGGCCTGCCCATTGGATGATGGAATTGCGCATGGAAACCCCTCCCCCTGTGTCTCGCCGCTCAATGCGGCCGGTACTCGCGATGGATCTCGCGCGGTTTCGTCGGACGAACCGGCGGGTAGCCGTACTCGACCGCAGGCGGCGGCACGGCGCGCGGCGCGGTCTGGACATTCGTGCGGTAACTCGCGAGCTCAGGCGGCTCTTCGACGAAGACGACCCAGCCATTGTCCGTCGGCCAGTACCAGCGCCCCTCGACGAGGTAAGCAAGCCGGCCCCGATATGCGACGGCCGGATACATGTTCACATCGACGGGAACCGCCTCCGCGTACGCCACGTCGTACCCGCCCACGTTCGGGGTCCCGGCCGACAGCGTCGCGGTGCAGCCCGCAGCCAGCATCGACAATGCGATGACGGGCGCCAGGAGCCACGCGCCGCTTCCGTCGCGATTCACTCGCCTATATCGTCCGTCCGGGGCGCCAACGTTGCTTCGGATCCGCACAGGTCACCTCGCTTGCGGCTCGGACGAGCAACCGAGGTGCCATCCCGCGGCGAGCGCGCACAACCGTTTGACAAGGGCGCCATCGCTCTGTAGGGAACCGCGCCCGTGAGCGCGTCCAAAGTCCCCGTCTCGATCCTCGGCGTCAGCGGCTTTGCCGGCAGCGAGCTCGCGCGGCTCGTCGCCGACCATGACTCGCTTTCGCTCGTGGGCGTCGCCGCAGACCGCTGGCAAGGATCGAAGCTCGGCGAGCGCGTGCGTGTGCCCGCGAGCGTCGGGAAGCTCCCTGTCGCGCCGATGAGCGACGCCATCACCGTCGCCCGGCAGAGCGAGGTCGCGCTGCTCGCGACGCCCGCCGAGGTCTCGGCCAAGCTCGCGCCGGAGCTGCTCGCGCACGGCGTGCGCGTCGTGGATCTCTCGGGCGCGTTTCGCCTGGAGGATCCTGCCGCGTATCCGCGCTGGTACGGCTTCGACCACCCTGCGCCGGAGCTGCTCGCCGAGGCGCACTACGGCCTGCCGGAGGTCGCCTCCGCCTCGACGCGTACGGGCGGCGCGAAGGACGCGCGCCTCATCGCGAACCCTGGCTGCTACGCGACGGCGGCGATCCTCGCGCTCGCGCCGCTCGTCGAGGCGGGCGCGATCGACCCGGGGTCGATGTACGTCGACGGCAAGAGCGGCGTCTCGGGCGCGGGCCGCAAGGTCGAGGAGCGGCTCCTGTTCATGGAGGTCGACGAGAACCTCTCGGCCTACCGCGTGGGCAACCACCAGCACACGCCCGAGATCGAGCAAGCGCTCTCGCGCGCGGGCCGCGCGCGCGCCTCCGTGACGTTCGTCCCGCACCTCTTGCCCGTGCGTCGAGGCCTGCTCGTCACGGCCTTCGCGCGCCTCTCCGGCGCGGTCCCGCCCGCGCAGATCGAGGCGCTCTTCCGCCGCGCGTACGCCCCTGCGGACCTCGTCGAGGTGCGCGCGCCGGAGGACGTCACGCTCGCCCAGGTCGCGTACACCCCGTATGCGCGCCTCGGCGTCCGCGCCGACGCCGAGCGTGGCTCGGTCGTCGTCACCTCTGCGCTCGACAACCTGCTCAAGGGAGCCGCCTCGCAGGCGCTCCAGAACCTCTGCGCCATGATCGGCGCGCCGCCGCTTTCGCCGCATTGACCCACGAAGGGCTCCCCCGCGTCGCCCGCGCGCCGCGGCTCCCCCTATCCCGAGGTGGCCCGTGAAAATTCCGCTAGGTTTCTCGTTTGCCGGCGCCTCCGCCGGCATCAAGGTCAAACGCTCCGACCTCGCGCTCGTGCTCTCGGAGGTGCCCGCCGTCGCGGCCGGGTGCTTCACGCGCTCGAAGTCGCGCGCGGCGTGCGTCGACTGGAACGTCGCGCGGCTGCCTCGCAAGGACGCGCGCGCGATCGTGGCGAACAGCGGCAACGCGAACTGCCTCTCGGGGGAGGAAGGCGTTCAGGCGAACCAGCGCATGGCCGCCTCCGTCGCCGACGCGCTCGGCGTCCCCCTCGACGCGGTCCTCACCTGCTCGACGGGCGTCATCGGCGTGCCCTTGCCGCATGCCAAGGTCTCCGCCGCGGTCCCCGCCCTCATCGCCAAGCTCGGCCAGGATCCCACGCCCGCGGCGGAGGCGATCCTCACGACGGACACCTGCACGAAGCTCGCCTCGCGCGAGATCTTCCTCGGCGGCGACCGCGTGCGTATCGCGGGCATCGCCAAGGGCTCGGGCATGATCCACCCGAACATGGCCACGATGCTCGCGTTCCTCGTGACCGACGTGGCCATCGACGTCTCCGTGCTCGACGGGATTCTCCACGCCGCCGTGGACGAGACCTTCAACATGGTCAGCGTCGATCGCGACACGTCGACGAACGATCAGGTCCTCGTGCTCGCGAACGGCATGGCGGAGAATGACCCGATCACGCGCCGCGACTCGCCCGAGGCGCAGAGCTTTGCCGCTGCGCTCATCGACATTTGCCGCGAGCTCGCGCGCACCATCGCCGCCGACGGCGAGGGCGCGCAGCACCTCATCACGGTCACCGTGCGCGGCGCGGAGGACCTCACCTCGGCGCGCTCGCTCGCGCGCGCCGTCACGGAGTCGAACCTCGCGAAGGCTGCGTTCTTCGGGACCGATCCGAACTGGGGCCGTGTCCTCGCGGCGGTCGGCTCGCGCGCCGCCGAGCAGCACATTCGCTTCGATCCGGGGGTCGCGAGCGTGCGCCTGCAGAACGTCCTCGTCTACGCGCAGGGCAAACCGCAGCCGTTCGACGCCGACGCCCTCCGCGCGCTCCTCCGCGGCGAGGAGGTCTTCGTCGACATCGAGGTCGGCTCGGGCCTCGGCGAGGCCACGGCCTGGGGCTGCGACCTTTCCTACGACTACGTACGAATCAACGCGGACTACGCCGCGGTGCTCGTCGACTCGCCCGACGGCCCCGTGCGCCGCGATCCGAGCCTCGACCGGAAGACGCCGGAGCTCAAGGCCGACACGCTCGTGCAGGCGCTCCGGTACATCGAGCGCTTCGCCGGCACGCGCGCGGTCATCAAGTACGGCGGCGCCGCGATGGTGCGCGCCGACCTCAAGGATCGCTTCGCCGAGGACGTGCGCCTGCTCCAGGCTGTTGGCCTTCGGCCGATCATCGTGCACGGCGGCGGCCCCGAGATCTCGCGCACGCTCGAGCAGATGGGCCAGGTGACCGAGTTCGTCGACGGCCTGCGCGTCACCGATGCCGCGAGCCTGCGCGTCGTCGAGATGGTCCTGACGGGCCAGATCAACAAGGAGGTCGTCGCCTCGCTCGCGCGCGCGGGCACGAAGGCCGTGGGTTTGTCCGGCAAGGACGGCAACCTCATCGAGGCGCGCAAGATGAACATGCCGCCCGGCAAGGACCTCGGCTACGTCGGCGAGGTCGCGCGGGTCGATCCCGACGTGCTCGAGCTTTTGCTCGGCAAGGGGTACATCCCGGTCATCTCGCCGATCGGCCTCGGCAAGGACGGGAACACGTACAACATCAACGCCGACACGGTGGCCGCGGAGGTCGCGGTCGCGTGCGGCGCGCGCAAGCTCATCTACCTGACCGACGTCGCGGGCATCCTCTCGAACGGCCTGCTCGTCTCGGAGATGAGCGCGGAGGAGCTCGACGCGCGTATGCGTGACGGCACGGTCACGGGCGGCATGCTCCCGAAGGCGGCGTCGATCCTGCGCGCGCTCGAAGGCGGCGTCGAGACGGTGCACATCATCGACGGCCGCGTCCCGCACAACGTCGTGGCGGAGCTCTTCACCTCGCGCGGCGTCGGCACGATGATCCGCGCCGGCGCGCCCAAAGAGGGCGAAGAATTCCCGATGGGCTGAGCCCGCGCTCTGCCATGCTCGACGCGGAGATCGTGATCGTCGGCGGCGGCCCCGCCGGCATCTCGACGGCGCTCTTTTTCGCGCACGCCGCACCCCAGCTCGCCGAGCGCATCGTCGTGCTGGAGCGCGCGACGTATCCGCGGGAGAAGATCTGCGCGGGGGCGATCGGCGCCCGCGCGGATCGGCTGCTCGCTTCGATCGGCGTGCGCGTCGACGTTCCCTCGGTCCCGATCCACGGTTTGTCCGTAGACGCCGCGGGCCGCCGGCTCGCCGCGCGCGCCGAGGGACGGCCGATCGGCCGTGTCGTCCGGCGCTTCGAGTTCGATCACGCTTTTGCGCGCGAGGCCCAGGCGCGCGGCGTGCGGGTGCGCGAAGGCGTGAAGGTCACGGGGCTCGTGATCGGCGAACACGACGCGCGGATCGAGACCTCGATCGGCGAGATTCGCGCCCGCGCCGTCGTCGGCGCGGACGGCGTCGGCAGCGTCGTGCGGCGCGCGCTCGGCTTGCCGCGCGGCGCGTTCATGGCCCAGGCCGTAGAGGTCGACACGCACGCGGCCCGCGGCGACGGCCCTCGTGACGTCCTCCATTTCGACATGGCCGCGCGCGGTTTGCCCGGGTACGCGTGGGATTTTCCCACGCTCGTCCACGGAACCCCGATGGTTTGCCGTGGCATCTACGAGCTCCGCGCCGAGGGCGTCCCCGAGCGCGCCGCGACCGAACCGGCGCCGGGCGAGCGGCTCCTCGCCCGCGCGGACGAGCAGGGCGTGCCCGTGCCCGCATCGTCGTTGCGTCGCTTCGCCGAACGCGGCCTCGCCTTGCACGAGCCCTTCGCGCGGCCGCGGGTGCTGCTCGTGGGCGAGGCGGCGGGCATCGATCCGGCGCTTGGCGAGGGCATTGCGCAGGCGATCCAGTACGGCGCCGTCGCGGGCCCCTTCCTCGCGCATGCGCTCGAAGCGGGCGACCTCTCGTTCGCCTCGTTTCCCGCGGCGCTCCGCGCGAGCCGCCTCGGCTTGGATCTCCGCCTGCGCGCGCGCGCGGCGCGCTTCGTCTACGGCGGCACGCGCCCCGTGATCGAGCGATGGATCACGCGCTCGCACGCGCTCGCGCGGGCGGGGATGGAGTATTTCGCGGGAGAACGGGTCGACCGGCGCGCGCTCGGCAGGAGCGCGCTCGATCTCGGGGGTGCTTTGTTCGGCTGGGCGCTCGATCAGGCGCGCTTCACTTGGGCGCCTCGGTCGGGGCCTTCGCCGTGACGTGCATGAAGTAGTTGCCGATCGACTTGATCTTGAAGAAGGCCATCCCCGTCGAGTCGTCGATCTTCTCGGGCGCGACGACGGTCCAGGTGATCTTCTCGCGGCCCTTGTCGTCGACCTTCACCTCGCCGATCGCGAGGTTCGCGTCCTTCTTGTTGCCCGCAGGGAAGCTGAACTCGAAGGGTTTGTCCTGGGTCTCGAGCGTGGGCAGGTCCGGCGAGTTCTCGACCTGCACGAGCAGCCGGTAGATCTTCCCGATCGGCACGCCGGTCGTCTTGCCCTTCGGGTCGATCTTGAACGTGATGATGTGCGGCGAGCTCAGCGAGCCTTCGCGGATGCGGAAGACGGCGCGGCCGCTGTCGTCGCCGAGCTCGAGCTTCGCGCCCGGGCTCATCGTGAAGATCGATTGCAGCTCCTTCTCGGAGCTCATCAGCACCGGCGGGCGCTCCTCGACGGACTTCGGCGGCGCCTCGGCGCTCGCGGACGCCGTGGGCTGCGGCGGGGGCGTCTCGGGCGCGGCGGTCGGGGTCTCCGTTGGCGTGGGCGCAGGCGTCGCCGCGGGGGGCGGCTCGGGCTTGGCCGGGGGCGGGGTCTGCTCACCGCCGCACGCCGCGGCGATGACGGCGATGAGCGCCGAACATCCGAGGGTCGTGATGCGGAGCAGGTGGTCTTTGCGGGTCCGTACGCGCATGGAGTTCGGCGTAGGACGAGGCGGCGCGGAACGCAAGCCCGAGCCTGCGCGTGATTCGGGCTCTCCTCGACGCCCGCTTCCGCCCGCCGTATAAGGCGGCCCATGCGTACGTCGCTCCTTCCGGCCGTTGCCCTCCTTGCCCTCGCGTGTGGCCCGTCGCCCGCGACCGTCGAACCCACGAAAACACCGGCCGATACCCCGAAGGAAAAAGGCGCGGCGCAAATCGCCGTCGCGACGCCCACCGAGACGGCCTACGACCTCTCGCCCGTGCCCGAACCGCAGGACGTCGTCGCGTTCTTTGGCTGGAAGAGCCCCGCGGCGACGCTGAATGCTTTCGGGGGCTGTGCGGCCATTTCGCCGGAGCCGCTCATGGGCGGCGTCGAGGGCGAGCTCCGCAAGCTCCTGCGCGACGTCGTGTCGAGCAATGTCGACGTGCGTAGCCTCGCGGCCGTCGTCTCGCTCGACGCGCCGGTCTTCGCGCTGGCCTCGCTCGAAACGCAATCGAAGCGCCCCGGCGCATTCGTGGCCTTCTCGCTCGGCCTCACCTCGATCGAAAAGGCGAAGATGGCCGTCGAGGGCGCGGGCCCCGTCACGGAGCTCGGCCCGGGCATGTTCCGCATCGGCGGCAAATCGAGCTCGACGTGCGTGATTGCGGCGTCCGCGGGCGCGACGCCCGCGCGGCTCGTGTGCGGGCCGAAGGAGAAGGACGTCACCACGCTCGCCCCCTACCTCACGCGCACCTTGCCGACGCAGGCCGGCGCGGCCTCGGACATGCACCTCGAAGTGCGCTTCGCGCCGGCCGAGGCTCGTTACGGCTCGCTCCTCCGCACGCAGGTCCAGGGGTTGCCCGTGATCGCGCAGGCCGAGCTCTCCCTCGGCGAGCCCAAGTTCGACCGCGCGGTCGTCGACGCTGCCACGGGCCTCGCGGACGAGATCGTCGCGTTCGCCTCGGACGCAGACAAACTCACCTTCGATGTGGCCATGGACCCGGCCACGTGCCTTCGCGCGAGCGCCTCGCTCTCGATGCGCGGGAAAAACTCCTGGGTGAGCGGCCTCATGGGCGAGCGCCCCGAGCGCGCCGGCCCGCCGCCGGCGATCTTCTGGCGTGCGCCCAAGGACAGCGCGAGCGTCTTCTACGGCCGCGGCTCCGATCCGAAGCGCTTCCAGCCTCTCCTGCGCACGGCGCGCCTCCTCGTCGAAGGTGTCCTCGCGAAGGTGAACGTCGGCTCCGAGGCCGATCATCGTGCGGTCGGCGAGCTCTTCGACTGGCCCATGGGCAAGGACGTCGAGACGGTCGGGGCGAACGGCCGCAACGAGGTCCCGGAGGTCAAGGGCAAGCGCACGCCGCAACAAGAGGCCGATGCCCTCATGCACGGCTACATCGGCTGGGGCCTCGCAGGCTACGAGGAGGGCTCGGCGAACCTCGCCAAGCAGCTCCGCAAGATCGCGGACGTCTACAACCGCAAGGGCTTCCAGGATCCGCTGCGCAAGGAGCTCGGCCCGGAGCTCTCGAAGGCGATCCCGAAGGTGAAGATCGGCCCCGGCCCCGCGGCCCTCGGGTCCGACTCGCTGGATCTCGCGATCCGGATGGAGAACGTCCCGGCGCCGTTGCTCGACATCAAGGGCGCCACGAAGAAGGATCTCGTCGCCTTCGAGTTGCACATCCTGCTCATGTCGGACGGCAAGTCGCGCACGTGGCTCGCCGTCGGGGGCGGCAAGCCGGACGGGCTCGTCAAGCGCCTGCTCGCGGCGAAGACCGGCGCGCCCGACGCGGGGACGATCGCGTCGCGCACGGATCTCGAGCCGCTCCGTCGTGGCACCTTCATGGGCGCGGGCTTCATGTCGATGGCCCCGCTGGTCAAGAACCTGGAGCGCATGAAGGAGGTCCTCGGCCCGCGTGAGGATGCGCGCGTCGAGCAGCTCATGCGCGCGGTCGCCACGATGCCGCACCAGGGCGACACGCCCATCTTCATCACGTCGAGCTCTTCGGGCACCGTGGACGCACCCCGTGGTGAGGTCGCCCTCACGGCTTCGAAGGCGGCGCTCGAAGACATCGGCTGGCTCATCAAGACGCTCGGGGTCGGCGGCGCGCGCCGTTGAGCCTGCTAGGCTCCCCGTCCTTCGGCGCGACGTGAAATTCGTGCGCAGGGCGGGGGGCATGTCCTTTGCCGTTCGTCCGGAAAACACTCGCCGAACGGCAAAGGGAACCATGGACGCTCGAAAGGGAGTAGGGATCGGGAGCATCGTGCCGCAAAGGCCCGTTGCAAGGCCGGCGACGCGCGAGTCGATCGACGAGCTACCCGAGCTCACGCAAGAGCAGCGCGAGGAGCTGCGCACCTTGCTGGAGACGCGACGCGCGGAGATTCTGGCGAGCATCGAGACGCGCCAGGAGCAAGAGCGCGACACCGGCCGCGAGGTCGGCGACGAGATGGACGAGGCGAACATCGAGGGCGCGACGGCGATGGCCTCACGCTTGCTCGAACGGGACGTGCAGCTCCTCTCGGAGATCGACCGCGCGCTCGCGAAGTTCAGCGAGGGCACGTACGGCCTGTGCGAGGGCACGGGCGAGCCGATTGGCTTCCCGCGTCTGCGCTCGCGGCCCTGGGCGCGCTTCAGCGTGGAGTACCAGGAGCAGCTCGAACGCGAGGCGCGTACGCGCGGCGGCATCTGAAAACCGGTCCGACGGGGACGCCTGCCTGATACAGTCTCGGGGGTGATTCGCCGCCGAGAACGCTCGTTTGGGCGCAGCGCTGTGGTCTTCGGCGCGCTCGCGCTCCCCGTCGTCGTGTTCGCGTGCTCGCCGGACGAGAGGGTGTCTCCTGAGCCCGTGGACGCGGGCGCGGAGGCGTCGTCGTCCTCGTCGTCTGCATGGTCGTCCTCCTCGTCCAGCGGCGCAGGAGGGCAGGGGGGCGGCGGAAGCGGAGGCGTGGGTGGTGCCGGCGGAAGCGGCGGCGTCGGCGGAAGCGGCGGCGTCGGCGGCACCGGCGGCGGAAGCGGAGGCGCTGGCGTCGGCGGCACCGGAGGCGCTGGCGGAAGCGGCGGCGCCGGCGGCGCTGGCGTCGGCGGCACC
>NZ_JARZHI010000110.1:0-22061 GCF_029946465.1 Polyangium sorediatum
GGCGCGCCGTCCGGGATGCCCGCGGCGCCTGGCCGAAGGGCATTGCCCCGGGCGCGGGCGCGGGCGGCGCGCCGAACTGCGGCGCCGCGGGCATCCCGGGCGGCGCGCCCATCGGCTGCTGCGGCGCGGGCTTCGGCGCCTCACGCGCCCAGGGCGAGCGCATCGGGCTATCGTCGACCTCGGCCGACGAGAACGCGCTCGCGGCCGGCATCCCGCCGCCGGCCATCGGCGGCGGCGGATACGCGCCGGGCGCGACGGGCGACGGCGGCGACATCCCGCCTGCGTTGATCTTCGGCGGGGGCGCGGGGTAACCGCCGCCCATCCCTGGGGGTCCCGGAGGCGCGTAGGCCCCCGCTCCACCCATCGGGGGCGGCGCCGGTGCTCCCGCGCCTCCTCCCACGGACGCTCCGCACATGTTGCAGACCGTGTCCGTGTCCTTGAGCATCCACTGACAACTGGGACAGGGCTTCATCCGCCCGCCACAGTAACATTTTTGGCCCCCCGCGGGTCTCCCGCTCCGCGAACGTCCGGCGAGCCTGGGAAAGGCGCCACAAAAGACATCGGGGGCGGCGCGCGAAGCACCACCCCCGAGGTTCATTTCGGACAAACCCGCGTCAGTTGCTGCTGGCCGTGGGTTGCTTCTCGGCGTCCTTCTTCTCGCCGTCGCGCGCCTCTTCGGTCCCCTCCGGCGTCGGCTGCGGCATCGACTCGAGCGCCGCTTCGAGCACCTGCTCCATGCGGCTCGCGAAGAAGAACTGCAGCTCGTCGATGACCTCCTTCGGCACCTCTTCGAGGTCCGCGCGGTTGCGCTCGGGGACGATGATGCGCTTGATCCCCGCGCGGTGCGCCGCGAGCACCTTCTCCTTGAGGCCGCCGATCGGCAGGACGCGACCACGCAGCGTGATCTCGCCCGTCATCGCCACGTCGTGCCGGACCTTGAGGCCCGTCAGGAGCGAGACGAGCGCGGTGAACATCGTCACGCCCGCGCTCGGACCGTCCTTCGGCATCGCGCCCGCGGGGATGTGGATGTGCAGGTCGCTCTTGTCGAGGAAGTCCTTCGGGATGCCGTACTTCAAGGCATTCGTCCGGACGAACGACAGCGCCGCCTGCGCGCTCTCCTTCATGACGTCGCCGAGCTGCCCCGTGAGCTGGAGCTTGCCCGTGCCGTACATGCGCGTCGCCTCGATGAAGAGGATCTCGCCGCCCACGCTCGTCCACGCGAGGCCCGTGGCCACGCCCGTGTCCGCCGTGCGCTCGGCGACCTCGCTCGTGTACTTCGGCGCGCCGAGGAACTCGTGCAGGTCGTCCTCGTTGTCGACGCGACGCTTCTGCGTCTCGCCCTCGGCCACCTTCACGGCCACGCCGCGGATGACGCTCGCGATCTGGCGCTCGAGCGAGCGCACGCCCGCCTCGCGCGTGTACCGATCGATGATCTCTTCGAGCGCGCGATCGGTGATCTCGAGCTGCTCCTGCGTGAGCCCGTGATCCGAGAGCTGCTTCGGCAGGAGGTGCTGCCGCGCGATCGCGAGTTTTTCGCGGCGCGTGTAGCCCGGGATCTCGAGGATCTCCATGCGGTCGCGCAGCGGAGGCGGGATCGGATCGGCCGTGTTCGCCGTGGCCACGAACATCACGTGCGACAGGTCGTACGGGATCTCGAGGTAGTGATCGGCGAACGTGTTGTTCTGCTCCGGGTCGAGCACCTCGAGCAGCGCCGCGGACGGGTCGCCGCGGAAGTCGTGCCCGATCTTGTCGACCTCATCCATCATGAAGACCGGGTTCACGGTCGACGCCTTCTTCATGCCCTGGATGATCTGGCCGGGCAGCGCGCCGACGTAGGTGCGCCGGTGGCCGCGGATCGCCGCCTCGTCGTGCACGCCGCCGAGCGAGACGCGGTGGAACTTCCGACCCAGCGCGCGCGCGATGCTGCGCCCGAGCGAGGTCTTGCCGACGCCGGGAGGCCCGAGCAGGCAGAGGATCGGCCCCTTCTTGTCCTGCTTCAGCTTGCGCACCGCGAGGTACTCGAGGATGCGCTTCTTCACCTTCTCGAGGCCGTAGTGATCCTCGTCGAGGACCTTGCGCACCGCCGCGATGTCGAGGTTGTCCGTCGTCGACTGCGTCCACGGGATGTCGAGGATCCAGTCGAGGTAGGTCCGGACCACGGTGTACTCGGCCGAGCCCACCTGCATCGTCCGCAGGCGCTTGAGCTGCTTCTTCGCGACGGTCTCCGCCTCCGTCGGCAGGTTCGCCTTCGAGATGCGATCCTCGAGGCCGTCGAGATCGCCCTGATCGCCGTCGTCCTCGCCGAGCTCCTCCTTGATCGCCTTGAGCTGCTGGCGCAGCACGTACTCGCGCTGGTTCTTGCCCATCTCCTCCTTTTTCTGGGAGTTGATGCGCTCGCGCATCTTGAGGATCTCGAGCTGGCGCGTGAGCAGGCGCAGCACCTTCCGGATGCGCTCCTTCACGTCCACGGTCTCGATGAGCTGCGCCTTCTCCTCGACGGGCGCGTCGAGGTTCGCCGCCACGAGATCCGCGAGCGCGCCGGGCGCCTGGATCGAGTCGATGAGCGAACCCGCCTCGCGCGGCAGCTCGGGCATCAACTGGATGACCTGCTTGGCGATGTCGCGCAGGCTCATCGCGAGCGCTTCGGCCTCGACGTCCTCCGTCGCGGGCTCGTCGATGCGACGGATCTTCGCCTTCATGTACGGCGACAACGTGACCACGCCTTCGAGACGGATCCGCGTCAGGCCCTGGAGGATGAGCGAGTAGTTGCCGGAGCTGTGCTTCAGCGCCTTGAGGACGCGGGCCGCACAACCGACCGGATAAAGATCCTCGGCCGCGGGATCGTCCGTCGACGGATCCCGCTGCGCGAAGATCGCGATCACCGGCCCGGGAAGGTTGTCGACGTCCTCGACGAGGGCGACGCTCTTCTCACGGCCCACGTCGAACGGCGCGACCGCTCCCGGAAACAGCACGGCGTTGCGAATGGGGAGGACCGGCAGCTCGTCGCCGAAGACCACCTCCTCCTCGGAACGCGGCTGACTCGGCGGGTTTTTCTTTTCCGACATGAGACGATCTCCTCTGCGAAGCTACCCGGGACGGGAGCAGCTCCGACCGGCATCGGCGGCACTTGCTGGACCCTACAGAGGCCAGCTCACGAATAGCGTCAATCGGTTTGGTGTGTCCTCCCGAGGCCCGTGGAGCAAGCAGCGCCCGAACGGGGTCTCGGAGGCGGCGGTCAACGTAGACACGACGCACGCGCCATGCCAGGCCCCTGCGGGAGATTTCATCCGCTCTCGGGGGCCGGGGGGGTGCCGTAGGGCCTTCTCCGAGGTTTTGAAGAGCCCGCCACCGCTAGCGCCCACGTCCCGGGCGGGTACCATGCGCCCGGGCGCAGGCTGCTCCTCCGCTCGGCCGCCTCGACGCCGCGGACGCGCGCGGGCAGCCTTTTCCTTGCTGGAGGCCGCTGCTTGTTCGATCCGGTCGTCGCGACGTTGTCCCTCGCTGCCTTCCTGCTGCACGTCCCCGCAGCGCCTTCGCTCGATCCAGGCCCGACCCCCGAGTGCCCGAGCGACATGCGCCTCGTCACGGGTACGCACGCCGACGAGGTCCAGCACCTCTGCACCGACCCCCGCAAGGACGCGAAGACGACGCATTGTTTCGCCTATTTCGAGGGCCTGACGGGCGAAGAAGGGGCGCGGACGGATGTCCGCGTCTGCATGGATCAATTCGAGGCGCCGAACCGGCGCGGCGCGCGCCCGCTCGTGATGCAGTCGTTCCGCATGGCCGAGCGCTGGTGCGGCCAGCGGGGCAAGCGCGTGTGCAGCGAGCAGGAATGGGAGCTCGCGTGTGAGGGCGGCGAACGCAGGCCGCTCGCGTACGGCTGGCAGGTGAACCGGACGCAATGCAACAGCGACAAGGCCTGGCGCCCGTTCGACGCGCGGGCGCTCGCGGCCGGCGGCGAGGACGAAAAGAAGGAGCTCGAAAAGCTCTGGCAAGGGTCGACGAGCGGCTCGTACCTGAGCTGCGTCTCGCCCTTCGGCATCTACGACATGATGGGCAACGTCGAGGAGTGGGTGGCGACGCGGCCCGGGAGAAAATTCCCGGGCGCGCTCATGGGCGGGTTCTGGGCGAAGCCGTGGACGGGTTGTCGCGGGACGAACGACGCGCACGAGCCCACGTTCACGTTCTACGAGACGGGCTTCCGCTGCTGCGCGGACCCCGGCAAGCTCTCCGACACGACGAAGGCCCAGGACGGCGGCGACACCGCGAAGGACGAAGCCGGCGAGGCGAAGCCCAAGCCGGCGAAGAAGAAGCGCAAGAAGCGCGCGGGGTAGGGAGGATCAAGCGCCGAGGATCATGCCCTTCGTGAGGGCACGACCGGCGACGAGCTCCTGCGCGGACAGAGGCTTCCGTCCTTCGAGTTGCCCGCGCACGAGCGTGATCGAGCCTGCGCCGCACGCGACCTCCACGCCCCCTTTGTCTGCGGCCGTGACGGTGCCGGGCGCGCCGCGCACACCTTGTTCGAGGGCCACGCGCGTGGCGAGCACCTTCAGCCCTTTGCCTGCGCACGTCGTGAACGCGCCGGGCCACGAGGTCATGCCGCGGACGTGATCGTGCACCGCGCGCGCGGGCTTCGACCAATCGATGCGGCCGTGCTCCTTCTCCAGCATCGGCGCCATCGTGGCCGCCGCGTGCTCCTGCGGCGCCGCGACGAGGTCCCCGGAGACCGCGCGCAAAAGATCTTCGCGCACGACCCGCGCCGCGAGCGCACCGAGCTCGACGTACAGCTCGTCGGCGGTCGTGTCCTCGCCGATCGGGATCCGGTGCGTGGTGTACACGGGGCCCGTATCCATGCCCTCGTCCATCTGCATGAGGCAGACGCCCGTCTCGCGCTCGCCGTTCACGATGGCCCAGGTGATCGGGGCTGCACCGCGGTACTTGGGCAGGATCGAGGCGTGCAGGTTCATGCAGCCGCGGCGAGGCGCGTCGAGTACGGCCTTCGGCAAGATGCGGCCGTACGCGATGACGAGCGCGACGTCGGCGTTCGTCTCGGCGATGAGGCGCGCGAAGTCCGGTGTCTTGACCTTGAGTGGTTGCTCGACGCGCAGGCCGAGCTCGAGGGCGCGCTGCTTGACGGGCGGCGCGCGCAGCTCGAGGCCGCGGCCAGCCGGGCGATCAGGCTGGCAAACGACGAGCGGGATCTCGGCGATCGCGTGGAGCGCATCGAGCGCAGGGACGGAGATGGCAGGGGTGCCGAAGAAGAGGGCGCGCACGGGCGGGGTGTAGCGCTTCAGAGGCGGCGGAGGAAGTCGATGAGGGGCAGGAACTCGGGGCGGGAGAAATCGAAGACGCGATCCCTCGCCCCGGGGCCCAGGCGAGGATCCTCGTCGCTGAGCACGGAAAGGAGCGCACCGATGCGTCCCTTGTCGGGACTCTTTGCCCGATGACCTTGGCCGTCCATGCAGGCGAGGTACGTCTCGACGCACCTCCTGGGTCCCGCATTCTCAGGGTCGTTCGCCCACGCTCGCCAGACGAGGGACTCGGCCTCGCCGGTGCTGCCGTCGCCCGAGACGACGAAGAGCCCGATGCGGGGTGGTCCTACGGTCCACTGACCGTGACGGACGTCCTGCTTCGTGATCTTGTTCAGCACCGTTCCGAACGACTCGCATGTCCCAGAAAACGTCTCATCAGCATCGACGATCACGCCGATGGCCTTCTTCTCGGCGAGGAGCGCGGGGCTCAGGAACGTCTCGAGCTGCGCAACGAGATCGGACTTGCCGTTGAACGGCTTGATGAAAACCCCTGGGTAGTTGCGACTCCCCTTCTCGAGCGCCTCGGCGTAAAACAGCAGATCACTGTAGCCCTCGACGATCAGCACACGCTCGCATGCTTCCAGCTTCGGCTTCTTTGCGTCCATCACCGTCTCAACGAAGCTCGATGTCACCCGCGATGGCCGCTTCGATGTGCTTGCGGTCCAGCGTGCGCCCATCCACCGCATCGTGCAGGCGGTAGAGCTGGACCACCCGGAAGTCGTAGCTTTCGCGCGCGGCGAAGCACTCGTGCGCAGCGACGAGACACTCGCGGGAGTGGGTCGTCGCGAAGACCTGGATGCCGAGGCGTTCGGAGACCTCGGCGATACCCTTCCAGACCGTGGGGAGTGCGGTGTAGTGGATGCCGTTCTCGATCTCGTCGATGAAGCAGATGTCCGGCTTGCGACCGAGCAGTTCGGAGAAGATCGCGACGAGGCGATAGATGCCCTGGCCAGCCTGCGAGAGGGGAATGCGCTCACGCAGGCCGACATCGACGACGATGAACGGCTTGGCAGCGACAGCATCGAGGCGCACCGAGCGAATACGCGAGTCCACAGCGCCGAGGAGGGATTCGAGCTGTTGCTCGTCTTCCGGTGCTCGTACAGCCTCGGCGAAGGCATCGACCATCGCATCGGGCACGCGATGCTGGACGGAAACAGCGTGCACGCGAAGACGAAGAACACCCGCAGTGCACCAACCGTACAGGGAATTGCCCTGATAGAAGGAGTCGAGTTTCTCCCCTTCGCTGGACGAAAGCCGGCCCTTCCTTGAGACGAAGACACGCCTTCGCTTTTGTCCGGGCGACGTCACCCGAAGCACCGTCTCCACGTCAGCGCCATGCTTCGGGAGCCAATGGTAAAAGCGAGCGTCCGGTACTCCGCCCCCCGTTCGGAAGAGTCCGTGCAGATCCCCCATCGTGGCGGGGTCGGCGAGCACAGTGATCGCCTCCAGCAGCGACGTCTTCCCCGTGTTGTTCTTCCCGACGACGAGGTTCACGCGGCCGAGATCGCTCAAGGCGAGCCGGGAGAACCCGCGAAACTGTTCGATCTCGATGGACTGGAACATGCGCCTCGTCGTTCCTTGCCCGTTCACCCGCCCAGCGGCAAGCCCCTCACCTGCCGAGCGCAACAAACGTCCTGACGAGCCTCCGCCCTCGTCGGACAAGGGCTGCGGAACACCCCTGCAAAACGCAGCGTGCCGGCGCCCGACCGAGGGATCCGCGATGCAAACCCCCACGCGCCTCTGCAAGGTGTGTCTTGCACGCGTTGCAATCGAGGCTCCCCGCTCCGCAGACCGCGTCTGCACGTGTGCAAACCGGTCCTCGCGGCAGCGAGGGGTCGGTTGCACGCGGTGCAACCGGCCTCCGCACACGACACGGAGGCGTTTGCACGCGCGTGAGCACGGCCCATCTGTGTGCAAGGGGGTGCTTGCAAGCGTGGAAACGCGCGGTTCGAGCGTCGTTGGCTGCTTTTCAACGCGTGCAAGCACCCCCTTGCACGTGGCTTCGGTCGATTTCCACGCACGCAGGCCCCCCTCGCGCGCGGTTCCTTCGCTTTGCGTTCGGCGTAAGCGTGGCCGCGTCTCGGTCACGCGGCCGGGATCACGTGTGCAAACGGGGATTGTGCAGGGGGAAGAAGAGCGGAAGGCGTCGGCTACACGCCCGAGGGATGCCAGATCGTCTTCATCTCGACGAAGCGCTCGATCCAGCGCGGGCTCGTCGCGCTGTCCGCGTCGAACCAGGCCGCCTCGTCGATCGATCGCGTCCGCACGCGCTTCACGTTCCCGATGGCCGCCTCCTCCGCCTTGCGCGCAAGCTCCGGCGCCACCTCGTGCAGATCGAGCGCCGCCACCTCCATGTGCTTCGCGAGGTGCGGGAGCAGCTCGGCCGCGCGGCCCGTCAGCACGTTGATCACGCCGCCCGGCAGATCACTCGTCGCGAGCGCCTCCCCGAGCACGAGCGCCGTGCGGGGATCCGCCTCGCTCGCGAGCACGATCACCGTGTTGCCCGCCGTGATGATCGGCAGCACCGCGCCGAGCAGCCCGAGCAGCGCCGGCCGCGCAGGGGCCACGACGCCGACCACGCCCATCGACTCGGGCACCGTGAAGTTGAAGTGCGGCCCCGCGACCGGGTTCAGGCTCGAAAACAAGCTCTGGTACTTGTCCGCCCAGCCCGCGTACGAGACCACGCGATCAATCGCGGCCGCCGTCTCCGCCGCCGCGCGTGACGCTTCGAGGCCGCCACGTTCGAGCGCGCGCGCGAGTTCGCCCTGCCGCGCTTCGAGCATCTCCGCGAGCCGGTAGAGGATCTGCCCGCGGTTGTACGCCGTGCGTCCGGCCCAGCCGTCCCACGCGCCGCGCGCCACGACGACCGCGTCGCGCACGTCCTTGCGGGACGCCCACGGCACGTTTTCTTTCGTCCCTCCGAGGCTCATCGGATCCGCCACCTGCATGTACCTGCCCGACTCCGAGCGGATGAACTGCCCACCCACGAGCATCTTGTACGCCTTGCGTACCGACAAACGGGCGGGCGGGACGAACCCGTTCTCGCGCTCGTCTGCACGGGCAGGCGCCCCCGCCGTCTCCTTGTCCTTCGCGCGCGCCATCAGTCCACCTCGAGATACGGCAAGAGCCCTTGCCGGCCGCCCTCGCGGCCGAAGCCGCTCTCCTTGTAACCGCCGAACGGAGAGCTCGGATCGAACTTGTTGTACGTGTTCGCCCAGACGACCCCCGCGCGCAGCTTCTGCGAGACCCAGAAGCTCTTCGAGCCCTTGTCCGTCCAGACGCCCGCGCTGAGGCCGTACATCGTGTTGTTCGCCTTCTCGACCGCCTCGTCGGGCGTGCGGAAGGTCATCACGGCGAGCACCGGCCCGAAGATCTCCTCGCGCGCGATGCGGTGCGACTGCGACACGCCCGTGAAGAGCGTCGGCGCGAACCAGTAGCCCCGCGCCGGCAGCTCGCACGGCGTCGAGAAGCGCGTCGCGCCCTCGCGCTCGCCCGCGTCGACGAGCTCGCGGATCTTGTCGAGCTGCATCTTCGAGTTGATCGCGCCGACGTCCGTGTTCTTGTCGAGCGGATCCCCCACGCGCAGCGTCTGCATGCGATCACGGAGTCTTCGCAGGAGCGGCTCGAACGCGCCCTCCTCCACGAGCAGGCGCGAGCCCGCGCAGCAGACGTGCCCCTGGTTGAAGAAGATGCCCGAGATGATCCCCTCGACCGCCTGATCGAGCGGCGCGTCCGCGAACACGATGTTCGCCGCTTTGCCGCCGAGCTCGAGCGTGAGCTTCTTCTTCGTGCCCGAGAGCGCCTTCTGGATGCGCTTGCCGACGTCCGTGGATCCCGTGAACGCGACCTTGTCCACGTCCGGATGCGCGACGAGCGCCGCGCCCGTCGGGCCCGCGCCCGTCACGATGTTCACCACGCCCGGCGGCAGATCACACTCCTCGAGGATCTTCGCGAGCAAGAGCGCCGTGAGCGGCGTCGTCTCCGCCGGCTTGAGCACGCACGTGTTGCCCGCCGCGAGCGCGGGCGCGAGCTTCCACGCGGCCATGAGCAGCGGGAAGTTCCACGGGATCACCTGCCCCGCCACGCCAAGCGGGCGCGGCGAGCGGCCCGGGAAGGCGTACGCGAGCTTGTCGGCCCAGCCCGCGTAATAGAAGAAGTGCGCCGCCACGAGCGGCAGATCGACGTCGCGCGACTCCTTGATGGGCTTGCCGCCGTCCATCGTCTCGACGATGGCGAGCTCGCGCGCCTTCTCCTGGATCACCCGCGCGATGCGGTAGATGTACTTGCCGCGCTCGATCCCGGAGAGCTTCGACCAGTATTTTTCGTACGCGACGCGCGCCGCCTTCACGGCGAGATCCACATCGCGCTCATTTCCCTCCGCGACCTCGGCGAGCTTCTGCTCGGTCGAAGGACTCACGGTGTCGAAGTACTTGCCCGACGACGGCGCGACCCACTTGCCGCCGATGAAGAGCTCGTAACGCGGGTCGATCCGGACGTGATCAGCGGCCTCGGGCGCGGGCGCATAGGTCCACGCTTTGCCGAACTCGAGCGCGGCGCCGTGTGCTGGGCGAGCCGGCGACGACGGGGCCGCGTGGGTCTCGCCGTTCGTCGCAGGGGCGATCGTTTCCTTGGCGGTCATCGTGTCTCCTCTTCAGTCCTTGCTGAAGGAATCGCCTGACTGGTAGGCGCCCGTGCGCTCTTTTTCGAGCTGCATGAGCACGTCGTTGAGCAACGTGGACGCGCCGAGGCGGAAGAGATCCGGCGTGAGCCAGGCGTCCCCGAGCGTCTCCTTCACGAGCACCAGGTAATGCAGCGCCTGCTTGGCCGTGCGGATCCCGCCCGCCGGCTTCATGCCGATGCGCTTGCCCGTCGCGTAGAAGAAATCGCGGATCGCCTCCAGCATCACGAGCGTCACCGCGGGCGTCGCGGCCGGCGTGACCTTGCCCGTCGACGTCTTGATGAAGTCCGCGCCCGCGAGCATCGCGATCTGGCTCGCCTCGCGCACGAGGTCATACGTGCCGAGCTCCCCCGTCTCCAGGATCACCTTGAGGTGCGCTTGTCCGCACGCCTCTTTCGTGGCGGCGATCTCGTCGAAGATGCGCGTCTTTTCGCCCGCGAGCAGCGCGCCGCGATCGATGACCATGTCGATCTCGTCCGCGCCCCACGCGACCGCGCGCCGCACGTCCTCGAGCTTCACGTCGAGCGCCGAGAGCCCGCTCGGGAACGCCGTCGCCACGCTCGCGACCTTCACGCTCGATCCGGCGAGCGCATGCTTCGCCACGGGGACGAGCTTCGGGTACACGCAGATCGCGGCACACGGCGGCACCTCGGGCGAGGCGTGGGGCCGCATCGCCTTCTGGCAGAGCTGCGTGACCTTGCCCGGCGAGTCCTTCCCTTCGAGGGTCGTGAGATCCATCATCGCGATGGAGAGCAAGAGCCCCGCGACCTTCGTCTCCTTCTTGATGCTGCGCTTGCCGAGGGCCGCCGCGCGCTCCTCGACCATCACCTTGTCCACGGTGGGCGCCGAAAAATCGGGGTACATCCGCGCCCCGCTCGGCCCCGCCGCGCCCTTGCCATTGCCGCCTTCTGCAGCCATCGACCGGCCTCCGGGGATTTGATGTGGGGGCAAGGCCCGGCTTGTCCGGGAGAGCCCCCTCTGCCTGCTTTCGCGGGACGCTAGCAGAACTATCCGCGCCGCGGCATCCCTGCTAAGGGTGGCAAGGTGCAGAGCGGGTCGGGCCTCGTCTTCGTCAATGGAATCCGCCTCTACATCCACCGCTTCCAGCCCGCCAGCGCCCGCCCGAGCGGCCTGACGGTCCTGCTCCTCCACGGATACCTGGACTCCGGCGCCACGTGGGATCTCGTGGCCGAGCCCCTCGCGCGCGCGGGGCACGACGTCCTCGCTCCCGACCTGCGCGGGTTCGGCGAGAGCGACTCCGTCGGCGCCGGCGGCTACTACCATTTCCCCGATTACGTCAGCGATCTCTCGTCGCTGCTCGACATCCTCGCGCCGAAGCGCCTCGCCCTCGTGGGCCACTCGATGGGCGGCACGATCGCGGCGCTCTTCGCCGGCGCGAGGCCCCAGCGCGTCGACCAGCTCGTCCTGCTCGAAGGCCTCGGCGCGCCCGCCTCCGAGCCGAGCACGGCCGTCGATCGCATGCGCACGTGGCTCGACGACATGCGCTCGCTCGATCGCACGCCGCGCCCCGTCGGCTCCTTCGACGAGGCCCTCGATCGCCTCGCGCGCAGGCACCCGCAGGTCTCCCGCGCGATCCTCGAGAGCCGCGCGCGCCTGCTCACGCGCACCCACTCGGGCCGTTTGTCGTGGGCTTACGATTCGATGCACCGCACGACGGCGCCGGTCCCCTTCCACCTCGAGTCCTTCAAGTGCTTCCTCCGCCGCATCACGGCGCCCACGCTCTACGTGAGCGGCGGCGTGAACGGCCTGCGCTTGCCCGACGAGGCCGAGCGGCTCGCCTGCATCCCGAGCACGCTGCACGTCGACCTCGCCGACGCCGGCCACATGATGCACTGGACCGCGCCCGAGACCCTCGCCGAGCGCCTGCTGCGCTTCTTCGCCGCGCTGCCCGAGGGCCGGCCCGCCTCGCCGCGTTGACCTGCGCCTCCGATTGAATTTTCGAGCGCGAAGCGCCACGCTGAACGCATGCGAAAGCCGAGCTTCTTTTCTTTTTCTTCGCGGACGTTCCCCTTCCTCTCGCTCACGCTCGCGACCGGCTTGCTCCTCACGGTGTCGAGCTCCGGATGCGGGACCGATCGCGCCTGCTTCTACTGGACCGAGCTCGAAGGCGCGTGCCCCTCGCAGGGTGAAGCGTTCGACTTCTTCCAGGGCGATTTCTGCTCGACCAACATCACCGCGGTCAACAGCGAGGGCGCGTTCGAGGGCGACACCTGCTGTTACGACGTGACCGAGGACAGCTCGGGCTTCGGAAGCTGCGCCCCCGAGCCGGGCCCGTTCCCACCCGGGACCTCGGTCGCGGTGGGCGTCGGCGGCTTCGGCGGCGGCGTCGGCGGCGCAGCGGGCGCCGGCGGCGCGGCCGGATCCGGCGGCGTGGGAGGCTCCGGCGGCGGCTCGACGTGCGCGTCGTGCAAGCAGTTCATGCTCGAAGACATGCCGCCCGAGCTCTGCCCCGCGTCCGTCCCGCTCTACGAAGCCTTCACCGACTGCAAGTGCCTCGGCACCTGCGCGTCCGTGTGCGGCGAGGCGTGTATGTCGAGCCAGGTCCCCGCGTCCGAGTGCGAGAGCTGCCTGCTCGACACGTCATCGAACGGCTGCGGCGCGCAGTTCTTCGCCTGCTCGAACGACGGCAACTGATCGAGGCGCCCTCTCCGGTCCCTCTCCACGCCGTGGAGAGGGGCCCCGGCGGAGCGGACAAACCTCTCAGAATTGGATCTTGCTGACGTTCGGCGCAGTGCCCGTCGCAGGCGCCTTCGAGCTGCCCGCGCCGAACGGCTTCGCGGAAGACGCGCCGCTGCCGAGCGTCCCGGCAGGCCTCTGGCTCGGCGTCGGCTGCGGCGCGGTCGCGGCGGGCTCGACCTCGAGGCCGTCGCCGCCTTCGCCCGAATTCGGCGCCGCCGCGGACGGCGCCGGCGCGGCCACACTCGGCGTCGGCGCAGGGACCGCGCTCGGCGCAGGCGCTTGGGGCATCGCGGCAGGCGTGTTGCTCGGCGGCTCGGAGGGCCGCGCGTTCAGAAAAAAGAACGCCGCTCCGCCCACGCCCGCTGCGAGCGCGAGGAACACGAGGCCCACGACGGCCGCGGGGGACATGCCGCGGCGCGGAGCCACCATGGGGAGGGAGATCGGCGCGGAGGTCGCGCTCGGCCTCGACGTCGGCCCGCCCGGGAGCGAGGGCCGATCCTGCGCCGGCATCATCGCGGACTGCGCCTGCGCGGGCTGCGGCTGCTGCGCATACGGCATGGGCGTCTGCGTCGCCGCGTAGCCCGGATACGACGTCTGCGACGGCCGGGGGTTCGCGACGCTCGCGGGCGCGATGAGGTGCCTCGCCGCGCTTTGTTCGAAGGCCATCGCGCGCACCGCGTCCTGCAGCGCGCGCAGCTCGTTCAGCATTTCCTCGGCCTTCTGGTAACGCGTCTGCGGGCGGCGCTGGACCGCGCGCATCACCACATTGACGAACCCTTGCGAGATCCGATCGTTCCGGCCCGTCTGCAGCGCCGGCGCGTCCGTCATCAACTTGGCGCGCGCGAGCTCGGCGTCCTGCGCGTCGCCGAAGATGTGGCGCCCCGCGATCGCGCGGTAGAGCATCGCGCCGACGGCGTAGAGATCGGAAGCCGCCGTGACGTCGCGTGAGTTCAGGATCTGCTCGGGCGCCATGTACTCGAGCGTCCCGAGCGCCATGTCCGCGCGCGTCAAGTTCGTCTGCTCGAGATCCTCGCCCGCGCCCGACTCGATGCGGCCCATGCCGAAGTCGACGATGATCGCGCGCGATTTTCCGCCCGGCGTCGGCTCCATCATGATGTTGCCGGGCTTCATGTCGCGATGGATGACGTGCGCGCGGTGCAGATCGCCGAGCGCGTCCACCACGTCACATCCGACGTCGATCGCCTCCTCGACGGAGAGCCTTCGCTGGTGCAGCACCTTCGAGAGCGGCTGGCCCTCGATGTACTCCATGACGAGCACGAGCCCGACGGTCGGGTCCTCGACGAAGTCCACGACACGCGCGACGTGATCACTCCGGATGCGGCCGAGCAGGTTCGCCTCGCGCCGAAAACGTGCGACCACCTCGCGATCGTAGGCAGCAGCAGCGAGCAGCGTCTTGATCGCCACTTTCATGCCGATCGCGAGGTGCTCACCGGCCCACACCTCGCCCATGCCGCCCGCTCCGACACGCGCGTCGACCCGGTACCGTCCCGCGATGATTGAGCCCGGAGCCAAATCCATACGATCGACCATGCTAACGGAAACCGACGGCGAACCGGCAAAAGGTTGCGCCTCCTCCGCGAACTCGGTCGGCCGAGGTACGGAAAAGCCTGTATCTTTTTCCACACACGGAGCGCGCCCGTCCTCGACACGTGCGCCCGCGCCACGACGGCGGTAACGGTCCCCGGTGCACATCGTCTTCTGCGGCACGGGCTGGTTTCCCATCGTCGACGCCATCCGCGCGCGGCTGCCCCCCGGCATCACGCTGCGCATCTGGGACCCGCGCCTGCCCCTCGCCGGCCAAGTCGAGGACGCCGACATCCTCCTGCCGTCCAACGCGCACCTCGACGCAGCCGTCATCGCCGCGCCGCGCCACCTCCGCCTCATCCAGCAACCCGCCGTCGGGACGGAGGGCATCGACCTCGCCGCCGCGCGCGCCCGGGGCGTCCCCGTATGCAACGCCCCCGGCACGAACGGGCAATCCGTCGCCGAAGCCGCGCTCTTCTTGATCCTCGCCCTCGCGCGCCGCTTCCCCCGCGCGAGCCGCGCCTTCGCCGAACGCTCCATCGGCGCGCCCCTCGGCATCGAGCTCGCCGGCCGCACCCTCGGCATCCTCGGCCTCGGCCGCTCCGGCACAGCCCTCGCCCGCATCGCCGAGGCCCTCGGCATGCGCATCCTCGCGGCGCGCAGCGCCACGTCCCAAGAGGACATGCTCGATCTCGCCGCCCGCGCCGACGTGATCAGCATCCATTGCCCGCTCACGCCAAAGACACGGGGCCTCGTCGGCGAAGCCTTTCTCGCGCGCATGAAGCCCGGGGCCCTGCTGGTCAACGTCGCGCGGGGCCCGATCGTGGATCGAGGCGCCCTCCTCCACGCCCTGGAGGCGGGCAAGCTCGGCGGCGCCGGGCTCGACGTGTTCTGGGAAGAGCCATGGGACCCCAACGACCCGCTCTACCGCCGCGACGACGTCGTCGTCCTCCCCCACGTCGCCGGCTC
Source organism: Polyangium sorediatum (assembly GCF_029946465.1). Classification (NCBI taxonomy): domain Bacteria; kingdom Pseudomonadati; phylum Myxococcota; order Polyangiales; family Polyangiaceae; genus Polyangium; species Polyangium sorediatum. The sequence goes on from NZ_JARZHI010000110.1 coordinate 15,205, forward strand.
CACCGAAGAGGCCTTCGCCCGGATCGCCGACATCGTCGCGGGCAACGTGAAGCGGTTGCGGGAGGGGGAGCCATTGATGCATCGCATTGCGTGAGGGGGGTGGCTGCGTCGCGAGCCCTGGACGCTTGATGCATCAACCGCAATGCGGTCGATGCATCAAGAGAAAGGCCGCAGGTCAGATTTTGGTCATTTTGAATGGGGCGACAGCAGGAGCGGAAATGCACGCGTGTTGACATCGTCGGAGGCGGGAGCGACCATCGCGCCGCCCTGATGCAACCAACGCCCCTGTTCGACCACTCCCTGGCCCCGTTCCACCAGAACGACCTTCCTTCCCAGGCGTCGGGCGCATGAAAACCCATGACATCGGGCGACACACGCTCGTCTACGGCGACGACGACGTCTCCGTCATGACCTACCGCGGCCGCGTCACGTACAACGAGATGCGCGAGATCCTCGCGACGGAGGATCTCGCAAACGTGCCCGAGGCCGTGCTCCTCATCTGCGACATCCGCGCGTTCGAGGGGATGGACGGCGAGACGCGGCGCCTCGGCGCGACGAACCCCAAGCCCGCAAAGCGGTATTTCACGGCCTACCTCGGCGCCGGCTTCAGCCTGCGGGTCTTCGTGAACATGTGGAATCGGGCCACGAACTTCATCCACGGCGAGAAGTACGTGTCCGGCTTTTTCGAGGACGAGGCGGCCGCGCGGGCGTGGCTCCTCTCGCAACGAGAAGCGTTCGAGCGCGAGGAGATGCGCAGAACGACCGGGAGCGAAAGCGAAATTCTCGGTTGAAATTCCCGAGGCAGCCGAGGGGGGAGCGGCTCAGGCCGTGGGCTGCGACCGCCGCGCGCCGCCAGCGCGCCGCTTGACCGACAAGAGGACCCCGAGCGCGCCCAGGAAAAGCAGCGACGAAGAGGGCGCTCGTTCTGCATCCTCTACGCTGTAGCTGCATCCACCGCCGCCAGGGATGGGCCCACCACCCGGACCCGCATCGAAGCCGGTTCCCGCGTCGAACGGCTCACCGCCGCCCGCTCCCGCGTCAAACGGCTCACCGCCGCCCGCTCCCGCGTCAAACGGCTCGCTGGCATCCGTCCCAGCGTCGAGCGGCTCGCTGGCATCCGTTCCCGCATCGAGCGGCTCGCCGCCGTCCATTCCCGCATCGAGCGGCTCACCGCCGTCCGCCCCTGCGTCCTGCGGCTCGACCGGCTCCATGCAGGTCCCCGCCGAGCACACGTTCGACCCATCGCCGCACGTCGTGCCGTCGAGCGGGGCGCACACCCCATCGGCCGGCGCGCCGGCCGCCACGCTGCACGCCATACAGTCGGTCGTATCGCCGCCGCCGCATGCCGTGTCGCAGCAGACGCCGTCCGAGCAAAAGCCGCTCGGGCAAACGCCGCAGGTCGTGATACGCGAGAGCCGCACGCGAACCGATTCGTAGGGGGCGCCCTCCACGAACCGCGAGAAAGCCGCCATCGTCTCCCCGTCGCCGCGCGAAGCGAGCTCGACGGGCTTGAGGATGCCAGGCTCGGTCGAGATGTCGAACGGCGTGCTGACCGTCCCGTCCGGAGCGACGGTCACGCCCCGAAGAATGTCATGCCGCGGGGAAGCCCCGGGCGCGAACCGCGCGACGACGAACAGGCTCCCGTCGAACGCCACGGCTGGACGTTGCTCCCAATGGCTGTAGCGACATCCATTGTACCCGTTCGGATCCGGGTGCTCGTCGAGCAAAAACCCCTGCGAATCGAGGACCACGCCGGCCGGCGTGATACGCGCCGCGCGCTCGCGGGTGACCTTCGTCCCGAGATCAAAGGCCCTCCAAGCGATCAGGTAGACGCCCCCGCCGAACGCGACGTCGAACCCACAAAGCAGCTCGTTCTGGTTCGCGACCGTGAGGCCCCCCGGATCGAGCATCGCCCCGTTCGTGTCGAGGCGCGAGGCGCGCAGGATCGTCGGATTGCCGGATCCTGAGCCATTCGGGTCCGCGCCCCACACGTACAAGGCGTTCGTGCCGTCGGAGGCGAGCGCGCCGCTGGAACCATAGGGCAGCGCCGCGAGCTCGGTGACGTTCCCTTGCGCGTCGAGGCGGAAGGGAATCCGGGCGCCGTAGAGGTAGCCGCCCGCATACTGAAGGACGAGCAACGTGTCGGCCGCGACCGCCGTCGCCGCGACGACCCTGTACTCCCCGAGCTGAAGGGGCGGGTTGTCGAGCATCATCCCTTGGCCATCCACGCGCGAAGCACGGAGCGAGTTTTGCTCCTCCAAGGCACCCGCCGGAAGGTCGTACGCGGACCACAGGAGCAGGGTCGAGGGCCCGCCTGTGACCAGATAGGGATCCCGCTGGTGGAGCGGGCCTGTGGCCATCGGCAGCCCCGACGTGTCGAGCGCCTGCCCCGCGGGAGAAAGACGCGTCCCGATGATATCCATGACGCCCGGCGCCGCGACGTCGCGATCGTCTTCCCAGGCGACGAGGTAATTCTGCCCATCCCAGGCGAGCGCTACGTCCGTCTGGCTGTTCGCGCTCCCCGAGATCAGGACCGGCGTCGTATCGATCTGCGTTCCATCCATCGCGAAGCGCGACCCCACGATGTCGGCGGAGTTGGGCGCGTTATAGTCGTTCCCCGCGAACGCGGACCAGGCGACAAACGCGTTCGTCCCATCGGACGTGATGGCCACGTCCCTGCCCGACGTCGTGACGATGCTCGGCGCCGGATCCAAAAAGCCTCCCTGCGCGTCCAGCCGCAGGAGCCGCAACGTCCCGCCCGATTCGACGAGCTCGATCTCCCACCGGTTGCTCGACGTCATGAGGAACCCGGTGCTGGTCTCGACGAGCCCGACGCGAATCAGCTCGTCGTTGATCGGATCCGTGATCGCGAGCGTGTTCGGCGCCCCGAGCGGCACGGCCGCGGCCGACACGCGGACCGTATGAAACGCCCTCTCGGTCCAGGCCGTCTCCCACGCAATGAGATGGTTCGTCCCATCAAAGACCACGGCAGGCGCGCTGATGAACTCGTCGCCCGTGTAGCCGGCCAACGTGGGCGCGAGGTCGACGCCGCTCGGATCGAGCACGGCCCCCTGGGCGTCGATACGCGCGCCGCGGAGCATGCCCTCCGAATGCCAGACCATCAGCGTGTCCGCGCCCGAGGAAGCGAGCCCGAGGCCGCTGAAGGACCAATACGGGCCCGCGATGGAAGCGACGCCGCCCGGATCGAGGACGGCGCCGGCCGTCGTGATGCGCGCGTGGCGCAGGCCCGCCGGGGCATTGGAGCTCGACCAGGCCACGACGAACTGCCCCGCCGCGTAGGCGACGTTGAATCCCGAGCCCGCGCCGCCGGTGGCGCCAATCGTGATCGGGGTCGGGTCGAGCACGGCGCCGCTCGGATCCACGCGCACGGCCTGGAGCTCTGAGCCGCTCAGGAACGCGACGAGGAACACGCCTCCGCCCACGGCGACGCGAGGCTCGCTCCCCGACGCGAGACCAAGCCCGTACGGATCGAGGACGCTCCCGTCGGGCAGGATGCGCGCGCCGTAAATCGTCGCCGGCGCGCCGCGGCCGTCGTACCAGACGGCGAGGTGTTGCGTGCCGTCGAAGGCCACCGAGGTCGAATGCTCGGCGAAGCCGGCCGGGCCAAAGATGGGATCATCCGTGCCCGTCTCGGGAGAAATGAGCGGATCGAGCACGGCCGGGTAAGCGGACGTCTCCACGAGGTTCGCGGCGACGCGCATTTCGAGGCCCCCGGGGACGGCGCGCACGGGCACGTCGGCGCGGGCGCCGCGGGCGTCGATCCACGTCGCATGCCCGACACGGGCGCCGAGCCCGGTGGCGTGATCCGCGAAGCGATGCCCCGCCGCGCCTTCGCCTGCATACGCCTGGCCGGAGACCCGAAGACGCACGGTGACGTCTCCTTCGCCCTCGGGGCGCGCGGGGAACGTGTAACTCAGCTCCACGCCTTCCGGCATGGGCTTCAGGTGTTGCGCGACCTCTCCCCGGTCGAGGATCAGCTCGCCGCCCGCGTCAATGGCCGGCTTTGCGGCCGACGCGTCCTGGCCGAGCGAGCGGCTGCCGCGCGTGACGTCCGTCGTTTCGATCCGGAGCGGCGACGGGCGCGCGTCGGGGGTTTTGCCTTTTCCGTCGGCGAGGGGCGCGAGCTCGAATGCCTCCGTGGAGGCGCGCACGGCATAACGGTCCCCTCCGGCGGTCCATACACCCTCGCCGCCGCGGAACGCGGGCAGGAGCGGCGCCGGCGACCCCGCCGCGGCGGGCGAAGGCGCGCGCGCCTCCGTCACCGCGACGACGGAGGCGGCGGCGGCGCCGAGGAGAAGCAACGTGAGTCCCGCGAGCCGTGTGGCGCGCAGAGGCCTCGTCGACCCATGTATCCTAGAGCGATCGTCCATCAAGGCGTCTTCCTTTCTCGTCGAGCGCGCGGTCGATCGGGCCTGTCCGTCGACGCGACGGTCGGATTTGCAAGGAAATGGCCGTGACGCGACCGAGCGCATCACGGCCAGCTTCCACGATGCTACACGCCGGTGCGGACGAGGACCATCTGCTCCTGTGAAGAGCAGGATCGGGACGGGCTCTTGGAGGTGGGACAGACCGGACCGGCTCGACAGCGCCCGCGCGCCGATCAGAGCCCGGTCATTCGCTCGAGCTGCTCCGGATACCGGGCCCCTTGCACCGAGATCCGCGATGCGGTGCTGTCGATCTCACGGAGATCGTCGGCCGTCAATACGACGGCCTCGGCGCCCAGGTTCTCGACCAGGCGCGAGAGCTTCGTCGTGCCGGGAATCGGGACCATCCACGGCTTTTGCGCGAGCAGCCACGCCAGCGCGATCTGCGCGGGGGTCGCCTTCTTCCGTTCCCCGATCTCGCCGAGCAGATCCACCAAGGCCTGGTTCGCTTTCATCGCCTCCGGCGTGAATCGAGGGATCACGTTGCGGATGTCGCCGCTTTCGAACGTGGTGGTTTCGCTGATCTTGCCCGTGAGGAAGCCCTTGCCCAGGGGACTGAAAGGCACGAACCCGATGCCGAGCTCTTCGAGGGTCGGGAGCACCTCGGCTTCAGGGCCTCTCGTCCAAAGCGAATACTCGCTCTGGACCGCCGTGACCGGCTGGACGGCATGCGCGCGGCGGATCGTCTTCGCCCCCGCCTCCGAGAGGCCGAAGTGCTTGACCTTGCCTTGCTGAATCAGGTCTTTCACCGCCCCGGCCACGTCTTCGATCGGCACGTTCGGGTCGACCCGGTGCTGATAGAAGAGATCGATGGAATCGACCCCGAGCCGCTTCAGCGAGGCCTCGGCGACCTCCTTGATATGCGCGGGACGACTGTTCAGGCCGACCCACCTCGCCCCCCCGTTCGGGTCGAGCTCGAATCCGAACTTGGTCGCGATCACCACGTGCCCACGGAAGGGAGCGAGCGCTTCCCCCACGAGCTCTTCATTCGTGAACGGACCATACACTTCGGCGGTGTCGAAGAACGTGACGCCCCGTTCGAAGGCCGACCGAATCAGCGCGATCGCCTCCTGCTTGTCCGTGGCTGCACCGTAGCCGAAGCTCAATCCCATGCAGCCGAGCCCAAGGGCCGAGACTTCCAGGTTGCTCTTTCCGAGTTTGCGTTTCTGCATTGTTTCTCCTTCGACCCCCCGAGGCGCGCGGGACCGACGCGAAGGAACATGCGCCCGATCCCCGCTGCGCAGTAGACCCCCGAAAGCGGACGGGCTGTGAAGCCATCCTTGACAATCCCGCGCGCTTGACGACGAATCCAGCGCATGAACACCGCTCCCTTTGCGCAGCTCCAGGCCTTCCTCGCCGTGGCGCGCCTGCAGAGCTTCAGCCGCGCGGCGCGTGAGCTCGGCGTCTCCAGATCCGCGGTGAGCCAGGCGGTGCGGCAGCTCGAGGAGCAGCTACGCGTGGTGCTCCTGGCCCGCACGACGCGCAGCGTATCGTTGACGGATGCGGGGAGGCGGCTCGTGGAGAGCGCCGGACCGGCCCTGCGGCAGACGCTCGCGGCCCTCGCCGAGGTCTCCGCGGAGCCGGGCGAGGTGGTGGGCCGGCTCCGCCTGTCGGTGCCGCGGTCGGCAGTGCCTTTCCTCATCACGCCGGTCGTGCCCATCTTTCGCGCGCGTCACCCGCGGGTCGAGGTCGAGGTCGTCATCGACGATCGCTTCGTGGACATCGTGGCGGAGGGGTATGACGCGGGCGTGCGGCTCACCGAGGCCATCGAGCGCGATATGGTGCAAGTGCGGCTCACCGAGGCATTTCGCTTCGTGGTGGTGGGCGCGCCCGGTTATCTCGCGCGCCACGGGACGCCCCAGCGCCCCGAGGAGCTCTTGCGCCACGAATGCATGACCTTCCGCATGCACAGCACCGGGGCGCTCTATGCGTGGGAGCTCGAAAAGGGCCGCAGGACGTGGCGCGTGCCGGTGCGCGGAGGCGTGGTCACCAATGACAGCCACCTCAGCATGCTTCTGGCGGAGCAGGGCCTCGGGCTTTCGTACGCATTCGAGCCCATGGCAGCGGAGCCGCTCCGCGCCGGGCGACTGCAGCGGGTGCTCGAGCCTTATGCGCCCAAGGTCCCCGGCTTTTTCCTCTATTACCCGAGCCGCGCGCAGCGCTCCCCCGCGCTGCGCCTCTTCGTGGACGTGGCCAAGGAGCTGCTCGTGCACGCCAAGTGAGCCGAGGGCATCGGGGGCCCTCGCAGGGCGAGCATGGGTCTCCTATCGAAGCCGCTTCGCTGGGGCTTTGCCCCAGACCCCACCGGGGCTATCCGCCCCTGGACCTGGACCAGCCAGGGGCTGGACCCAGGCTCGATGAACTGCGCGGTGCGCAGTTCATCGAACAGCCGGTGGCAAGACCTGCGACGAT
>NZ_JARZHI010000111.1:0-22060 GCF_029946465.1 Polyangium sorediatum
TGGAGGGCCGACCCCGCCGCCCGCGGAGACCGGCGCGCCGACGACCGAGGCCCCCGCCCCGCCGACGACCGAAGCACCGCCGCCGCCGCCGCCGGCACCGCCGCCCGCTGCCGAGGCGCCGAAGCCGGTCCCGCCGGCCGTGCCGGTCCTCGCCGAGCCCGCGCCGGTGAAGACGGTCGACAACGAGCCGCCGTCCGTGCGTATCGGCGATTTCATGGATACGCGCCTGACGTGGGTCATGGGCGACGACGACGTGCTGCACCAGACGGGGCAGGCGCAGCCGCTCTCGCCGGACTTCTCGATCGGCGATCGGCGGACGTACCGTCTCTTCTTCGACAACCTGAACTCGCGCTTCGCCGGCCGCGAGAACCTGACGCACCTCGCGCTCTACAAGAAGATGCCGGGGTTCATCAAAGGCCTCGACACCGAGGCGTCGATGGTCCTGCGCTTCGACCTCGCCTCGCTCGCGCGCGCCACGAACAACCTGAACCAGTCGCTCTACGACGCCGGCTCGTTCATCCGCGCCTTCTATCACACGGACGGCAATAAAAACGGCAAGCGTGGCCTGTCGGTGACGCTCTGGCCGCTCGACACCGATCGGTTCCGCCTCGGCTACCTCTACGACATCTCCTGGGGCGGCACGAACCCGTTCATCAACCAATCGATCTTCCCGCGCGTGCAGGGCGGCGCCCCCGGCGGAAAGGTCGAATACACGGGCGACAAGTGGAGCGTGTTCTTCGGCCTGAAGACCGCGACGATCATCCAGGTCGAGCAGACGCTGACGCCGGGCACGAGCGAGGTCGAGGAGATCCGCATCGGCCAGACGAACTACGGTCTGCTCGGCGGCGGCAGCGTCGACCTGGGCGAGTACGTGCACCTCGACCTCGGCGGCGGTTACTTCCAGCAGGGCAAGTTCGATCTGCCCGACGTGGCGGGGCAGAGCATTTACACGCTCGGCGCCTCCGCGCGGCTCCTGCTCCACGACAAGAGCACGCCGGTGCCGCAGTCGATCGATTTCGCGCTGTACCGGAACGATCCGAACAAGCCGATGATCATCTTCAAGCCGGAGGTCTATAACCCCGGCAAGACGACGTGGTCGGTCGCGATCGAGGGGACGAACCTCTGGCAACGCGTGAAGGACTTCGACGTGGCCGGCGGGACGACGTTCCAGCAGGCGCGGGCCGCGGCGGTGCAGGCGAACGTGAAGTCCGGCTTCTTGCGCGGCAGCTTCACGGCCATCTACCGCGACCTGCCCTACGTCCTGCGCAACCAGCCGAGCTACATTCCCTTCCAATCGCTGCCGAACGACGCCGCGACCGCGAACGAGTTCTTCCTCGCCGTCGCCTCCGATTATTACCTCCCGGCCCCGCGGCTCACCGTCGGGCTCGGCGCGGGTCTCCAGTTCCCCTCGACGTTCTCCACGTCGTCGGTGGACGAGTCGAACGCCCCCATCTCGCGCACCGTCGTCGTGCGCGAGCAGGGCAACATCGCCATTCTGCCGGTGAACCAGGGCGCGGTGCCTATCTTCCAGGCGCGCGCGAGCCTGAAATGGGACCTCTCGACGATCATGTCGGCGATGCTCTGGCTCCAGTACGTGCGCGACAACAACGGCACGTTCGTCGAGCGGGATCCGAGCGAAGGCACGGTGGCCCTCCGCAGCTTCATCAGCCCGAACTTCCTCGGCTTCGGCGCCAGCGTCTCGGCGCGCTTCTGAGGCACACGAGGGCCACGCCGTGTCGCCCCGGCTGTCCCTCCACCTCGACCATCGCGACGCCGTCCACAGGCCCGGGGAGCTCATCACCGGGCGCGTGGAGATCGTCTGTCCCGAGAGCCGCCGCGGAGGCGAGCTCGTGGCCTCGCTCGACTGGGACGTCGAGAGCCGCGGCGAGCCCTACGCCGTGCGCGGCGCGCCGATCGTCCTCGCCACGGGCCTCGCGCTCGCGGCCGGCGAGCCCACGTTCGTGCCCTTCGAGATCCCCGCGCCGTCCGGCCCGCTCACGTACCACGGGCACATCCTCACGGTGAGCTGGACCTTGCGCGTGGAGGCGAAGCTCGGCTGGGCGTCGCGCGAGCGCGTGGAGGCGCGGATCCTGCTCCTGCCGTGGACCGAGGAGGCGCGCGCGCTGACGGCGAAGAGTTATCGCACGGCGCCGGCGCGGCATGCGCTCGTGTACAACCCGGGGCCCTTGCCGGAGGCGGCGCTCGGCAAGCGCGACGAGCCGAAGACCCTGGAGCATCCCATCGTCGGGGTGGCGCTCGCGGCGGCGAGCGCGGCGCTGCTCGTCCTGCGCGCGGGGGCGTTCGCGCGGATCCTCGCGCTGCTCTTGCTCGTCGGCGGGCTCTCGGCGCTCTTCGCGCATCTTCGACGTCGCACGCTGCGCGAGCGGCTCGGCCCGCCCGAGCTCTCGGTGCATCCGGAGATCGCGCGGGCGGGCGAGGTGATCACGGTGGCAGTCTCGTTCAAGCCGGGCCGGCCGGAGGTGCTGAAGGAGCTCATCCTTTCGCTCGCGGCGCAGGAGGTCGTGGTGCGTCCGTCGAGCGAGCCGGACGAGCCGCGGCATTATCGTCATTCGCTGCACGGCGAGCGGCGCGCGGTCGATCGGGCGCGGCTCAGGCTGCCGCCGGGCCGGGTGACCGTGGTGCAGGAGATCTTTCGGATCCCGCCGCAGGCGCCGCCCTCGTTTGGCGCGCCGAACAACGAGCTGCGGTGGGAGGTCTCGGCGACGGTGCGCACGGCCGACCTCGTGTCGTGGAAGCAGACCCAGCGGATCCTCGTCCACCCGCCTACGCCCTGAGCGGTCGCGGCGCGGCTCGCCCGTCGCCTGGCTGCTTTCCCCGCGACAACGGGAAAGACGAGCCTTATGTTCGGCCGCCAGGAGCTGGAACCCGAACGATGAGATGCCAGAACTGCCGCCAGGAGGCGCCCACCATCGTGCGAGGGGCGCGCGCGTATTGCACGGCCTGCGGCGCGCCTCGCTCGCTTCTGGAGGACACGCCCGTCAACGTCGCGGGCCAGCCGTCGAAGATCGGCGGCGGCGTGGCGAGCGTGGCTGGCTGGGTGATCCTGATCACGGGCGTCCTCGTGTCGCTCGCGCTCGGGGGGTTGATCTCGCTCGCGAGCGCGACCGTCGCGTGGATCGTCGGCGGGTTTTTGGGCGCCATGAGCGTGCTTTTTGGCCTGCTGTTCATCCTGGGCGGCCGTTTGCTCTGGAAGACGGGCAAGGAGCGCGAGCGGGGGGCGCACGAGCAGGCGGTGTTCGCGGTGGCGCGGCGGAACTCCGGGTCGGTGACGCCCGCCGAGCTCGCGCGGGCTGTGAATATGAGCGAGGTGGAGGCCGACGCGCTCCTCACGGAGATGGCGAAACGCCCGGACGGGGATGTCTCGCTGGAGGTCGACGATGACGGGACGCTCCGGTATTACGTGAAAGGCACGGGGAGCGCGCGTATCGGCGCGCCGCGCGTCCGTGTGGGGATGGGCGGGGCGCCGGGGTCTTCGCATGCGGCCGAGGCGGAGGCGCTCGCCGAGGCGGAGATGGGCGAGGAAGAGGCCCAGGCGCGGGCCCAGCGTCGGCGTTAATCAAGGACGACGCCCCACGAATCGACCTTCACGGTTCCGCGCGGGCGCGGCAGTGGTTTGGTGAACGTGCGCGTCTTCGAGCCCTCGCTCGCCTGGCCGCCGCGCCCGGTCTGGAACACGAGCTGAAAATCGCCGCCCGTGGAGGGGCCCATCGCCGTGACGGAGCCGAGCCAAGGATCGGGGAAGGTGACGGGGGCATAACAGCTCGGCGTTTGCAGGGCGGCGACGCCGAAGACGACGGTGCCCGGGGGTTGGTCCTCGAAATAGCTGGTTTGGCCGGGCGCCAGGGCGGGATCTTTCACGTACCGGGGACAAGGCCATCCGGGCGGCGGGGTCGGGCCGTTGGGGCTGCAAGGGGTGGTCCGGAGGTAATCGACGCCCCATACGGAGCCGTGTCCGTCGGAGCAGGCGGCGCTGGGGTTTCCTTCGGGCGTGAAGGTCGCGAAATAGGCGGCGCCGTCGAAGAGGGAGATGGGGCCGGTGACGCGGACGCCGTTCTCGAACGGGATCGTCCAGTTGTGGCGGGTCACGAGGCCGTCCTCGGATACGTCTTCCAGGATCGAGGTGATACGTGCCCGGACGCCCGCGCTTTTCGTGAACGTCTCCTGATCCCCCGTGGAGAAGAGAATCACGGGGCGGCCGAGCGGATCGACGCTGACGATGGGCGGGGTCTCGACGGGCTGGCGCGCCGAGGCCGTGTCGCCGGGGAGGGAATACGCGTCCCAGGCGAGGCGCGCAGACCATTTCGAGGGTTCGGGGCTCATGAGGTCGATCCGATAGAGGTTTCCATCGGCATCCCCGACGTACACACGATCGGCGACCTGCCCCGGCTGGGCCGGAAAAGGGGTCGGGATGCCGGTGACCGGGGCATCGAAGGAAAAGGGGCGAATCCGCGACGGCGCGAGGGCGGGGCCGTCCGAGGGCAAACCACGAAAGGTCGCGAGGATCTCGCCGGTGTCGAGGCGAGCAAGCGTCAAGGAGCGCGCGGGCAGGGCTGCGCCGCTCGAAGTGTCGTGGCATCGCACGGCGAGGGCGCCGGAAGCGGGCTTTTGGGGTTCGTCCGGCGCGACGAGCGAGCCCTGCACGAGGCGCGGGCAGGCGTCGGCGCCGGGTGGCCCGGAGGCGCCGCCCGAGAGCAAGGCGACCGCGACTTCCTCGAGATCCCCTTTGCCGTCGTCGATCGCGATCGTGGCGATGGCCGGGCGGGGCGTCTCGGATCCGAAAAGGGGCGCGCCGGCCTCGTCCGTCGAGAGCTGCCAGAGGAAACGCGGGGTTTCCGGGTCGGTCACGTCGAGCGCATAATAAAAGCCGCCGCCCATGCCGCCGCCGGCGAGGAGCACCGTGCGCCATTTCGTGCTCGCTGAGCCGGCTTGGGCATCGGCGCGGGTGCGGGAGAGGACGACGTCACGAACGACGGGGCTGCCGTCGAGGAGGAAGGCCTGCTGCCGGTAGGTCGGGAGGAGGCCGGGGAGGACGTGCGGCGGGAAAAACGACCATATTTCGTTGTTCGCGAGCGTATCGACGCGCAAGGGATCGGCGGGGTCGTTCGCGGCGACCTTGAAGGCGTGGAGCTGGCCGTCGGTGGTGGCGGCGAAAAGCACGGGCGGTCGTTTTTGCGAGGCGGGATCGGAGGCGAACGCGGCATACGCTTCGTCGCGGAGGAAAACGCGCGGCGGCGTCATGACGGCGGGGACGGCGTGGTAGATGCTGCCGAGCTCGTGGCCGCTGCGGGCATGCGGGACGAGGGGATCACCGATTTCCCAGCGCATCACGGCCTCGGCGCAGGCGTTTGCCGTGGGAGCGGGAAGCGCGAGGGCTTTGCAGGTCTCCGGGAGAGAGCCCGGGTCGATGCCGAGCGCGGCGGGCGCGAGGGCGAGGGTTTGCGCAAAATGCGCCCCTTCGAGCAGGCCCGTGGAGACGCCGCCGGCGGAGGCCAATCCGTCGCTCTTCTGGAGGTGGGGCCGGATGCTGCCGCGGGACGGAAGGGTTGGTCCCGCAGGATCGGCGAGGACCGTGAAGAAGCGCCGGGCCGGAACACCCGTGGCGAGGTTGGCCTCGAAGTCGTCGCCTTTTTGCGGGTCGACGGGGGCGAGGACCGGCACTTCGAGGCCGCCTTGGTTCTCGCACACGTATCGTTTTCGTTCGAGGTTGCCGCTCCAGGGCTCGCCGGGCGGGGCGTCGAAGGAGGTGACGAACTGGTATCCCGCGGCGGACGCGTCTCCCTGGGCCGAAGCGGCGCCGGCGGACGCGAAGACGGGGATCGTGCGGCTCGTGGAGCTCGACGAGACGAACGCGAGGACGGCGTCGAGGGCCTTGCGGAGGGAAGGTAGGTCCGAGGCGAAATGGGCGCGCTCGGTGCCGCCCTCGTGCGCGATTCGCGCGAGGGTGCAGCAGGCCGCGAGGCTCCCGTCCGCGCCCACGCAAGGGCCGCTCGGATCGAGCAGGTCCGCAGGCGCGAGGGACGCGCAATCGACGCCGTCGACCCCGGAGAGGCCAAAGCCCACGGCAAACGTGGGAAGGGGGCTCGCCGCCGTGGCGAGGTCGTGGGCGATTTCCCAGGGCCTGGGGTAAGGGCATTTTCCGTCGCCCGCGGCGCAGGCGTCACGCAGATCGAGGTTGGGCTCGCCGTCGGAGAGGACGAGGACGAATTGCGGTCGGCAGCCTCCTTTTTGATAGGGGTCCTCGGCCGGGCCGAGCGGGACGCCGGTCGCGGGGTGTTTCGTGGTGTCGTGCCACAAGAAATCACGCGCGTCGGCCAGCATGCCGGCGAGCGGCGTCGCGCCGAAGGGGCGGAGGGCGAGGAGCGTGCGCTGGATGCGCGCGTTCTGCGCCCGGACCTCGGCGATCGGCGCGTCGTACCCGCCAAACCCGACGAGCCCACCTTCCCAGGGCGGCGCGGCGGGGTTTTTCGCGCCGACCTCGAAGGGCTGCTCCGCGCACCCGGCGGGATGGCCGTGGGCCGGCGCGCCGCCGTCGTTCCAACCGAGAAAATAGCTGTGGTCGCCCGCCGCGCCCGTGCCGGGGTGCGGGAGCGAATCGAAGGTCATGAGCCCGAAACGCACGCGGTCGCGGTAGGTATCGAGCAGGCCGTCCGCGTCTTGCCGGAATCCGGGCGCGTCGCAGGGCATTGGGAGATGGTTCCAGGCATGCGTGCGGATGGCGTCGTCGGAGACCTCGTACCAGGGCGAGGGCAAGACGCCGGGGCCGTGGGTGCATCCGTTCGAGAGAATGCGGTGGAACGGGAGGTGGTAGGCGGCATCCGCGGGCGGGGCGCCGCCGATCGAATACTCGTCGAGGAACGCGGAGGTGCCGCGGTCCTGCGTGAAGCATGAAAAATTTTGAATCGTGCCCGTCAGGACGGAGACGAGCGTGGCCCAGCGATTCATGAGCGTCGTCGTGCCGGGGAGGCACGCGGCGCCCGCCTCCTCGGGTCTCCTGCCATCAACCATGTTCTCCATCGATCCGGAGGTGTCGAGGAGCAGGAGGACATTGGGCAGGGGCGGATTCACGTCGACCTGCGCGCGAGCGAGGTCGGCGGCGAGAAAAGAAGCGAGCGCGAGACCCGTCGAGCCCCAAAAAGAAGAAAGCAAGCGCATGGGCCCTCCTTCGAGAGGCGATTGCAATGGGCATGCCGCTCCGTTCGGAGCTTCGCGACGCGTCATTCTCACGGGCGGGGGCGGAGGAGGTGGATACGAATTGCGGAGCCCCGCAAAAACGTGCGTGGGCTGGCTGCCGGCATCATTTTGACGCCGGGCGGCAGCGCGCAGGGATTTTCGCGCTCGGGAGGGGCTTGGCGCGCCGGGAGGGCTCTGGTATTCGTGGATCGCCTGGGATATTGAGGAAGGGGGCAGTGATGGTACGGTCGGGGAGGTGCTGGGGGAGGCGCGGCGCGCTGGTGGTCGCCGCGTTGCTCGCGACAGGGTGCGGGGAGGAGGCGCCGCCTTATGATGCGCTTCCGCTGCGAGATGCGCTCCGCGCGGCGCCCGAGGTGATGGCGTCGCTGCCGAAGGAGACGCGTCGTGAGGTGGCGCAACGGCTGGAAGAAGCCGGGGTCGCTCCCGTCGAGGAGCGGCTCGTCGTGCCGCCGCGCGACGTCCCGACGATCGACGCGCTCGCGAGCGCCGCGGACGAGGAGCGCGAGGAGCAAGGGAAGGACGCGCTCGTGCTCGGCGCGATCGAGCGGGAAGGCGCGGAGCTGCTGCTCGAAGCGCGTGAAGCCAAGGAGGCGACCGATACGAACGAGGGGCCGCCGAAGATGCGGGGGCGCCCGGGGAACACGACGGCGGCGCTCGAAGCCGCGGCGCTCGAGGGGCGCGCGGGGCGCTGGGTGCGTGATCTCGCGAAACGGTCGGACGCCAAGGAGATCGTGCGGACGACGGGCCTGCCGATGGGCGCCTGGGCCTTCGACGATACGCTGTACGTGAATGCGTCGTGGCTCGTCGCGCTCGCGGCGCTGGAGGAGGAGGGCGCGCCGATCGTGCCCGGCCCCGCGGTCGTGCCGATGCCGGGGATGCCCGGCTCGAAGCCTTTGTCGGTCGATTTCAATCCGTACAAGCTGCCCGACAGCGTGGAGGAGTGCTCGCTGCAGGTGCAGACGACGTGCGGCTGCGCGGCGAGCGGGACGTGTGATCACGACGTGACGGATCCGACGTTCTCCGACGCGAATGCAGAGTGCACGTGGGTGAACCAGGCCGCGGCGAACGCGGCGGCGCTCTGCGTGCTCGCGCTGATGAACATCGACGGGGTGCGGGCGTGCGTGGAGTCGGGTGGATCGATCTGCGCGGCGCTGCCGGTGACGACGCGGGACGACGCGCTCGCGTTCCTGGCGAGCGAGAGCTGCATGGGCTTGCTCCAGCAATGCCTCGCGGACGGGAGCCTGTCGGGGGATTCGTCGGGCAGCGGGAGCGGGTCGTCGAGCTGCGGGGGTTGCTCGGGCAGCTCGTGCGGCGGATGCAACGACGATTGTTCGAAGTGCAACGACAATTGCTCGAAGTGCAATGACAATTGCGCGGACTGCAACCAGAACTGCAAGGACTGTAACAGCAACTGCAAGGGCAGCCAGTGCGCCGTCGCGCGGCGGCCTGGGCGTTCTCCCCTGCCCTCGCCGGTCGGAACCGCGTTCTGGTTGTCGCTCCCGGTCGCGTACCTTTATCTCCTGTCGCAACGCAGGAGGCGGCCATGAGGAGCCTCGTCGTGGCATGGCTCGAGCGCCACGGGTTGCCCGGGTGGCTCGCGCCTGATTACATGGTGATGGTGGGGCTCGCGGCGCTGCTCGGCGCGATCGCGACGCAAAGGTTGTCGCGGCGCGACGGAGCCGACGCAGGGCTCGAAGGGCGGGCGCTCCTCGCGGCGTATGCCGGGGCGCTCGCGGGGGGATACGTCTTCGAATGGCTGCGGGCGCTGCCGGAGGCGCTCCTTTCGCGGTCGCTCGATCCGCTGCTGCACGCGGGGCGCGCGGCGTACGGTGGGCTCTTGATGGGGGCACTCGCGGCAGCCTGGGTGCTGCGCCGCGGGGGCGCAAAGGCGCTGCCGTTTCTGGATCGGGCGGTTCCGCTGTGCGCGATCTCGTACGGGTTCGTGCGAACGGGCTGTTTCCTCGCGGGGTGTGATTACGGCAAACCCACGGCGGGTTTCTTCGGGGTACGGTTCCCGGCCGGGAGCCCGGCGGCGCTCGATCACGCTTCGCTCGGCTGGGTCCCGCAAGGGGCGCCGAGCCTGCCCGTGCACCCGACGCAGCTTTACGAGGCGGTGGTGGGGCTCGTGGCAGGCGTGGTGGCGTCGCTCTGGCTCCTCGGTCCGCGGCGCGACGGGCGGGCGTTCGGCACGTGGATCGCGCTGTATGCCACGGGGCGGTTTTTCGTGGAAATGGTTCGCGGCGACGCGTCGCGCGGGACGTACGGGCCCTTGAGCTCGGCGCAGCTCGTGTCGGTCGTGCTGCTCGTCGGCGTGGGCGCGGCCGTGGTGCTCGCGCGGAAGGGTCCGCGGTTGTCGCTGGCCTCGGCGATGCTGGCCGCGGCGGCGCTCGTCGTGCCGGAGGAGGCCGCGGCGCAGCCGGCGAAACCGGCGCAACCGGCGAAACCGACGGGAACAACCACACAGGCGCCGGCCGGGCAACCGCCCAAGCAGCCAGCGGGACAACCCCCTCCCGCGGCCGGGCCCAAAGCCGGCGCGGCGACGCCTTCGAGTGTCCCGCCGCCGCCGCCCGTGCAGCAGGCGCAGCCTTATCCTCCGCCGCCACAGGGCGGCACGGCGTATCCGTATCCGCCGCCTGCGCAGGGCGCGGCGCCGTACCCCTATCCCTACCCATATCCGCCGCCGCCGCAGGGGGCCGCGCCGTATCCGTACCCGTATCCCTACCCCTACCCGCCGCCGCCGCAGGGCGGGACGCCGACGGGCGTGAGATCCGTGCCGGCGGAGGAGCTCCCGCCGGAGGAGAAGCCCGCGGATCCGCAGAAGGAGTACAACAAGCTCCGCTTCGGCATCGGCCTCGCGGGCGGCGGGTATTTCGCGCCGGGCAGGTTCGCGGTGAAGGACGGCGCGCTCGTCGACCTGGAAGCCACGTACCGCATCGCCACGGGGTCGCGGCAACGCTTCGAGATCGGCCTCGAAGGGCGCTTCGTGGGGACGAACGACGCGACGCAATGGGGGATCGCCGTCCCGATCCGGTTCGTCACGGGCCTCGGCAGGTACTCGGAGATCGAATTCACGACGATGCCGTTCTACTCGCGCGTGGTCTTCGACTCGGCCTACTTCGAGCCCGCCAACGGGTTCGGCGCGCGGTTCCAGCTCGGCTTCGGCTTCCCGCTCACCTCGCATTTCGCCATCGGATTCACCCCCCTCGGCTTCGGGATCATGGGGTCCGGCAGCGTCCATACGCTGTTCACGTACGAGCCGCGGTTCTGGGTGAAGGTCGCGCCGTTCTGAGCAAAACGATGATGTCTCGATTCATGCGGGGCGCCTCGCGCCTCGCAGCCCCCCTTGCGCTCGTGCTCCTGCCCGCTTGCTCGGACGAGCCCGCGACCACGCCGCCGCCGGCGGAGATCGACATCTTCGACCGGCTGCAGGCCATCCCGGGGATGGTGGTGACGGAGGAGAACTCGGGCGTCGAGGGGTATCGTTATTTCGTGATGGAGTACGAGCAGCCGGCGGATCACGGCGCCGAGGGCGGGCCGGTCTTCCGGCAGCGCTTGCTCTTGCACCACAGGGACGAGGCCGCGCCGTTCGTGCTCGGGACGTCGGGGTACAACGTCAATCCCACGCGGCAAAGGCTGCGGGAGCCGGCGAGTTTTCTCGAGGCGAACCAGCTCTTCGTGGAGCAACGGTTCTTCACGCCCTCGAGGCCGGAGCCGGCCGACTGGTCGCTCCTGACGATCGAGCAGGCCGCGGCGGATCACCATCGTATCGTGGACGTGCTGAAGCCCATCTACACGGGCAAATGGATCTCGTCCGGCGCGAGCAAAGGCGGGATGACGTCCGTGTACCACCGGCGGTTTTTCCCGGACGACGTCGACGGGACGGTCGCGTACGTGGCGCCGCACAGCTTCGGCACGCAGGATGCGCGATACCTCGATTTCGTGGCGTCGCTCGGGAGCTCGACCTGCAAGGACGCGCTGCGGTATTTCCAGCGCGAGGTGCTTCTGCGGCGCACGGCGATGCTCGAGCGAATCGACGCGCAGGCCACGATGGACGGGCTCACGTACGACCTGCTCGGCCGGGAGAAGGCGCTCGAAGTGGCCACGCTTCAGCTCGTCTTCACGTTCTGGCAGTATTACGACGAGAGCATTTGTCCGGACATGACCGTCGCGCCGACGGACGACGATGTGTGGACGTTCCTCGACGAGATCGTCTCGCCGAGCCTCTTCTCGGACGAGGAGTTCCTCACGTACGAGCCTTATTACTGGCAAGCCGCGACGGAGCTCGGGTATCCGGCGGTCGAGGAGTCGCACATCGCGGATCTCTTGCAGTTCCCCGGGATCGACGTGCCGGAGACGTATCTCACGCCGGGCAAGACGCCGGTGTTCGAGGCGTCGGCGATGCAGGACATTTCCACCTGGATCTCGGCGGAGGGAGAGAGGCTTTTGTTCGTGTACGGCGAGACCGATCCGTACACGGCGGCGGCCTTCGAGGTCGGCAATGCGAAGGACAGCTACCGGTTCCTCGCGCCGGGGCTGAACCATTCGGCGTCGATCGTTGATTTGAGCGAGCCGGATCGCGCAAAAGCGCTCGATGCGCTGGAGGCGTGGACGGGTGTCACGCCGGTCCTGCCGCCGGAGACGGCGATCCGGGAGCGCAGGACGCGGCGCGATCCCGATTGAGTCACCAGATCTTCGTGGCGTCGGTCATGTTGATGTAGATGACCGGGCCCTCGAACTTCGAGGCGAGGAACTGGTCGGTGTACGTGAAGAGCTCGTCGAGGCGCTCGAACTCGGCCGGGGAGTAATACGGCGTGGTCGCGGGGTGGAAGCCCGTCGAGACCTGCGTGGGCGCGGAGAGCGCGCCGCCGCTCCAGTTCGCGTCGAAGATGTTTTTGATCTCCTCGACGGCCCAGTAATCGACCATGCAGCCGTTGTCCGGGACTTCGAGCAGGCCAAGCGCGGGGCCCTTGCCGCCGGCGACGATGCTGTCCTCCGTGGGACGATAAGGCTGGCTCGTGTCGCCGATCGTCGCCCATTGCGTCTTGTTGAACTCGTAGATGTCGTAGCCGAACCACTCGTCCATGAGCTTCCAGTTGTTCGCGGAAGAATCGACGAGAAAGCCCGTGTCGACGAGGGCCTGCGCGACGTGCGTCTCCAGGGTCCAGGCGCCGGCGCGGAAGGAGGTGGGTTTGCCGAAGCCGACCTGGTTCCAGATCTCGTTGGCCTTGCCGAACAAGGTCTTCCATTCCTCGCGGCTGTAGGCCCCGAGACGCACGGTGTAGCCAGTCGGATCGCCGGCCGGATCGGAGACCGAAGGCGAGGTTTTGCAAGCCACCCCCGCGGCCTCGATGAAGTTGCAATACGGGTGGATGTGGAGGCCGATTTCGTCGCCGTACGTATCGCGCATGCCCTGGGCCCAGCTCACGATGTGGTCGCGGCGCTGCTGGGAGACGGCCGGATCGGTGAACGTATACGGGCCGAGGAGGTGCGTGATCTTGAGCTCGGGGTGCGCCGTGTGGAGCTCGGTGTGATGGTCGAGGACGCGGTCGTCGACGTCGGAGAAATCCCAGTCCGTCGAGATGACCATGTAGAGCGCGTGCCCCTTGACGAATTCGGCGCGAAAAAAGGCTTCCTTCGAGCCGCGCACGGAGAGCATGAGGCCGTGGGTCCCAACCGGGAGCTCGAGCGTCGGGATCTCGCCCTGCGACTCGTTGTCGTCCGCGTTGAAGACGAGCGGGACCGGCTCGGCGGCGCCGTCGATCCAGGCGTCAAGAAAGACGACGTCCTTGGGGGCCGCGACCTGGATCGTGAAAGCCTTCGTGGGATTCGTGAGGCCGTCGCCGGCGAGGACGTAACGCGGGATGCCGGTCACGGTGAACGCAGGGTCGTTTTCCGCCGGCGGGTTGGGCCGAACGGGGTCGATGACGAGGGGTGGTTCGCCCCCTTCATCCGGACCGCAGGCCGGCGCCGCGAGGAGGGAGAGGGCCGTGAGGAGAAGGTAGGAGGAAGATCGAAAGCGCATGATCCCTTGTATCATGCGCTGGCAGCGCCCCGAAGGGCGTCCTCGGGGTGCGCTCAGTCCGCTGTGGGCAATTTGAGCGCGCCCGCGCCGAGCTCGACGAAGCGGGTCTTCGGAAACGCCTTCGCGCAGGTCTCGAGCTGCCAGTCGCCCTTGAAAAGGACGACGGGCTGGCCATGCACGTCGAGCGCGCCATAGCCGTAGAGCTGCGATTCGAGCTCCGCGAGCGGCACGGGCTCGCCCTCGACCCAGCGGGCGATGTTCCACGAGAGGCGCTCGATACGCACGTCCGCACCGTATTCGTTGAGGAGGCGGTGCTTGACGACGTCGAACTGGAGCTCGCCGACGGCGCCGAGGATGGCCTCGCCCTCGCGGCCCTCCGGCGGCCGGAAGAGCTGCACGCTGCCCTCCTGCGCGAGCTGCTCGAGGCCCTTCTTGAGCTGCTTGCGTTTCATCGGGTCGACCATCACCACGCGGCCGAAATGCTCGGGCGGGAACTGCGGGAGCGGCGCATACTTGACGTTCGTGCCGTCCGTGAGGGTATCGCCGATGAGGAAGATGCCCGGATCAAAGACGCCGATGATGTCGCCCGCGAACCCGTCGTCGACGACCGTGCGCTCCTGCGCGAGGAATTGCACGGGGTTCGTGAGGCGAATGTCGCGATCGAGCCGCACGTGGCGGACCTTCATGCCGCGCTCGTACCGGCCGGAGCAGACGCGGACGAACGCAATGCGGTCGCGGTGCGCGCGATCCATGTTCGCCTGGATCTTGAAGACGAACGCGGTGAATCGCTCGTCGTCCGGGGTGATCGCGCCCTTGTCGCTCGGGCGCGCGGCGGGCGCGGGCATCATCTCCACGAAGGAGTCGAGGAGCTGCGGGAGGCCGAAATTCGTCAATGCGCTGCCGAAGAACATGGGCGTGACCTCGCCGCGCGCGAGCTTGCCCGTGTCGAGGGCATCGCCCGCCGCGTCGAGGAGCTCGACGTCCTCGCGGAGCTGCTTGACGCCTTCCTCTTCCACCGCCTGTTCGAGCTCGGGTGCGTAGAGGTCGTGCGCCTGCATGGGCGCCATCTCGGCGCCGTGGGCGACCTGCTGAAAGAGAAACACCTGCCGCAGGAGGCGGTGATACACGCCCTTGAATTGGCCGCGGACGGAGATCGGCCAGGTGATCGGGTAGACGCCGATGCCGAGGACCTCCTCGACTTCGCCGATGAGCTCGAACGGATCACGGCCGGGCCGGTCCATCTTGTTGACGAAGCTGAAGATGGGCATCGAGCGCAGCTTGCAGACGCGGAAGAGCTTCTTCGTCTGCGCCTCGACGCCCTTGGCCGAGTCGAGGAGCATGATGGCCGCGTCGGTGGCCATGAGCGCGCGGTAGGTGTCCTCGCTGAAGTCGGCGTGGCCGGGGGTGTCGACGAGCGAGAGCAAGCGGCCCTTGTAAGGGAACTGCAGGACGCTCGACTGGATGGAGATGCCGCGCTCGCGCTCCATCTCCAGGTAGTCGCTGACGGCGTGCGCGCGCGCGCGCTTGGCCTTGACCGCGCCCGCGAGCTGGATGGCCCCGCCGTAGAGCAGGAGCTTCTCGGTGAGCGTGGTCTTGCCCGCGTCGGGGTGGGAGATGATGGCGAAGGTCTTGCGGCGAGCGATCTCGCGCTGGAGGAGTAGAGGGTCGGACACGGCGGCGCGCGCACCTTAGCACCGGTTCCGCCCCGGGCTACGCTCGTGAGGGCCCGCGGCCGCGGCCGAGGGGCTGCCTCGGCGCGCCCCTGGCGGCCGCCAGGCGGAAACACGGGGCGCCACCCCCGAAGGCCAAGAACTGCAGCCATCCAAGGGGGTTTTGTCCTGGCACGCGGCTCGCTCGGGTCCGCCGCGTGGAAGCGACCGAGCGACGAGCGGGACGAGCCCCGGCGGGGGACGACATCGATCTGATCCTGCGCCACGTCTCGCGGAAGCTGCCCCACGCGGTCGCGCGGGCGCTGGTCGATTGCGAGGGTCCTATCGAGCCTTTGGAGTGGGTCGATACGCAGGTGACGTCCCGCCAGCGGCGGCTCGATCGAGCGCTGCTCGTGAAGGCTGCCGAGGGAAAACGCCTGCTGCACGTGGAATGGGCGAGAGCCATGACGCGGGACGTGTCGTGGCGCATGTTCGAATACAACACGCTGACGGCGCTGGCGCTGGGGAGCGAGACGCGCGCGCGGCGCGGGGCGAAACCGGAGGAGGGGCCGCCGCGCATCGAGAGCGTGCTCGTGCTCCTTTCAGGCCGCGACGAACCCTGGCCCGAGGAGGGCGTGTACCGGACTTCGCCGGAGGATCGACCGTTCTCCGGCGTCTCGTTCCGCGTGGAGCCCGTGTACCAGCGGACCGTGGCCGAGCTCGTGCGACGCGCCACCGAACAGGGGAGTCCGTTCTGGTTGATCTTCGCGCCCCTCACGAAAGATGTGGACGCGGACAAACTTGCGCACGTCATGGAGAATTTGCGCGCGCAGAGCTCCCCGGAAGAGTTCGAGGAGCTCTGCGCCGCCATGGCCGTCCTCGCGGAGACAAACCGGCGTGTGAAAGGGCTGAAGGATGTGGTAGTCTCTGCGGGGTCCGGGAGGTTGGTCGTGCAAAACTGGATCTTCAGAGAAGGACGTAAGGAAGGGCGCAAGGAGGGACGCAAGCAGGGACGCCTGGAAGGACGCCTCGAAACCCTCGCCCATCAGTTCGAACGGCGCCTCGGGCGTCCGCTGACCATGTCCGAGCGACAAACCTTGGAGACTCGGCTCGCGAAGCTCGGCGCAGGGCGGGTCGGGGACGTGGTGCTCGATCGGTCGCCGGAGGAACTCGTGCGCTGGCTCGCGCCACGCGCCGAGGGGTAACCGCCGAGGAATTACGCCTTCGCCACGCCCGCGAGCTTCGGGCGCATGCCCTCGAGCCACGCCCGCGCCGCGGCCTCGTCGTCGCCGTGGAAGACGTGGCGATCCCGGACCCCGAGCGCGGCCGTCGCGCGCATGAGCATTTCGACGGACATGCGTAGCGCGAAGCCTCCCCCATACAGGGCAAGGGCGCGCGGCGGGAGGCGAATGCGGTGCGACGACAACGCGACCTTCCGCGCCCCCCCGGTCCAGGTCGTCACGCGAGAGATAGAGGCGAGCGTGAGCATGTAGGGACGGCCTTCGCCCCAGACCTCGAGCGCCTCGGCGAGGGACTGGAGCTCCTCGCCGAGCTCACCACAAAGCTCGATACGGACCGTGTCGGGCGCCTCGAACGCGAGCGTATGCGAGCCGATCCGTAGCTCCGTGCCCACCGATGGATCCCCCGCCGTCGTCACGCGGACCGGAGCTTACGCTCCATCCGGCGTCTCCGCAGGAGAAAAAGCGCGGCGAGCGAGAGGAGGGCCGGCGAGGTCCCCGACACGCCTCCCGTTACCCGGCACCCACAACCGTCGTCGAGGACGAGCGGTCCCGTGGGCCGATCCCCGCCGCCCGACGAAGCGCCGCCCCCCATTCCACCAAGCCCGCCACCCCCGCCCGCGCCGGCATCGCCGCCCGCACCGCCATTTCCAGCGGCACCGCCCGCACCGCCGATTCCGCCGCTTCCGCCTGCACCGCCGCTCCCACCTGCACCGCCGCTTCCGCCGCCGCTCCCGCCTCCGCCGCCGCTCCCGCCACCGCTTCCGCCTCCGCCGCCGCTTCCGCCGCCGCTTCCGCCTCCGCTCCCGCCTCCGCCTCCGCCGCCGCTTCCGCCTCCGCCGCCGCTTCCGCCTCCGCCGCCGCTTCCGCCGGCCCCGCCAACCCCGCCGCTTCCGTCGTCGGACACGATCCTCGCCCGGACACGAATTCGCGCTGTCGCGTCGTCATGCGCCCCATACGCGACGAGAACGTTCCCGGGCAGCCCCGCGCAAGCAATCGACGGGGTCTCGTCCTCCGGCTGCGCGCTGATCATGAAAGGCATTGCATCCACGGGCGTTCCGTCGGCGTGCAGCCGGAGCCCCACAATGTCGTTCGCGCCCTCCGAGACGATCGAATACGTGACGACGTGGCCCGCGCCGTCGAAGGCCACGGAAGGCGCGCGCTCGGCGCTCGGGGTCGCCGCGAGCACGAGGCTGTTCGGATCGAGCACGACCCCCGCCGCCGTCACGCGCGCCGCGTGAATGTCGGGGGCCGTGGGCGCTCGCTCGTCCGACCACACGACGAGGAAGTCGCTCCCGTCGAAGCCCACCGAAGGGCTCGTCTGCGCGTTTGGCGCGACCGACACGGGGATACCCGCGGCGTCGAGGACCGTGCCGTTCGGATCGATCCGGAAAGCATAGATGTCGCCCTTCGTGTCGGTGCGCTGATCGGAGGCCACGGCGAGGAACAACGCGCCATTCGAAGCCAGGCCCGAGAGGAACTGGGAGCCCGGCGCGGTCGTGATCGGAAAGCCCTGGGGATCTTGCACCGCGCCGAAAGGCGAGACACGCGCGCCGTAAATGTCCCACGCCGTGGCGCCATGGCGATCGTCGAGCCAGGCGACGAGCCAGGCATTGCCCGTGGACGCGACGGAGGGCGACTCCTGGGACGAGGTGCCCGTGGCGACGGGAAACCCGCCCGGATCGAGGACGACGCCGGCAGGGCTGACGCGCGCCGCGTACACGTCGGACTGGTTTTGCGTCGTGCGCCGGTCGGTCCAGACGACGAGATGGTTTTTTCCGTCGAACGAGACACGCGGGTTTGCGACGGGGCCCTGGCCGGACGCGACGAGGATCGCCGAGGCGTCGAGGACCTGCCCCGCAGGGCTCACGCGGACGCCGGCCACGACGCTGCCTTTGTTGCGCGTGTCCGCCCAGACGACGAACCAATTCGTCCCGTCGAACGCGGCGTCGCCAATGCGCTCCTCGTTCGGCGCCGTGGAGAGGAGCTTCGCCGGCGTGTCCACGGCCGTGCCGCCCTGGGGGATACGCGCGCCGAAAATGTCGCGGTTGTCCGCGTCGGCATCCCACGCGGCGAGGGTATGTGTCGCGCCGGGCGCGAGCGCGACGGAGACGTCGTCCGCGCCGCCCTTGACCACGACGAACCCGGCCGGATCGAGGACCGTGCCCTGCGAATCGATGCGGGTGCCATAAAGATCGTACACGCCGCCGCCATTGCGCAGGTCTTCCCAGGCGGCGACGTAGTTCACGCCGTCCCAGGCGACCGACGGGTAGCGCTGCGCGCCCGAGGCCGCCGAGACGAGCAGGCCCGCGGCGTCGAGGACCGTGCCGTTCGGATCGACGCGCGCGCCATAGATGTCGTACGAGCTGCCGCTGCGGTAATCACGCCAGACGAGGAGCGCGTTCGTGCCATTGCTCGCGACCGCCGGGTACATCTGGCTGCCCGAGGCCGCGGAGACGGCGATGCCCGAAGGGTCGAGGACGACGCCCGCCGGCGTCACGCGCGCGGCATACACGTCCTGGTTCGTGCCGCTGCGATAGTCCTGCCAGGCGACGACGAAGCTCGTGCCGTCCCACGCGACCGAGGGGCGGCTTTGCTCGTTCGTGGCGGCGCCGATGGGGAGGCCGAGCGGGTCGAGCAGGACGCCGTTCGAGAGGAGGCGCGCGCCGTAGACGTCGTTCGAGGTGCCATTGCGGAAGTCCTCCCAGACGACGAGGACGCGGCTCGTGTCCGCGGCGATGGCCGGGGCGCGTTGCGCATTCGTGGCGCCGCCGAGGACGAACGAGGCGCCGAGCGGCGCGCCCGTGGGCCCGAAGCGCCGCGCGCGAATGTCCCAGCTCGTATCGTCGCCCGGGACACCACTCTCCCACGCGACGACCCAGCCTGCGCCATCCCACGCGGCGGCGGGCGCGAGGTTGGACCCGACGGACGGCTCGATCTCGAAGCCCTGCGGATCGAGCGGCGCGCCGGAGGGGCCCACGAGGACGCCGCGCAAGCCCGAGGAAAAACCGTCCGCCGCGTACGCTTCCCACACGACGAGCCAGTTCGTTCCGTCGTAGGCGACGGCCGGGGTCGTCTGTTTTCCCTGGGAAGGACCATAGGCCGGCGCGTCGAGCGGGATGCCGGGCGTGACGATACGGGCCGCGCTCGGGCCGGCGTCGGGGAGGCGGGCGCCCGCGCCGAACAGGGCGAGGAGGAGGGCGCCGAGGCCACAAGACAAGGGGAGGAAGCGCGGACGGGCCATGCGGCCAGGATACGATCGTCAGCGAGGTCGTTCGAGCGAGAAGGTGACGGTGACGCCGACGGGATCGGCAGTCGGGGCGCCGACGGCCTTGTTCTTGAGGAGCAGGCGGATGCAGGACGCGGCCTCGTCGGTCACGCCCTTCTTGCTCTCGATCTCGACGCCCTCGGCGCGGCCGCGCACACGGACGAGGAAGCTCAGTTTGATGCTGCCCTTCGCCGCTTCGAGGCCACCATTGTCGGCGATGCACTTGGCAATGCCTTCGAGGTTTGCGTTGATGAACTTCTCGGCGCGCGGCACCTCGCCGCCCTCGAATTTCGGCGTGGTGATCGTGACGAGGGGCGGAGGCCCGGGTTTTGGTTTTTCCGGCGGCGGCGGCGGCGGCGGCGGCGGCGGAGGCGGCGGCGGAGGCGGCGGGGCCGTTTCGGGCGGCGGGGCCGCGTCCGTGCCGCCGTCCGGGGAAGGCGGCTCGGGTTGCGGGGGCGGCGGGAGCCAGCCGGCGTCACGCTCGTCGGGGCGCAAGCAACGGACGAATCCGCGGTGCGGGTCTTCGAGGGCGCCGTGGGGGCATTTCGACGGATCGTCGTCCGTCTTGCGGCCGAGCGCGTCCGCCTCCGTGTCGGCCTGGCCGTGGCTCCGTCCCACCGGCGCGGCCTCCGGCATGGCCGCGCCACAAGCGCCCGCCGAGGCGAGGCCGAGGAGGGCCGCGGTGGCCGCGCGGAACCAGTTCGAGTGCGGGCTCATCGGGGGGAACCTAGCGGCCGATGGACGGGAGGCAAAGAAATCGGCGGCGGATTCTTGGCCCGGCGACGACGCTTGGAGAGCGCGCCGGAAGGGCCGCAGGGGATTCCCCTCAGGGTGACAGCTTGGCGATGAACGCATCCTGGTGATTCAGGTCGCCGGCCGAGAACGGCCCGAGGCCGAAGTCGATGTTGCCGCCGAAGTCTCCGCCGAGCAGGATGTTCCCCATCGGATCGGTCGCCACGTCGTTGCACGTATCCGTCTCGTACACCACCGGGTCGCCGTAGCGCTTGCTCCATACGTAGGCGCCCGTGGAGCTCAGCTTGAGCACGAAGATATCGGGGGACGCGGCCACGACGTTCATCACGCCGCCGCCGAGGTCCATGCTGCCCTGGAACGTACCCGTCACGATGACGTTGCCCGCCGGATCCACGGCCATGTTGGGTGCATAAAACGCTTTGGCCGGGGTCGTGCCGTAGGTCTTCGACCAGAGGCATGCGCCGTTCGGATCGAGCTTCGCCACGTAGAATCCGTGGTTGTTCAACGCCGAGAGGGGCCCGCATCCGAAATCGATGGGCTCGTGGTGGGTGCCCGTGATGAAGATGTTGCCCTGCGCATCGAAGGCGGCCTTGCTGATGTCCTGCGTCGACGCCGAGCCGTAGTTCTTGCTCCAGAGGTGGGTCCCATCCGCGGCGAATTTCGCGATCGCGACGTCGATGCTGCCCGCCGACGTGAGCACGCCGCCGCCGAAATTGGCCGTGCCCTGGAGGTCGACGGCGAGGACGATCTCGCCCGCCGCATTCACGGAGACGCTCTTGCCGCCCTGGACCGCGGTGTCCCCGAATCGCTTGCTGAAGACGTGGGCGCCCGTGGCGTCGTACATGGCGAGGAAGGTGTCGCCGGCAGACCCATTCAAGGGGGGGCCGCCCAAGCTCACGGCGCCGCCATTCACGGTCCCCGTGACCACGAGGCCGCCGCTCGGCGTGGTGGCGAGGTCCGACGCGCCTTGCGAGTTCGTCGACTCGCCAAACACCTTGCTCCAGACAACCGCTCCCGTGGCGACGTCGTGCTTGAGGATGAAAATGTCCCCCCCGCCGCCGATCGGGTTGAGGGTCTTGCCCCCCACGGTCAGGTTGCTGACGAAATAACCGGCCGTGTACACGTTGCCGGTCGCATCAAAGGCGAGGGACGTGACCCAGCCGAGGTTGTTCGAAGCGCTGAATTGCTGTTGCCACAAGAAGCCGCCGTTCGGGTCGAGCTTGACGAGGAACGCATCTTCCGAACCCGTGACGGTCATGAGGCCGCCGCCGAAATCGATGAACCCGCCGGTCATCGGGCCGACGACGCCAATGTTTCCCGCGGAATCCGTGGCAATGCGGAAGACGCTCTGCGTCGACGTGTCGTTGCCGTACCCCTTGGCCCAGAGCCCCTTGCCGAGGGCGAGGCCGTCGTCGACCATTCCATTGCAGTCGTTGTCGAGCCCATCCGCCACCTCGGGGCTCGGCGGGACGTTCGGCTCGCAGGGGGTCGCGCCGTCCTTGCAGGTCGTGGTGCCGGCCGCGCAGACGCCCGGGAGCGCCGTGTCGCACGGCATGCCGACGCCGGGGACGTCTTCGTCGAGGGTGCCGTCGCAATCGTCGTCGACGCCGTTGCACGTCTCCATCTGCGCGCCGGGCGTGATATCGGCCATGCAGATCAGGCTGCCGCTGGAGCACGTGGTATGGCCCGCGGCGCACGCGCCGGGCAACGCCGTGTTGCAAGGGGCGTCGCCGCCGGGATTGCCATTGTCGATCACGCCGTCGCAATCGTCGTCGACGTTGTTGCAGGTCTCGGGGATGCAGTTCTGGCCGCCCGAGCCGCCGACGCCGCCCGTCCCGCCGACGCCGCCCACGCCGCCCGTCCCGCCCACGCCGCCCACGCCGCCCACGCCGCCCGTCCCGCCCACGCCGCCCACGCC
>NZ_JARZHI010000112.1:0-21521 GCF_029946465.1 Polyangium sorediatum
GGGCGCGGCGGCCACGGGGGCCGGCGTGGAGGGCGTGGCCTGCGCCGCGGGCGGCGGCGGGGCCGGGGGCGGCGCAGGCGGCGGCGCGGACGCGCAGGCGGCGAAGAGGACGGCCGTGGTGGTCAGGGCGAACGAGCTGGAAAGGCGGCGCATGGCGCGATGCAACAAGCCATTTCCAGAGGCGCGTCAAGCGTCATTGTGGTGCAGCCCGCGGAACCCTGGCGGCGGCCGGGTGTCCTGCAAGGGATGAGGGTTCACGCTCATGCGTTGCGCGGTTGGCTCGTGGGTCGACGGCTCGAGAAGCCTCGATGGATCGCGGCGCAGGTGACCACCGTTGTGTGGCTCGCGAGGGGCACGTTTTTCCTCGTGGCGGCCGCGACGGTGGTCGCGGGTACCGCAGTCATCGAGGCACGGCCAGGGCTCATGCCCCCCGTGCAGATCGAGCCCCTGCCGTTTTTCGGGACGCACACGTGTATCTACCCGAGTGACGTGGAAGAACCGCCGGCGCCCCCGCCCGAAGAGGAGCCGCCCTGCTCGCGAAAGGGCAAACGCTCGGGCGCGCGCTGACGGCCCGTTACTGCGCCCGCTCGGGCAAACCGAGCGCAATGCGGCGGAGCAGATCCAGCACGGCATACGCCGCCGCGATCTGCACCTCCTCGCGTTCGCCCTGAAAAACCTTGCTGCGCACGACCGTGCCGCCCGGATGCGCGACGGCCCAGTACACGAGGCCCACGGGTTTCTCGGCCGTGCCGCCCGTCGGGCCCGCGATGCCCGTCACCGACAAGCCCACGTCCGTCTCGCAGGTGCGGCGCACGCCCTCGGCCATCTCCGCCGCCACCTCGGCCGACACCGCGCCGTGGCCCCGCAGCGTGTCCTCCGAGACCCCGAGCAGCCGCGTCTTCGCGCTGTTCGCGTACACCACCGCGCCGCCCACGAGGTAATCGCTCGCCGGGTATCGCGTCAGCATGTGCGCGATGAGCCCGCCCGTGCACGACTCCGCGAGCGCCAGCCGATAGCCGCGGCTGCGCACCGCGCGGCCCACCATCTCGGTGAACGCCTCGTCGCCCTCGCCGTACACCACGTCGCCGAGCCGCGCCTTCACCTCGGTCGAGGCCCGCAGCGCGAGGTCCCGCGCGAGCTCGCGGTTGGCGCCCCGCGCGTGCACCTTCACGTCGACCTCGGGGAAGTGCACCCGATAGCCGAGCGTCACGCCCGCGTGCGTGCCCTCGATGCCCGCGAGCGCCTGCCCGACGAGGCTCTCGCCGAGCCCGTACGTCCGCAGGCGCACCTGGAACGTGTTGTTCGGCGCCGAGGGCCGGATCCGCGGCAAGACCTGGTCCGTGAACATGCGCTTCATCTCGCGCGGCACGCCCGGCAGGAAGAAGAGCGGCGTGTCCCCGATCGAGACCGCAAATCCCGGCGCCGAGCCCACGCTGTTCGGCAGCACGTCCGCGCCCGCCGGCAGATCGGCCTGCTTCTCGTGGCCCGCGTTCATCGTCTTGCCGCGCGACTCCACGCGCCGCCGGATCGCGAGCAGCGCGCTCTCGTCCCGCACGAGCGACACGCCCGCGGCGCTCGCGGCGGCGGCCGCCGTCAGATCATCCGTGGTCGGGCCAAGCCCGCCCGTCACGACGACGAGCCGGTGCGTCTTTGCGAGCGTGCGCAACGTCGCGACGATCTGCTCCACGTCGTCGGGGATCGCGTCGATCACATCCACAGTGAAGCCCGCGGCCGTCAGCTCCGCGGAGATCCACGCCGCGTTCGTGTTGACGATTTCGCCTCGGGTGAGCTCGGTACCGATCGAGAGAATCGCGGCGGTCATTTTGGGGGCATGCACTCTATCCTATCGCGCGCCCTTGACGAGGGCCTCGATGGCGAAAAAGCCACGATTCAGCGCGGAAGGGCGCCGCCCTCGGCCGCCGCCGCGAACGGATACACACACCGGAAGCCGACCTCGGCCGCGCGCGTGCTCGCCGCGATCTCCAGGCGATTCCAGCTTCGCAGCGCGCTCGCCGCGCCGTCCCCGAACGACCCGCCCCGCGCCTCGGCGAGCGCCGGGCCCTCGGCCACGCCCGCTTTGGGCGCCGCCCACTCGGCCACGTTGCCGGCGAGATCGTGCGCACCCTCGGGCGAAGCGCCGTCCGGATGCGAGCCCGCGACCTCGGGCCCCGCCGCGCCCTCACCACACGGCCCGCGCACGAGCCCCCACGCCGCCCGCCGACAAACCGCGCCCGTGTCGCCCCAAGCATACCGTCGACCCTTGGCGCCCGCGGCCGCGAAGGCGAGCTCTTCCGGCGTCGGGAGCGAGCCGCCGGCCCACGCGCAAAACGTCCGCGCCTCGGACAAACCCACGCGGGAGAGCGCACGACCGGGCTCGCCCGAGAGCGCGACGGGCGGGCAAACGGACGCGGCCACGCAGGCGGCATAACGCGCCTCCGTCACCTCGTAGGCGTCGAGGGCGAAGGCCTCCATCGGCACGGCGCGCGGCGTGACCTGACCTTGCGCCTCCCAATCACTCGGCCCGATCCGCAAGAGGCCGGCCGCGATGCCCACGGCGCGTGGCGTGGCCACGCACCCGGCCTCCGTCACGACGAGCCCCGCCGCGCATCGATCGGGTTTGCCCACGCAACGATCGCCCGCGAGGGTTTGTCCTTCCCCACAACAACGCGCGCCGAGCGGCGTCATCCCGGGCGCGCACCGGGCCGGCGGCGCGGCGCGGTCCCGCGCCACGAGCACCACGGCGACGGCGAGCCCGATCGAAAGGGCGAAGAGGCCGATCGTCTGGACAACCGGCCTCGACCCGCGCGCCTCAGGCCGAGCCACCCTCGCCGCGGGCCTCCCCTCGGGGTCGTCGTGTCCCTTCCCGATCGCGCCTGCGCTGCTCGGCGCGCGCGGCCTTCACCTCGTCGAGACGCGCTTCGATCCGCGCGAGCGCGTCGAGCAGCGCGGCCTTGAGCCGACCGTACGTCTTCGGACCGATGTCGCCCTTCCGATGCGCCTTCTCCAGCGCGACGAACTCGCCGAGCAGCGCCTCGCGTGCTTCGAGCAGATCGTCCTTCGCCTCGTCGGGCACCGCGCCCTCGGCGCGCTGGCGGATCGTGTACGCCGCGGCGAGCCCGGCCGCCGAGAGCGCGAAGAGCAACGCGAACCAGCGCGTGTTTCCGGGCACGGGCAGGCCCGTGATGGTGATGTCGAGCGCGTTGATGCCGCGCTCGCCTTGCATCGCCTGGCGCATCGTCACCATCACCTTGCGGCCGTCGCGGCCCGCCTGGCGTTGCGCCTCGGGGAAGCCGGCGACCTGGAGGCCCATGGTCTTGTTCGCCTCGGAGAAGATGCGCACCTCGCCGACGCGCGGCGGCAGCTCGACGCGGAAGGTTTGGCGATCCTTGCCTTCGAGCGGGACCTGGTAGCTGAACGAGGCCTCGTGCCGACCGGGCGCGATCGTGCCCGAGAGCCACGGCCCCTTCGTGGGTTCGTCGACGAACCGCACGTCGGTCATGCCGTCGGGGATGCGGAAGGCTTGGTACCCCTCGGGCAAGCCGACCTGCGCGGCGCCCTTGCCCGGCACCCACGCGACCTTGCCGATGTTGAAGACGTTGAAGAGCTGCTCGACCGAGAGCACGCCCTCGCGCAGCGACACGAACACGAACGCCTGCGCGCCGACGAGCGCGCCTTCGACGTTGTCGGTCGCTTCGTAGGCGTGCAAAACGACGCGCTTGCCGGCCTTGTCGGAGAGCGCGAACGCGTCGGTCGCGTACGTGCCGAGGCCACGCATCGTGGTGATGCGGTAACTCGTGCCGGCGCCGACGGGCAGCCCGTCGAGCCGCGCCGTACCTTCCGCGTCGGTCGTGACCTCACGGCGCTCGCGCTTGTCGCCTTGCGCCACGCTGCTCTTGAGGATGCCGAGAATCGCGGTCGCGTTCGGGATCGGGCGCTCGTCGGCGTCGCGGATCGTGAAGACCATCGTGCCCGGCGGGAGCGTCTGATCCTCGACCGCGGTGTCGGGCGGCGCCTCGAAAAACCCGCTGTTCCCGCCGCGGCGCGGCGTATCCCCGTGCGGGTTCCCCCCGTGCGGATTCGCGTCATGCGGCGATTCGCCGGCGTGGGGATCGGTCTCCGCGCCGTCGTCGACGCTCGGATGCCCCGGCGGCAGCTCACCGACGTCGGGGTGTCCGGCGGGAAGCGGTCCGGCCGTCTTGCCGCCGTCCCCCGCGCCCGCATCCCCGGGCCCCGCGTCGGCGCTGGGCTTGTCCGTCGCGGCCTTTTTCGTTGCCGCAGGTTTGTCCTCGTCGGCGGCGGTCGCCACGTGCGGCAGCGAGATCGCGGCGGCGATTGTGAGGGCCGCGCCGAGGATCCCGAGGCGGGTTCGTCGGATCGAGTTCACGACGCCTCCGCCCCCTCGTCGGCCTTCTTCGCCTCGCGGGTCTCCTCCGCGGGCTCGGGCGCGACCATGCGCGCGCCGCATTTCTTGCAGAACAAAGCGTCCTCGTCGTTCTCCGTGCCGCACGCATCACACGCGTGTTGCGCGGCGGCCTCGTCGCTCGTCGCTTTCGCGGGCGCCTTCGCCTTCTTCTTCTTGGGCTTCTTCGAGGCCTCGTCGGCCTCTTCCTTCGCCGCCGCCGCCGCCGCCGGCTCCGGCGCGGCCTTGGCCTCCGCCTTCGGCGCGGGGGCCTCCATGGCCTCGCCCGCCACGTCGTCCTCGTCGTCCTCGTTCGACGCTTCCTTCTCGCCGTCGAGCAGGCCGAGCTGCTTCAGGCGCCGCTGCACGAGCACCTCCGCCCGCTCGCGGCCGGGCGCCGCGTTCTGATCGAGGGCTCGCAGCAGGCGCTTGGCTTCGGCGCGGTATTTCGCGACGAGGGCGCGATAGTCCTCTTCGCTGATCTTGCCGACGCTGCGCTCGAATTCGAGGTCCTTGAGCGCGCGGATCACGGCGCGCTTCTGCTCCTCCTCGGCGCGAGGCGGAGCCCCGATCGCGTAGGCGTCGGCGCCCGAGAGCGGCGTCTCGCCGAGCAGCGTGCGCAGGCTCGCCCAGAAGCTCGCGATCACCGTCACGAGCACGCCGGCCGCGAGGACCAGGATGGCCGTGGGCACGTCGACGAACATGCCCCCGAGGAGCGCGAGGATGGCCGTCACGGCCGGAACGCCGAACTTCACGGCATCCGCGATCTTGCGCTCCAGCTCCTGGTCGACGTTCGAAGGCTCCGCTCCGGCGCGCGGAGCTGCGCCCCCGAGCCCGCGGTCCCGCTTGTCCGCGGCGCGTTTGTCCGTGCTGGTCTCGGAGCTCATTCGTCGTCGAGGTCCTTCAGCTCCTGATCGAGCCTGTCGTCGTAGGCGTCACGCTTGTTGTTTTTGGTCGTGGCCTTCGTCCCCGCGGGCCCTGCCGCGGCGGCGGCGAGGCCACGTCGTTGCCAGCGTCGGAGCACGACGAACACGAGCCCGGCTCCGGCCACGATCGCCGTGAGGGGCACGACCCAGAGCGCGCGGCTCGCGCCCTGGTTGCGCGGCACGGCGAGCGATTTGGGCCCGTACATCGAGACGTAGACGTCCTGCGCCTGCTCCACGGTCTTGCCCTCGGCGAGCATCTCGCGCAGCGCGGTGCGGCGCTGGTGCGCGATGTCGCACGGGCAGGTGCCGAGCGTCTCGCGCGGGCAGCCGCAGGTGCAGATGAGGCTCCAGAAGAGCTGGCGCTCGGTCTCGTTCTGGATCGACACGGTCCCCGTGCCGCCCGTGTGCTGTCCGTGCGCGAGGTGCGGATCGAACGTCAGCCACGCGGCGGCGATGCTGGCCGCGGTGAGCAGCGCGAGGTGGAGCGGTGTTCGTCGGGTCGTCATTCGGCGTTACTTGGCGGGAGCGAGGGCGGCGCCGGGCAGGGGCGCAGGGGAGGGCGCTTCGATCGCCGGCGCAGGCGGGGCACGCGGGGCGCCCGTCCCGCCGTAGGCGAGCGAGGGGCCGGCCGCGAGGAGCAGGGCGAAGATGACGGACGTCGCGACCGAGGCCGCGGCGCGGATGTAGCCGAACGCGCCCGCCTCCTCCAGCGCGACCTCGGGCCACATCGACACGATCGCGCCGAGGATCAGGATGCCCACGCCGATCCAGATGAAGTTCACGAGCGGGTTCACGTGGAACTGGAACGAGGCGACCTTCGTCGTCGGGTTGACCATTCCTACGATCACGTAGAGATCGTCGCGGATGGTCATGTGCTTGGCGACCTCGGTCGAGGGCTGATCGGCGCCGGTCTTGTAGATGAATTTGGCCGGCGTGACGCGGCCGATGGGCTTGCCCTGACGGACCACGTCGAGGTCCGTGAAGATCATGCGCTTCTCGTTGTCGACCTCCATGCGCGGGCCGACGTACGTCATGGAGTAGTAGTCGACCTGGGCCGTCTCGCCCGGCGACATGCTGAGCTCCTTGTCGACGCCCCATGCGCGGCCGGTGAAGCCGAGGAACATGAGCGCGATGCCCACGTGCACGACGTAACCGCCGTAGCGGCGGCGCGACTTCGCCACGAGGTTGAAGAGCGAGGTGAACAGGCCCTCGTCGCTCTTGCTCCGCTGCCGCGCCGCGACGCCGCGGTAGAACTCCTGCACGACGACGGTGATGTTGAACGCGACGAGCATCACCGTGACGAACGGCAGCTTGCCCGAGACCCAGGCGAGCCCGCGGCCGAGCGTGCCCTCGTAGATCGGCGCGGCGTCATAAAACGCCGGGTAGTTGAAGCGCTTGCCGATCAAGAGGTGGATCGCGCCGACGACGAGCATCACCGTGACGGGCCAGCGGAAGCTCTTCAGGAAAAGCTCCGGGCTCGTCTTGCGCCAGCCGAGCAGCGGCGCCGCGCCCATGGCGAAGAAGATCACGAGCGCGAGGGGCGGGATCCAGGTGTTGTAGAACGTCGGCCCGAGCGTCGACTCCTGGTTGAGCAGCCACTCGCTGATGCGCGGCCACGTCGTCGCCGTCGCGATGAACACCGTCAGGCTCAGGAAGCCCCAGTTGTTCAGCACGAACGCCGCCTCGCGCGAGAGCACGGACTCGAAGACGCCCTCGCTCCGCAGCCTCGGCAAACGCCAGACGATGAGCGAGATGCTCACCGCGGCGATGACGCCCATGTAATAGACGAAGAAGATGCCGATGCCGGACTGAGCGAAGGAGTGGACCGACGAGATCAGGCCGGAGCGCGTGAGGAACGTGCCGAAGATCGTGAGGAAGAACGTCGCGCAGATGAGGAAGACGTTCCAGACCTTCAGCATCCCGCGCCGCTCCTGGATCATCGTCGAGTGCACGTAGGCGCTCGCCGTGAGCCACGGCAAAAACGCCGCGTTCTCCACGGGATCCCAGGCCCAGTAGCCGCCCCAGCCGAGCTCCTCGTAGGCCCAGAGCATGCCGAGCGCATTGCCGATCGAGAGGAAGAGCCAGGCGAAGAGCATCCACTTGCGCGTGGCCACGATCCACTCGTTGTCGAGCCTTCCTGTGGCGAGCGCCGCGATCGCGAACGCGAAGGGGATCGCCGAGCTCGTGAACCCGACGTAGAGGCTCGGCGGGTGGATGATCATGTAGAAGTTGCGGAGCTGGTAGTTCAGCCCGCTGCCATCCACCGGCGCGCCGCCCGCGCTCGTCGCGAAGGGGTTCGCCGCGAAAATCATGAGGATCGCGAAGAAGCCGATGATGGTCATCAGCGTCGCGATCACGAAGGGCTGAAGCTCGAGGTACTTGCGCCGGAGCCACGCCACGCAGCCCGCGGAAAACACCGACGTGAGGAAGAGCCACCAGAGCAGGGAGCCGTCTTGGCCGCCCCAGAGCGCCGCGACGAGGTACGGCGTGGTCATCGAGCGGTCGCTGTACCGAGCGACGTAGCTGATGCGGAAATCGTGGCTCACGAAGGCGAACGCGAGCACGAGGACCGAGAGGCCGACGAGGGACACGGTGCCGTACGCGCCCAGCCGAGCTGCCTGGAGCAGGCGTGGCCTGCCGGTGCTCGAGGCGAGCGCGACGGCGAACGTGTACGCCGCGGCGATCAGGATCGCGTAAAGAACGCCGGTTCCGAACTCGGGGAGCGATTGCCAGATCGACATGGCGGGGGGCAGAGCTTAGGCCGGCCACGGAGCCGGGGCCACGTCTACGCGCCCTATTTCCCGAGGACGCCTCGTCGCCGCTCATCGGGCGCGACGCGAGACGACGCGCGGCGGCAAATACGCGTCCCCTCGTCCGACGGGAGCGAACACGATTATACTCTTCCACATGAGCGCCACGCCCGACTTCCGATCCGACGACCTCATCTACGACTGGAACGAGATCGGCCGAAAAGGGCGCTTGATCCCCCGGGACGTCACGTTCTTCGACGAGACGCTGCGCGACGGTCTGCAGAACCCCTCGGTCGCGGATCCGAACATCGAGCAAAAGCTCAAGCTGATTCACCTGATGTCCAAGATCGGCATCCACGTCGCGGACATCGGCCTGCCTGGTAGCTCGAAGCGCGCCTTCGACGACGTGCTGCGCATGTGCCGCGAGATCACGGACAACCGCCTGCCGCTCGGCGTGGCGTGCGCAGGTCGCACCGTGGCTTCCGACATCACGCCGATGATCGAGATCTCCCAGCGCGCGGGGATCCCTGTGGAGGTCTACTGTTTCATCGGATCGAGCCCGATTCGCCAGCTCGCCGAGGACTGGGACCTCGACACGATCGTCAAGCGTAGCGCCGAGGCGATCGACGTGGCGGTGAAGGCAGGCCTGCCCGTCGCGTACGTGACGGAAGACACGACGCGCTCGCGGCCGGACATGCTGGCGACGTTGTTCAAGATGGCGATCGACCACGGCGCATCGAGGCTGTGCCTCTGCGACACCGTGGGTCACGCGACGCCGGACGGCGTGCGCAACCTGATCTCGTTCACGAAGGCGATCATCGCGGGCCACGGGTCGGACGGAAAGGTCCGCATCGACTGGCACGGGCACAACGATCGCGGGCTCGCGCTGGAGAACGCGTTGTGGGCGCTGGAGTTCGGGGCGGATCGGGTGCACGGGACGGCGCTCGGGATCGGCGAGCGCGTGGGGAACGCGGCGATGGAGCTGATCCTGCTCAATCTGAAGCTCCTCGGGCTCCTGGAGCACCAGGACCTCACGCACATGCTGGAGTATTGCAACACGGCGGCGGAGGCGGTGGGCTGGCAGATCCCGATCAACTATCCGCTCGTCGGCCGCGACGCGTTCCGCACGGCGACGGGGGTGCACGCAGCGGCGATCATCAAGGCGCAAGGCAAGGGCGACGCGTGGCTCGCGGACCGCATCTACTCGGGCGTGCCGGCGGGCATGTTCGGACGGAAGCAGGAGATCTGCGTGGGGTACATGTCGGGCGCCTCCAACGTGAATTTCTGGCTGCGGCAGCGGAGGATCGAGCCCTCGAAGGAGCTCGTGGAGGCGATCCTGAAGAAGGCCAAAGGGTCGAGCCACATCCTCTCGGACGAGGAGATCCTGGCGGTCGTCGATGAGGTGAACGGGCGGTAGGGGGTCGCTCGACCTGTTGGAGGCGGTCGCGGATGGGGTGGAGGGGGTCGCTCGACCTGTTGGAGGCGGTCGCGGATGGGGTGGAGGGGGTCGCTCGACCTGTTGGAGGCGGTCGCGGATGGGGTGGAGGGGGTCGATCGACCCGTTCGAGCCGGTCGCGGATGGGGTGGAGGGGGTCGATCGACCTGTTGGAGCCGGTCGCGGATGGGGTGGAGGGGGTCGCTCGACCTGGTAGGGAGAATGAGGTCACCATGAAGGGCACGGCCAAGCGGACGGGGAAGGTGTGGCGGCTCGAAGAAGCGAAGAGCCGGCTCGGCGAGGTCGTCGACGAGGCCAAGAAGCACGGGCCGCAGGTGATCCGAAGGCGCGGGGTCGAGGCGGCGGTCGTCCTGTCGTTCGATGATTACGTGAAGCTCGTGAAGCCCAAGGGGAGCCTGGTCGAGTTCCTCGCGGGCTCTCCGCTCGCCGGCTCGGAGCTCGACGTCGAGCGATCGAAGGATCCCGGACGCCCGGTGGATCTGTGAAGTACCTGCTCGACACGTGCGTCCTCTCCGAGTTCGCGAAGCCGCGGCCCAACCCGAACGTGCTGGCGTGGCTCGAAGAACGCGACGAAGCCGCGCTCTTTCTGAGCGTGCTTACGTTGGGGGAGCTGCAGAAAGGGATCGAGAAGCTTCCGAACAGCCGGCGGAAGACGGCGCTTCAGGAGTGGCTCGATCACGACATGCGGGAGCGGTTCGCCGGTCGCTTGCTGGACGTGACCGAGGAGATCGCGCTCACGTGGGGCAGGCTGCAGGGCGAGGCGGAGCGTCGTGGGCAGACGTTACCCGTCATCGATGCGCTCCTCGGGGCGACCGCGCTCGCGCATGGGCTCGTGGTCGTGACCCGGAACGAGACCGACATCGGGCGCACGGGAGTTCGCATCCTCGATCCCTGGGCAGACGAGTGACCGCACGCGCACGGATCGACCTCTGACGACCGGCCCTTGCCGCTGGTCCCCTCGCGCCACGCGCGCTAGCACCAAACAACGTGAGCACCCCGCCCCCCGCTCCGAAGCCGTCGCGATACGCGCGGCTCGTCGCGCTGCTCGCGACGCTCGTGAGCCTGCTCTACGTGGCGGGTCTTTTCGATACGCGGCTCTCGCCGTTCGACCTCGCCATGCAGGCGCCCGCGCTTCCCGCGGTGCTCACCACGCGCGACGCCGATGTGCGTGTGGCCATCGTCGACGAGCACGATCGCCCGCTGCCCGGGGCCGTCGTGCGGCTGTTCTCGATCCAGGGCGGGACCACGTACTTCGCCGGTGAAGCGCGCGCAGGGGAGGACGGCGTCGCTTCACTCGAAGGCATGCCGCGCGGAGAAACGTGGCTCCTCGCGTATGCCGAGGGGCGCGCGCGAGGGTCGGTCCGGGTCGTGCTCGGCGCCGGGGAGCGCGTCGTGCGGCTCGTGCTCCAGCCGGCCGCGGCGATCGATGTCGTCGTCGTCGACGAGGCCGAAAAGCCGTTCCCCAGCGCGAAGATCACCGTCACCGGCGGCGATCCGCTCCCGTTCGTGGCCATGACCGGCGCGGATGGGCGCGCGCGGATCGATCGGCTGGGGCAGGGGCCGTTTTCGGTGCGTGCGACGGCGCGCGGGTACGACGACATCGTACGGACGGGGGTTTTGCCGGGGCCGGTTCCCGTGCGGATCAAGCTCGAACGGCTCGGCGCGTTCGAGGTCTCGGTCGTCGAAGCCGACGGATCCCCCGCGCCCTACGCGCGTGTGCTCTGCGCGGGCGCGGGGCTCTGGCCGGCGCGCAGCACGGTCGCCGATGCGAACGGTGTCGCGCGGATCGTGGGGCTCCGGCGCGGCGGGTACGATCTCAAGGCCGAGCTCGGCGAACGCGTGAGCGCGACGGAGCTCGGCGTCGAGCTCGAGCGCGCGGTGACGAAGCCTGTGAAGCTCGTGCTCGGCGCCGGCCGAAGGATCACGGTGAAGGTGACCGACGGCGAGTCCGAGGACGCGCCGCCCGTGAAGGAAGCGAGCGTCGTGCTCGCCGAAGAAGGCCTGAGCCCCTTCCCGATCCACGGTCGTACGGACGCAAAAGGTGTGGTCGTGCTCGGCCCGATCGCGCTCGGCTACGCGACCGTCAGCGCGCGCGCTCCAGGCTTCGTGCCGCGGAGCGCGGTGCCCGTCGACGACGATGCGACGGAGGTGCGTGTCTCGCTCCTGCGCGGCGGCGCGCTCGTCGGCGAGGTCGTCGATGATCGAGGGTTTCCCGTCGGCGGCGCGACGATCGAGGTCGTCGGCGTGGACATCGAGGGCATGCCGATCGACGAGACGAGCGCGATGGCCGAGTTCCGCGACGATCACTTCGACCTCGCGCTGCCCGGCCCGCTCCCGCTCTTGCCCATCGGCGAGCTCGGCGTGATGCCCGGCCCCATTCCCGACCTGCCGCGCGCCGGCGCCTTCGCCGCCACCTCGCTCGGCGGCGGGGATCCGTGGGTCACGCGCGCGGACGGCGAGTTCCGCGCCGAGCCCATCCCGCCCGGCCGCGTGCACGCCATCGTCCGGCACCCCGACTACGTCGAGGCCGAGAGCGAGACCGTCACCATCGTCTCTGGCGGCGAGGCCCGCGTGAAGGTCGTGCTGCATCAAGGCGGCTCGCTCGAAGGCCGCGTCGTCGACGCCGATCACCGCCCCGTCTCCGGCGCGCGCGTCGAGATCGCCGCGGCCGCCGGCACGCTCGAACGCGTCACCTACACCGACGACAGCGGCAGTTTTGCCTTTGCCGCCGTCCCGGACGAGGTCTTGATCAGCGTCGCGCGCCCCGAGACGCCGAGCGACGTCGCGGCGCGGCTCATCGTCGAGATCCCGGATCACGAGCGCAAGGAGGTCGAGATTGTCCTGCCGCGCCAGCGCGATGCCGTCGTCGTGCATGTCACCGACGATCGCGGCTATCCGCTCGATCGTGTCGAGGTGCGCGCTGTCTCCCTCGACCCCACGGTCCCGCTGCGCCGCACGTTCTTCACGGACGACGACGGCGACGTCGAGATTCCCGACGCCGCGGGTTTGCCACTTCGTTTCGTGCTGACGCGGCCGAGCAAGGCGCCGCGCGTCGAGGAGGTCGAGATCGCCCCGGCGAAGCTCACGTACGAGCTCGCTGAAGGCATCACGGCGCGCGGCGAGGTCACGGGGCGCGACGGACGCGAGCGCATCGAGGGCGCCGAGGTCGTGGTCTACACCGACGCGGGCGTGCGTCGCGCGCGCAGCGACGCCGAGGGCGCGTTCGAGGTGAAAGACCTCGCGCCCGGCCGCGTGCGGATCGTCGCCTCGCATCCGGACTGGGCGACGAACGAGAAGATCGCCGCCGTTGCGCCCGCGCCGAGCCGCGAGGTGGATCTCGGCGCCGTCGATCTCGTCGAGGCCGGCGAGGTCGAGGGCACGGTGATCGATCCGAACGACGAACCCGTCGCGGGCGCACGCGTGGCGGCGGGCCTCGTGCCCACGTACCTGCCGCTCGGGCCGCTCCCGCGTGGCGTCGTCACCACGGATCGCGAGGGACACTTCAAGATCGTCGGCGTGCCCGAGGGGGATGCGACGATCGAGGCGTATTCGTCCGACCTCGGCCGCGCGTCGACGAACGTGAAGGTCCGCGCGGGTCGGAGCACGTCACGCGTGGACATCACGCTGCCGGGCGAGGGGAGCGCGAAGGGCGAGCCGAAGGGCGCGGGCAGCATCGCGCTCACGCTCGGCGAGCGGACCGAGCGCGGGGCGAAGGTGATCGTCGTCGTGATGGTGCCGCCGAACGGCGAGGCCGAGCTCGCAGGCGTCGAGCCGGGCGATCGGCTGCTCAAGGTGAACGATCGCGAGGTGCGGACGATCGAGGATGCGCGTCGGCGCATCTCGGGGCCGCTCGCCGAGGACGTGGTGCTGACGCTCGCGCCGGATGGGGACGGGGAAAAGCCGCGGAGGCTGCGGGTCCGGCGCGAGCGCGTGCGGCGGTAGCTCAGTTCTGCACGGACTTCACGAGCACGATCTCCCGACCGTCCCCGATCCGCCACCGGAGCTGACCTTCTCCGACGAACTGCAGCTCTGCCTCGTCGCGGCCTCCCTCCTCGCGCAGAAAGCTCACGAGAAGGCGGTCGCCGCTTGCCTCCGTCACCCGGAACGAGCCGGTTCGCGGCGACTCCGCGGGGATCGTCACCGTCACCTTGTTCCCGGCGAACTCGAACGCCGTGCCTTTCACCCAGCCCATGGCCTTGGCGAGGTGCGGCTCCGGCACGTTTTCGATCGATTCTCCGAGCCATCGCCCCTGGAGCCGGTCCTTCGGCGTCTTGCCGCATCCCGACGCGAACAGGGCGACGGCCGCCAGCGCGAGGGCCGTCTTCTTGGAAAAACGCATGGGCCTCCGGCCGACGAAGCAAGGCCGCGATCTCCACTCGCGTGCCAGGTCCGCCGGCTGGGCAAAACGTTAAGGGAGCCTGGATCCTGGGGCCAACAAATGTAGGAGATCAGGCGACAATGTGCCGACGTGAAGGTGTGTCCCCTACGTCTCTACGCCGCGGGCTCGCCACCTTCGGCTGGACAAGGAGCCTCGACCTGCGCCAAGGCTAGCGTCCGGTGGGAGCACTTTTCACGCATCGAAGGCTCGGCGAGGTCGAACGCAAGCGGCTGCTCCGCGAGGTGCTGGAGCGGGCGCGGGATCGTTCCCGCGGCGCGGGCGTCATCGTCTTCGACCTCGACGGCACGATCATGGACAACCGGCCGCGGGTCGTCGCCATCCTGCACGAGCTCGCCGACCTCTGGGGTGCGCGACACCCGAGCGAGTCGGCCGCCCTCGCCGCCGCCGGCATCAACGACGTCGTCTACGGCCTCGTCGACACGCTGCGATGCCTCGGCGTCAGCGAACCGACACTCCACGAAGAAGGCTTCCGCTTTTGGCGCGAGCGCTTCTTCTACGACCCGCACATCCGCCACGACACCGAGATCGCCGGTGCCCGCGACTACGTGCGCGCCTGTTACGACGCCGGCGCGGTCATCGTGTACCTGACGGGCCGCGATCTGCCGAACATGGCGCTCGGATCCTTCGCGAGCTTGCGGGATCTCGGCTTTCCGATCGGCGTCGTTGGCACCGAGCTGGTCACGAAACCCGCCTTCGAGACGCCCGACAGCGTCTTCAAGCGTGAGGTCGCGCCGGCGTTCTCGCGGCTCGGCGAGGTCATCGCCGTCTTCGACAACGAGCCAGCGAACTGTAACCTGTTCCTGGAGATCCACCCCGCGTGCACGACGGTCTTCGTGGACACCCAGTACGCCCCCGATCCGCCGCCGCTCGATGCACGTGCCCACGTGATCCATTCCTTCGAGCTCGAGCCATGAAACCCACTGTCGCGCTCGCCCTGCTTCTCCCGGCCCTCGCCGCGTGCGAGGCGCCGCCCGGCTCGCCCCCTTCCTCGACCTCGCCGACCGACGCCGCGAGCCCGAACGCGAGCATCCTGCCCGCGCCCCTCGCCACCGAGGCCGAAGAGGCGCAGCACGACGCCGGCGGTCCCGTCCCCGACGGCGGTCCGATCGGCCTCATGGCTGACTCCTCGGGCCGGCTCATCATCCCCGACGCGGGCACGCCGCCGCCGGGGGTTCTTCGTGGCGACGAGGCGATCCCCGCCGAGTCGCCGACCACGAAGGACCTCGCGGGCGCCACGCTCGAAGCCGTCTTCCGCCCGCGCAACGTCCCGCCCGCGCCCCGTGGCCCCGAGATCTCCCAGGACGGCATCAAGGCCGCCGCGGCGCTCACCGCGCCGAAGTGGAAGATCGACCTCACCGACACCGGCCGCATGCGGATCGAGTTCGCCTCACGCGCGATGCCGCTGCCGCAGCGCTCCGAGATCCGGGCGCGCACCGATCGGTACGGCCACATCGCCCTCTGGCCCGACGCCACCGACTACCGCGTCGTCCCGCCCGGCGCGCTCCGCACCGTGCTCGGCGAGCGTCGTGTCGACGTCACGCCCCTCTCGCCCGGCGTCGCGCGCCCGCTCGGCGAGGGCAAACGCTTGCAGCTCCCCACGCGCAAGGTCGAGATCACGTCGAGCCTCGGCTCGGTGCGGCTCGAGCTCGGCAAGTCCGCGGAGATCGGCGAGGGCGGCGCGCTGCTCTGTCGGGCGCTCGTGGAGATCGTCGGCGTCGATCCGCGCACGTCGGTTTGTCAGGGCGGCGAGGTCCCGCTCGCGGCCGCGTACACGTGGCAGGACGGCGGCGGCATCGACTTCGAGGTCACCACGATCACGCGACGCACCGACATCCCCACGAACGAGACGCTCGTGCCCCCGCCCGGCTCCACGTACCAGCCGAGTGGCCTGCCTGCGTCGCCGGGCGGCGTGTTCCTCACGCGCGAGGAGGTCACGGCGTTCCGCTCGTCGGCGCTGCAACTCCCGCCGCCCTCGGATCCGCTCGCGCCCGGCGAAGGGTTCATCGCGGTGAACGCGTCCGACATGCTCGCGTACGTCCTCGTCGACGGCGTGCCCGTCGTCGCGGTCCCGCCGAACGATCAGCGCTACGTCATC
This sequence comes from Polyangium sorediatum, assembly GCF_029946465.1. Lineage (NCBI taxonomy): Bacteria > Pseudomonadati > Myxococcota > Polyangiales > Polyangiaceae > Polyangium > Polyangium sorediatum. The sequence continues at coordinate 16,026 of NZ_JARZHI010000112.1, forward strand.
GGCACCTTGCGCGGCCGCTACGTGATCCAGTGGCGCACGTTCCTCGGCGATCGCATCGGCCCGGCGAGCACGCTCGACCTCCCGGCGCGCTTCACGTTCGGCGAGGTCCCCGACGCGGGCGCGCCGGACGGGGGCGGCACAGCAAACTAAACCGTCTCGGGACTCCGAAAGACGGCCGCGATCTCCGGCGGCAACCGCTTCGGCGTGAGCTCGTTCCCCACGCACGCGAGCAGCGTCTCGCCTTCACAGAGCAGGTCCGTGCCGCGCAGGATGCGATAGCTGAAGCGCACGGTCACACGCGTCACCTCGGCGCAGGTGCTCTCCACGACGAGCGTCTCGTCGAAGCGCGCGGCTTTCCGGTAGCGGAGCTTCGCCTCGACGACGGGCAGGTGGATGCCCATCTCGACCCACTTTTCGTAGGAGATCCCGCGGCGGTGGAGCCAGTCGACGCGGCCGGCTTCGAAGTAGGTCAGGTAGTTCGCGTGGTGCACGATGCCCATGAGGTCCGTCTCGCAGAAGCGGACGGTGAGGGTCATGCGGCTCGTGAGGTGCTCGGGGAGCGGCTCTTTTTCGGCGGCCATCACGACGTTCGTAGTGCTTGCCGGAACGCGCGCACGGCCTGGCTCTGATCCGGCGACTCCACGAAGCTCTGAAGCAGCGCCAGGTCGAGGTCCGGCAACACGGCGCTCCTCGGCGCCTTCTCGTAACGGCCTTCCTTGAGCAGATGGACCGTGATGCCCACGCCTCGCTCCCAGATCCAGACCTCGCCCACGCCGAGGCTCCGGTAGATCTCGAGCTTGTTCAGGCCGCCGCTCGTCCACACGACCTCGATGGCGAGTTGCGGGATGCCTCCGCTCGGCACGCCAAGCGCGTAACACTCGTCCGGCTCGAGACCTTTTTCTGCGAACGCATTCTTGAGCGTCCACGACCCATACCCGTTGAGACCGATCGCCCGTTCGTCCGCATACGCCTCGACGAGGCGAGCGATCGTTTTCTTGACACCCTCATGGTTGATCGACGGACTCATCAGCTCGATCGCTCCGTTCAGATAGGCCATGCGTACGCCCGACTCGTCTCCGCGGACGGCGAGCAGGATCTCGTAGTCCTTCCAGGTCATCCCGTTCAGGATCACCCGTTGATCCTCGGTCGGCGGAGGCGCGCTCCAGGCATGCGGCTCGGGCTTGTCCGGACGGGCGGACGGTTCGACGAGAAGCGCCATACCGCCAGCATAGCGCGCCGCGGGACCCGCCGGGAGCGCGCCCCGCTCACGTCCACCTAGGCGCCCCGCGCCGCCGGTGCTAGCTCGCGGACTCGATGGCCACCAACGTCTCCACGATGATCGACGCCGAGAGCATCGCGCAGCGCGTGCGCGAGCTCGGCGCCGAGATCACGCGCGACTACGCCGGGCGCAACCTCGTCCTCGTTTGCGTCCTCAAGGGCAGCTTCGTCTTCACCTCCGACCTCGCGCGCCACATCGATCTCCCGATGCGCGTCGAGTTCCTCGGCGTGCGCAGCTACGGCGAGGACACCAAGTCCTCCGGCGTCGTGCAAATCACGCACGACCTCACCAAGCCCGTCGAGGGCGACCATGTCCTCCTCGTCGAGGACATCGTCGACACGGGCCTCACGATCGCCCACCTGCTCGAGCTGCTCCGCACACGCAAGCCCGCCAGCGTGAAGGTCTGCTCGCTCCTGCACAAGCCTGCGCGCACGCGCATCCAGGTGCCGATCGACTACCTGGGCTTCACGATCGAAGACAAGTTCGTCGTGGGCTACGGGCTCGATTGGGCCGAGCGTTACCGCAACTTGCCGTTCATCGGCCTCGTGGAGTCGGCGTCGTGAGCAAGCGCCTCGCGGTCCTGGAGAGCATGATCCAGAAGGGGTCGAAGGATCCCTTCGCCTGGTATGCGCTCGCGATGGAGTACGCGGGAGCCGATCGGATCGACGACGCGCTCCGCACGTACACGTCGCTGCGTGACATGGATCCGGGCTACGTGCCGCAGTACCTCATGTGCGGGCAGATGCTCGTGAAGGCGGGGCGCGTGGACGCGGGGCGCGCGTGGCTCGAAGAGGGCGTCACGCGGGCGCGCGCCAAGGGCGATTCGCACGCGCTGTCGGAGATTCAGTCGGCCTTGTCGGCGCTCGACGATTGAGCCTGCGGCTCCTTGTCGGCTTCACCCTCTTCACCGCCGGACGATTCCCTCACCCCCGCCCCCTCTCCCTCGCGGGAGAGGGGAGGAGATTGCTGCGCGCGGACCCATCGTACGCGTTCGGCGATCACCTTCTCGTAGCCGCGCTCCGTCGGCTCGTAGAAGTGCGTCCCGGCGATCGCATCCGGTAGGTACGTCTCGCCCCACGCGACGCCGCCCTTCTCGTTGTGCGCGTAGCGGTATCCCGTCCCGTAGCCCTCGCGCTTCATGAGACCCGTCACCGCGTTGCGTAGCTTCATCGGCACGGGCAGGCTGCCCCTCTCGCGTACGACCTCCTGCGCCGCATGCCACGCGGCGTTGCACGCGTTCGACTTCGGCGCGCACGCCAGGTAGATCGCCGCCTGCGCGAGGAAGTAGGTCCCCTCGGGCATCCCCACGCGCTGGAACGCCGCGTCCGCCGCGACGGCCACGTCGAGCGCGCGCGGGTCCGCGTTGCCCACGTCCTCGCTCGCGAAGATCATCATGCGCCGCAGCAAGAACAGCGGATCGTCGCCCGCCTCCAGCATGCGCATCAGCCAGTAGATCGTCGCGTCCGGATCCGAGCCACGCATCGATTTGATGAACGCGCTGATGACGTTGTAGTGCTCGTCCCCCGCCTTGTCGTAGAGCAGCGTCTTCTGCCCGCTCGTCTGCACCACGTCCTCGCGCGTCACCCGCGCGCGCCCCTCGCGCTTCGCCTCGTCGGCCGCGATCTCCAGCGTCGTCAGCGCCCTCCGCGCGTCGCCCGCCGCGAGCTTCGCGATCGCCTCGATCGCCTCCTCGTCCGCGCCCACGGACCCCGCGAGCCCCTCCGGCGACTCGATCGCGCGCCGGAGAAGCTCCGTGATCCCCTTCTCGTCGAGCAGGTTCAACCGGAACACGCGGCACCGCGACAGGAGCGGCGCGTTCACGGCGAACGAAGGGTTTTCCGTCGTCGCGCCGATCAGCGTGATCGTCCCGTCCTCCACGTGCGGCAAAAACGCGTCCTGCTGCGCGCGGTTGAACCGGTGGATCTCGTCGACGAACAGGATCGTCCGTTTCCCCTCGTAGGCGCGTGCCTCCTTCGCCGCGGCCATCACCACCCGCAGCTCCGGCACGCCGCCGAGCACCGCGTTGAACGGGACGAACCGCGCCCGCGTCGACTCCGCCACGATCCGCGCGAGCGTCGTCTTGCCCGATCCCGGCGGCCCCCACAGGATCATCGACGGCACCCGATCGGCCGCGATCGCGTGCGCGAGCAGCTTCCCCTCGCCGACGAGGTGCTCCTGCCCGACGAGGTCCGCGAGCGCGCGCGGCCGCATCCGCTCCGCGAGCGGCACGAGTTCGCCGAGCTTCGGATCACGCTTCAGCGCGGCCTCGAACAACGTCGGGCCCGCGTCCTTCTCGCCGCCGCGAGGGCTTCGCCGGGCCGTCATGTCACCGGTCCATCAGCGCGATCACCGCGCGCTGGATGCTCGACGGATCTCGCCCCACGAAGCGCACCGTGCCCGATCGATCGACCACGAACGTCGTGGGCACCTGCGACACGCCGAACGCGTACTGAAGCCCGTGCCCGCCGTCGTGCACGATCGGGAACGACACGCCGAACGCCTCGGCGCCGGCTGCGGCCTCGTCGGGGCTATCGTCCACGCTCACGCCCACGACCACGAGCCCCTCGGCGCGTCGATCTTGGTAGAGCCGCTCGAGCGCGGGCATCGTCTGCTGACACGAGCCGCACCACGACGCCCAGAAATCGATCACGGTCACGTGCGTGCGCAGCGTGCCTGGCACGTCGACCGAGCGCTCGTCGATCGCGGTCTCGTGAAACGGCGGCGACGCGGCGCCGAGCAGCGGATGGCCCATCGACGCGGGCAGGGCCGGCGCGCAACCGAAGAGGCCGATCGCGCCCGCGCAAGCGAGCGCGCTCGGCGTGGCCGCGATGGAACGAAGAGGACCACGCATGGGGATGCGCGAACTCTAGAGCATCGAACCCTTCGATGCTCTGCGAGATCGCGCAGCGAGCTCGCCTCGGGGGGTGAATCGGCCGGGCTTCGCCTGGCCGAGAGGGGGACGCGAGGCGTCCCCCTCGGGACGAAACCGCCTCTTGGGCGAAGGCTATCGGGCGCCGAAGATGGCCGTACCGACGCGGACGATCGTCGCGCCTTCCTCGATGGCCACGTGAAAATCGTGGGACATGCCCATCGACAGCTCGGGCAAAAGCGCGGGCGCTTCGAGCGTGTCGCGCAGCGCGCGCAGGCGCGCGAAGAACGGACGGACGGCCTCGGGATCGTCGAGGAAGGGCGGGATCGCCATCAGCCCCACGACGCGCAGATGCTCGGCGCGCCTCGCCGCTTCGAGCAGCGCAGGCAAGGCCTCGGGCGCGCATCCGGCCTTCGCTTCCTCGCCGCCCACGTTCACTTCGAGCAGCACGTCGAGCTTGCGCCCGAGCGCGCCGGCGCGTCGATCGAGCTCCGTCGCGAGCTCTTCGCGGTCCACCGTCTGGATCACGGCGGCCACGCTCGCGGCCAGCTTCGCCTTGTTGCGCTGGAGCGCGCCGATGAAGTGCAGCCGCAGCTCCGGCAGGTCCGCGAGCGCCGTGGCCTTTTGCACCAGCTCTTGCACGTAGTTCTCGCCGAAGTCGCGCTGGCCTGCGGCGTACGCGGCGCGGATCGCCTCGGGCGGCTTGGTCTTCGACACCGCGACGAGCCGCACCGCGCGCGGGCTTCGTCCGGCTCGGATCGCTGCTTCGTCGATGCGCGCGCGCACGGCGGCGAGACGCGCGGAGATCGTGCTTTCGTCCTCGTTCACAGGGCCCCACGATACCGCGCCCCGCGCGCCCCGCGAGCGGCACGCCTGTGCCAAAGGCCAGCACGATCCGGGCGTCCGGAGACGTGCCAAGCTGTGCCGCTCTTGTGCCCGTTTCCTCGTGGAAACGACGTCGCACGTCATGGCATGATGGTTGCGGCACCACGACATCAGCCATGCGAAAGCTCCTCGTCCTCTTCGTCGTCCCGGGCCTCGTCATCTCGGCGTGTACCTTCAACCCGCAACCCGATCCGCCTGGAGCCGAGTCTGGCAGCGCAGGCGCGGGCGCGAACAACGCAGCGGGCGCAGGTGGCGGCGGCGGAGTCCCGTCTTCGGGCGGCTCTGGCGGCGATACGACGAGCGGCGATGCCGGGGGGGATGTAGGCGGCGCCGGTGGCGGGGGCGGCGCGGGTGGTGAAGGCGGCGCGGGTGGTGCCGGTGGCTCCGGCGGCATGGGCGGCGCGGGCGGCGCGGGTGGCGCCGGCGGTGCAGGCGGTGCCGGTGGCGCCGGTGGCGCTGGCGG
>NZ_JARZHI010000113.1:0-21041 GCF_029946465.1 Polyangium sorediatum
CCGCGGAAGCCCCAGCAGCGGCGGCGACTCCGGCCCCGGCGGCGGCAGCTCCCGCAGCGACGCCCGCGCCCGCGGCCGCGCCGGCTCCGGCGACGACGGCGAAGGCGGCGCCGAAGGCCGCTCCGAAGAAGGCCGCGGCGCCCAAGAAGGGCGCGGAGGCGGCCTGCGGCGAAGGATCCTGCGGCTAACGGGTGGCTCTCGGGTCGACGATCACGGGGGTCGGGCTCGGGCTCCGGTTCGATTTCCTCGACGACGTGCTCGCGCGGGTCGAGGCGGATGCGTCGCTCGGGCCCGCGCGGTTTTTCGAGGTCGCACCGGAAAACTACATGCGCCGGGGCGGGTTCGTCCCGGCGGCGCTCGAGCGGATCGCGGCGCGATTTCCTCTGCTCTCGCACGGGCTCTCGATGTCCCTCGGCGGGCTCGATCCCTTCGATGACGACTACATGCGCGAGCTCGCTGCCTTCACGCGGCGGTTCGGCGTGCCGTTCCACTCGGATCACCTGTGTTTTTCGGGGTTCGGGGGGCGCATGGCGCACGAGCTCTTGCCGCTGCCGCAGACGCGGGGGGCGGCGGCGTACGTGGCCGCGCGGGCGCGCGAAGCCGAGGATCGGCTCGGGTTGCCGATGGTGGTCGAGAACATCACGCGGTACGTCGTGCCCGGCGCGCCGGAGATCGCGGAGGCGGCGTTCGTCGCGGAGGTGCTCGATCGTTCGGGGTCAAAACTTCTGCTCGACGTGAACAACGTGTACGTGAACGCGATCAACGACGGCACGGATCCGCTCGTGTTCCTCGCGGAGATCCCGCTCGATCGGGTCGCGGCGATCCACGTGGCGGGGCACGAGAAGCGCGCCGGGACGGACCTTGTGATCGATACCCACGGCGCCGACGTGCTCGGCGAGGTGCTGTCGCTGCTCACGTGGACGATCGAGCGGACAGGGCCCGTGCCCGTGGTGCTGGAGCGGGATCATGCGATCCCGCCGCTCGACGAGCTGCTGCGGGAGCTGTCACGGGTCGAAGCGGCCTACCAGGCAGGGCTCGCGGCGCGGGAGGCGCGGGCGCGTGGCTGAAGAAGAGGAGGGGCGGGCCGCGATCGCCGAGGTCGCGGCGACGTTCGCAGCGGTCGTTCGAGGGCCGCCGGCGGAGACGCGCCTCGGCGTGTACAGATCGCTCGTGCGCCGCGGCATCGTGGGAGCCGTGCGGGCGCAGATGCCGCGCACGGCGGCAGCACTCGGGGCGCGGTTCGAGGCGACGGTGGACCATTGGCTCGACGAGGCGCTGCCGCGCTCGCCGTACCTGCGTGACGCTGCGGCCGAGCTCGTTGGCTGGGCTGCGGCGCGATGGGCCTCGGATCCGGCCGTTCCGCCGTGGATTCCGGATCTTTCGCGTCATGAGGTCGCGCGGTTCGAGGTCGCAGCGGCGGCCTCGGCCGGTGCGCCGAGTGGCCTGCCGCTCGCGCTCGATCGGGCGGTCTCGTTTGGCGGCGCGGCCCGGGTCGTTCGGTACACGTGGGCCGTACACCGCTTGCCAGAGGATACGTCGGGCGAGCCGCAAGAAGAGCCCACCGCCCTGCTCCTGTACCGGGACGGGGCGCACGAGGTCCGGTGCCTCGTGCTCTCGCCGCTCGCAGCCGCGATCCTCACGCGGCTCCTCGAGGGCGCGCAGCTCGGGGAGGCGGTGACGGCGGCATGCGCGGCGATCGGGGAGCCGCTCGGCGAGGCGGTGTTGCGAGGCACGGCGGAGGTGCTCGCGGACCTCGGGGAGCGCGGGGTGGTCCTCGGCGCGGTCGAGCAAGGAAATCACGATCCCGGCACGCACGCGGCGGGCGAGCGCGGTATAGTCGCCCCCGAACGAACATGAGCCGACACCTCCGCGTTTTCCCATGACGACGAGCTCGCAACAGGACCCGCTCGGCATCACGGGGACGATCCTCGCCGAGAAATACCGGATCGACGCGCTCATCGGCGAGGGTGGCTTCAGCGTCGTCTACCGCGCCGAGCACCTCATCTGGCAGCAGCCGGTCGCGATCAAATGCTTCCGCATCCTCGCGCAAGCGCCCGAGAACAAACGCGACGAGCTGCTCGACGGGTTCATCCAGGAAGGCCGGCTGCTCGCGAGCCTGTCGAGCCGATCGGCGGCGATCGTGCAGGCGCGCGACATCGGCAAGTTCACGACCGCGGACGGGATGTGGATCCCGTACATGGTGCTCGAGTGGCTCGAAGGAAAGACGCTCGATCACGTGCTCTTCGTGGAGCGCGTGAGCGGCGCGAAGCCGCGCGAGATCCACGAAGCGCTCGCGTTGCTCGAACCCGTCGCCGTGGCGCTCGAAATCGCGCACGCGAAGAACATCGCGCACCGCGACATCAAGCCCGCGAACATCTTCGTCATCGGGGATCCGCGCGGGGCTTCGCCGTTCACGAAGATCCTCGACTTCGGCATCGCGAAGGTGATGGCCGATCACGCGGCGGCGACGGCGGAGCTCGCGCAGACGGGCAAGGAGATCACCGCGTTCACGCCGAACTATGGGGCGCCCGAGCAGTTCAGCCGATCGTACGGCGCGACGGGCCCGTGGACCGACGTGTTCGCGATGGCGCTCATCATGGTCGAGGTGCTGCGCGGCGGGATCCCGGCGTTCGAAGGCGAGGACTTCATCCAGTTCGCCGTCGCGAGCCGTGATCCGATGCGCAGGCCGACGCCGCGCACGTTCGGCGTGCAGGTCTCGCCCGAGGTCGAGGCCGTGTTCGAGAAGGCGCTCGCGGTCGCGCCGACGGACAGGTACCCGTCGATGGGTCGCTTCTGGGCCGCGCTGCACGAGGCCGTGTTCCCGGACATCGCGTGGAATCCGGGCACGACGAGCGGCGTGTCGTCGTCGATCACGTCGTCGCCCGGCGGACGATCGGCGTCACGCGCGAGCATGCCGGGCGCGCTGCAGGAGACGCTCCCGCGCCCGAGCAGCGGCACCGCGGTGATGGGATCACCCTCGCTGACAGGGGCGCAGGGCACGCAGCAACGCACGACGCAGGACCCGCCGGGATCGTTGGCGACGCCGCCGGCCGCGCCGATGCCGACGGGCAACACGCCTGCCGCGGATCAGGGCAAGGGGCTCATGGCGTTCGCGGCGATCGCTGCGATCGCGCTGCTCGGCGGCAGCTTCGCCGCGTACAAGATGTTCACGAAGCCCTCGGGTGGAACGCCGACCGCGGCCTCGTCGGCGCCGGTGGCGAGCGCGGCGCCGAGCGCGAGTTCGTCAGCCGCGATCGCGGCGGCGCGGCCGACGGAGTGCCCGGCGGGGATGGTGCTCGTGCCGGGCGGCAAGTTCTTCATGGGCTCGGACGAAGCGTCGTTCAAGCTGTGGCAACCGGCGCACAAGGTCATCCTCGACACGTTCTGCGTCGACCTGCACGAGGTGACGGCGGCCGAGTACAAGGAGTGCTCGGATCAGGGCGAATGCAAGCGCCCGGAGGTCGCGCCGAACTGGCCGAAGACGGCCGGGAGCACGGACGAGGAGCACGAGAAGAAGCGCGAGTCGTACTCGGAGTTCTGCACGTTCGGCAAGGCGGGCCGCGAGAACCATCCGGCCAACTGCGTGAGCTGGTACCAGGCCGACGGGTACTGCAAGTTCCGCAAGAAGCGCCTGCCGACGGAGGCGGAGTGGGAGTACGCGGCGCGCGGCTCCGACGGCCGCAAGTTCCCCTGGGGCGCGGACGAGGCCGCGGCCGGGCACATGAACGCGGGCGGCAAGGAGTGGGCGGCGTGGGAGAAGGCGCAAGGCCTCAAGCTCACGGGCACGCTCTACGACATCGACGACGGCTACCCGGGCACGGCGCCCGTCGGCAGCTTCCCGCAGGGCAAGACGCGCTTCGGCGCGGACGACTTCGTGGGCAACGTGTGGGAGTGGACCGCGGACTGGTACGAGACCTACAAGGCCGATGAAGAGCAGATCAACCCGAAGGGGGCGCCCGCAGGGGACCGGAAGGCGATCCGCGGCGGCGGCTTCAACGGCGGCGTGCAGCAGTGGCTCAATCCGGCGTTCCGGTTCCACCAGGTTCCGGACGCGACGACGCCGGTGATCGGGTTCCGCTGCGTGATGAACCTTTGAGGTCCAAGCGCCAGCGGAGCCGCGCGACGACGAGCCCGATCGACGTGCCGAGGAGCGCGCCCGCGAGGATGTCGCTCGGGTAGTGCACGGCGAGGAAACAACGCGACCAGGCGACGAGCGCGGCGAAGACGAACGCGGGGACGGCGAACACCGGGCGCACGGAGGCGACGAACGCGGCGAACGCGAACGAGCCTGCGGCGTGTCCGCTCGGGAAGGAGTGTCCGCCGGGCGAGGCGATGAAGACGGGCTCGCAGGCGGCGAGCGCGTCGCAGGGGCGCACGCGGCCGACGAGGGCCTTCACGGTGGAGACGAGGGCGCTCGTGGCGACGAGCGCGGCGACGAGGCGTGCGGTCGTGGCGCGGGTCGCCTCGCGCGCGAGGAAGGGGACGAGGGCGAGCATGCCCCAGCCGCCGCCGATGAAGGTGATGACGACGAAGAGGGGCGTGGCCCAGGCGGGCGAGCCGCGAGCGGCGCGGAGGACGGCCTCGTCGGCCGCCAAGATCCCATCGAGGAGGCTCAAGCGCGGAGAGGATATTCTCTGGCGCCGGCTCCCTGCTAGGTTGTCTGGCCGTGCCGGTCCCCGACCATCTCCTCGGCGATACGTCGGTGACGGGGCCGCTCGGCTCCCTCGCCTTGTCCCAGGTGCGCCCTGGGAGCACCGTGCTCGCGCTGCGGGCGGTGAAGTGGCACGAGGGGCTCGGGCGGCTCGGCGTCGTCCTGCCGTTCGCGCTCGTGCACGACGTGGGCCTGCTCTTCGCGACGTCGCGGGATCACGTGGAGATCGGCCCGCGCTGCGAGCCCGCGTCGATCGCGCGCGGGATGCCGGATCTCCAGCGGCTGCTCGACGGCTACCGGCGCGTGCTCGAAGAGCTCGGGCAGAGCGAGGCGGCGCGGCGCGCGCCGGAGCTCAAGATGAGCGACGACCTCGTCATCGTGCTGCTCTCGCGGCTGCTCGGGGCGGTCGCGTCGCGCGTGAACGTGCCGCCGGCGTATCGCGCGGCGGTGCCGATGGACGCGTCGCTCTTCGAACGGATCGACACGCAGCTCCCGCAGCTCTTCTCCACGGCGCGACGTGGCTTCGAGGCGTCGGCGCTCTCGGCGCTGGAGGTCTCGCGGCTCTTCGTCCTGACGATGACGGACGCGCTCGACCTCGACACGCTCCGGCTCTTCGGCATGCTCGGCGCGGAGGGCGCGGGCGGCGCGCTGACGCAGGTCGATCTGCTCGCGGCGCTCGAGTCGCCGGAGGCGAACGACATCGTGAACTTCTCGCTGGAGATCCTGCCGAGCGTGCTGGAGACGAAGACACGGCCCGCGGCGGGGACGACGGCGGCGCACGGCTACTCGGGGATCGGGACGCGTGGCTCGATCGACGGGCTCGTGCTCACGGAGCTCGCCTGGGACGACCTCGAACTCGCGCGGAGGCTGCTCGACAACGAGGTGCTCTACTACGCGCGCGAGCAGAGCCGCGACGAGCAGAAGCGGGTGCATTACCTGCTCGTCGACGCGTCGGCGTCGATGCGCGGCGACCGGCAGACGTTCGCGCGCGGGATGGCGATCGCCACGGCGAAGAAGCTCTTGCTCGAAGGTGAGGACGTGGCGTTCCGCTTCTTCGACGCGCGGCTCTACGAGATCCACCGGGCGCACGGGGACAAGCTGCCGACGGCGCACGTGCTCTCGTTCAAGGGCGAGCGCGGTCGAAACCCGGCGCGCGTGTTCGCCGAGCTCTCGACGGAGCTCGATCTCCACCGGCACCGCGATCCACGTTCGCCCGTCGTGCACCTGTTCACGCACGCGGCGCTCTACATCCCGCGCGAAATGGTGCAGGCGGTGCGGCGCTCGGCGCACATCGCGGCCGTGTTCATCCTGCCCTCGGGCGGCAAGCTCGACCTCGACTACCTCGACCTGCTCGACGCGCACTGGGTCGTCGACCACGCGACCTTGTCGAGCGGCTCGGCACGCGCCAACGCGGCGCGGTCGATCCTCGATCAGACGACGGCGTCCTCCGGGGAAGAGGCGGGCAAGGGCGCGGCGAAAGGGGCGGAAGCGTGAGCGGCCGGCCGGTATCCGATCTGCGCGAAGAGGCGCGGATGGCGAGCGCGCGGGGCGACCTCGCGCGGGCGCGGACCGCGCTCGTCTCGGCGCTCGGACAGACCATCGCGCGCGAGGAGGAGTACGCCGCCGCGGTCCGCGATCTGCGCGAGGTGCTCGTGGCGAGCGGCGATCCGCGCGGCGCCCTCACGCTCGACTGGTACACGGGCAGCGAGAGGGGGCAGCGGGACCTCGTGACGAGCGGGCGCGTGCCGATGATCGATCGCGCCCGCACCTACCTCGCGTGGGCCGATCGGGCCGAGGACGCGTCGCGCAAGCAGGCGCTCTACGCGAAGGCCGCGGACGAGTACGAGTCGGCGGGCCTCGTGGCGCAGGCGGCGATCGCGCGGGAGCGCGGCGGTGATCTGTACCGGGCGCGCGCGCTCTGGTCGCGCCTGTCGCAGGTCCTCGGCGCGTCGGGCGGGGACTTTTACGCGGCGGGGCTCGCGCGCTTCAACCTCGCGCGGACGTCGACGCGCACGGGGGAGCCCGCGGCCGCGCGCGAGGCCGTGGTGGCGGCGGTGCACCTGCTCGAAGAGGCGGCAGATCGGTACGAGACGATCGGCCAGCGCGAGCGCGCGTTCGACTGCTACCAGGTGCTCATCGCGATCGGCCGGGAGAGCGGCGAGTTCGAGCACGTGCTCGAGGGGTACGTGAACGTGATCCGCATCCTGCGCGAGGATCACCTGCGTTATTATGCGCTCCAATCGTACGAGGAGGCGCTCTCCGCGGCGGAGAAGCAGAAGGAGGTCTCGGCCGCGGCCACGCTCGCGCGCGAGATGAGCGCCTACGCGCGGAAGGAGGGGCTCCCGGCCGTGGCGAACTTCGGGACGCTGGCGCAGGCGCGCCTCTGGCAGGAGGTCGCCGAGGCGTCGAAGGCGCGCGGCGCGCCGCCGTCGATCGCGGAGAACGCGCTGCTCGCGGCGGTGATCGCGCTCGGCGAGGCGGGGCAGTACGGCAAGGTCGGCGCCGTCTACGAGAAGCTCGCGGCGCTCGACCTCGAAGAGGCGCGGCGCAAGCACTACACGAACGCGCGCAAGCGCTACGTCGAAGCGCAGGACCTCCGGATCGAGAGCCAGCCCTTGCCGGCGCACCTCCGCCACGAGGTCGGCTTCCCCGAGGTCTGGCACGTCGATCTCGTCGAGTGGGAACAACGCGGCAGCGCGAGCCAGGCCTCGGGCGACGTCGTGCTCGACCCGTCTGCGTGGTCGGAGGTCACGCGAAGGCGCGCCATGCTCGCGCGTCTCACGGCGCTCGCGATCGAGGCCGAGGAGGAGGCCTCCCCCGGACGAACCGCGCAGAGCCAGCTCTACGCCACGCTCGCCGAGCAGCTCGCGCTGGTCGAGCTCTACACGATCCTCTCGCCGCTCGAGGTCCTCTTCCGCAGGCCCGAGCGCGAGGTGCGGATCGCGGTCGTCCGCGCGCTCTCGCGGTTCCTTTACAAGCGTACGTTCATCACGCTGCGCGAGGCGCTCGTCGACGCCGAAGGCGGCGTCGTCCAGGAGGGCGCCAAGGCGCTCGAAGAGCTGCGCTTCCCGCACGCGTTCGATCCGCTCGCCCGCATCTATCGCGAGTCGCAGAGCGCCGTGGTGCGCGCCTCCACGGTGAAGGCGCTCGCGCGCATCGACACGCTGGAGGCGGCCGAGATGCTCCTCGGCGTGATCGAGCACGACGGCCGCGAGGAGCGTCAGGCTGCGCTCGAGGCCCTCAAGAGAGCGCGCGGCATGAAGTTCGTCGACGTCGCGAAGTCCGCCCTTCCTGGCCTCTCGAGCGCGGCCCAATCGGCCGTCCGCGAGGTCCTCCGGAGCCGCGGCATCGGCGGATAGCCCCCTGGTCATTGGCCTGTCCAGCCATCGGATTTCAGTCTCCGCGTACGTCTCGTACGGGGACATCAGGTCCGGACCGGACACGGGATTCCAACTCGTCCCGAGCGATCCCGAGACGAAGATGGCCTATGCATGGACTCATGGACGGCGCGCTTCGGGGGGAGCGTCTCACCAGGCCGTCCCGGCCCCCGGGAAGTTGCTGCTCGACAAGGTCGACTTCTCGGTGACTCCCGGTGGCCGGCGTCTTTTGAGGCGCTTCGCCGGGGAGAAGGATCGGCGGACGGTCAATCTCCCCGGCGAAGCGCGAGGCGCTTCGTGGGGCCGCGCTACGGCGTCAGGATCGACGCGAGCGCCGGGACGAGCGCCGGGTACTGGAACACGTAGCCGAGCTCCTTGGCGCGCGCAGGCACCACACGTTGGCCCGTCGTCAAAATCATGACGGCCTCGCTCCCGAGCGCGACCTTCACCGCGAGCTCGGGCGTCGTGAACCACGAGGGCCTGTGCATCACGCGTCCGATCGCCGTCGCGAGCTCCTTGCTCGTCGCGGGCTCGGGCGAGACCACGTTGATGGGACCTCGCGCGCGCGCGTCGTTCAGCGCGAGGAGCGCGAGGCCCACGACGTCTTCCGCGTGCACCCACGCGATCACCTGCGAGCCCGGCGCGATCGGCCCGCCTGCGAACATCTTGAACGGCAGGAGCATCTTCTCCAGCGCGCCGCCGCCCTCGCCAAGCACGACCCCGATCCGCAGCATCACCGTGCGCACGCCGAGCGCCTCGGCCTTCGCCGCCTCGGCCTCCCATCGCTCGACCACGTCTGCGAGAAACCCTTCGCCGCGGCTGCCCGTCTCGTCGAGCGCCTCGTTCGGCGGCCTCGGCCCGTAGTAGCCGACGGCCGACGCGCACACGAACACCTCGGGCTTCTTCTCGGCGCGACGGATGCCTTCGACGACAAGGCGCGTCGAGTCCACGCGGCTCGCGACGATCGCGCGGCGGGCCTCATCGGTCCATCGCTGCGCGACTGGCTCGCCCGCGAGGTGCACGATCGCGGACGCGCGCCCGACCTCGTCGAGCCACGGCCCTTCGTGCTCGGGATCCCACGCGACGGCCGTCGCACCTCGAGGCAGCTTGCCTCGCGCTCGGTCGGGATCCCGCGTGAGCACTGTCACGCGATCGCCGCGCTGGAGAAGCGTCTCCGTGAGACGCCGACCGATGAACCCGGTGCCGCCCGTCAAAAGGACCGTCTTCACCACGGCGCTCTTTACCATGGTAAGAGCCTACGGACATGAACCTCGAGGTCTTCCGCAAGCTCCCGCTCGGCGGCACCGATCGCCGCGCCATCGTCCAAGCGCTGGCTCAGGACGGCCCTCGTGTCGCGCGGGAGCTACTCGCCGCGCAGCGGACCCTGCTCAGGCCGCGCGGCGCGCGTATCGCCAAGGACACGGCCGTCGTCATCCTCGGCGGCTCGAACGGCATCACGCGGGCCCTCGCGGTGCAGCTCCTCTTCGGCGAGCACGCGGCCGTCTTCGGCGTCCACTACGACAGCGAGAAGATGCAGATCGGCGGCCACCACGTCGCGGCGTTCGTCGAGGCGGCGACGGCCGAGGGGCTCACGGCGCGCGTCTGGAACGCGGACGCGACGAAGCCCGAGACGGTGGAGGAGGTCGTTTCGGCGCTGAAGGGTCAGTACCGCGCGGTCCACCTCGTCAACGGCATCGCGGCGGGCGCGACGAAGCGGTACGCCGAACATGGCCCGACGAACGTGAAGGACATCGACGTCGCGTTCGATCCGATCCTGCAGGTCCCGGATTTCGGCCGACCGGAGAACATCCGTCGTGTCGGGCTCGTGGAGGTCGAGGTCGCGACGGACACGGACATCGAGCGGACGAACCGGTTCATGGGCACGTCGTCGCTCCTCTGGGCTGAGCCGCTCGCCGCGGCGGGCCTACTCGCGCGCGGCGAGAGCATCGTTTCGTTCTGCGATTACGATTTCGAGCCCGACGATCCGGTCTACGCGATGGGCCCGCTCGCTGGCGCGAAGAAGCTCCAGCGGCAGACGATGCAGGAGATCCAAGATCGATTCGGGGTGCGGACGGTGCGCCTTTGTTATCCGGCCGTGGGGACGACGGCGCTCGGCGCGATCCCCGGCGGCCTGCTCATGTACGGGCTCTCGGCGCAGATCCTCAAAGAGCGCGGGCAATACCAGGACGTCCTCGAGCTCGGGGCGGCGACAGCGCCGATCTTCGCGCCGGAGTTCCAGAGCTCGGTCTTCCGCCTCGACGAGGCCTACCAGGCGGTGCTGCCCGAGTTCCACCGGCGCAAGGACGCGCTCTCGCCGGAGAACCTGCGGCCGTCGTTCACGCAGCTGTATCGATGACCGGTAAAACGTCGAGCTCCCAGGCGCACACCGCGAAATTCGGGGCCTGACCGAAGCGGCCGTGGTTGTTCTGGGAGAGCTCGGCCATCGTCAGGACGTCGAACGGCAGCGTATTGCGCGCGTCGTCCTTGCTATCGAAGTTCCGGTATCCATACCGGTGGCCGCATTCATTGACGAGCGCGTCGTGAATGACGGGCAAAACGAGGTCGTGATAACGCTTCCTCGTCCCCCATATCATCGCGAATGGCTGTGAACATGCGGTGCGAGGCATAGCGGTGAAGGAAAAACGTCTGGCAGAATATGGACAGCGTCCAGTGCCCGACGAAGAACAGCGCGATTGCCATCGCTCCTAGGTAAGCGACAGGGGACGCGCCCACCGTCACGGGAGAGTCATCGTTCCGTCGGTCCATGGACGGCGAGGTGGTGGGAAGGCCGGAAACCACCTCGGTCCGGCCCGCCGCGATCCACGTTTTGAGCCTTGAATGAACCGTGGACGTCGTCGTCCAAGTTTTTTGGCCAAGCGGCGAACGGGAACCCGAGCCCGTTCGCGCGTGTTGGCTCGCTTGTGGCTCGCTTGCTTCCGATGCTTCGCTCCGTCGTGGGGCTCTTGCCCCCCGTTGGCCCGAGCGGAGAGCTCTGCTAGCCTCGGCACGTCCTTGTCGAACTCGGGTGCTTACCTGGGAGGAACTCGAATGAACATGCGATTCTTTGCGATGCTCGGTGCAGTGGCTTGTATGGCGTTGGCGGGATGTGTCGTCGTCGACAACACCGGCAGCGGCGGCTCCGGTGGTGACGGCGGCTCGGGTCCGGGCGTCGGCGGCGGCGGTGGCCAGGGCGGCAACGGCGGCCAGGGTGGCCAGGGCGGCGCCGGCGGCTCCGGCGGCTCGGCCTGCACCGAGTCCTGTGGCGAGGCGGCCTCGGATCCCGAGCTCACCTTCTGCGACACGCCCGACGGCAAGGCCGCGGACGAGCTCTACAGCGCGGCGTACGCCTGCACCTGCGAGTCCGGCAACATCTGCGAGGCGATCTGCAAAGACAGCCTCTGCACCGGCGGTGCCCCGAGCGCCGACTGCCTCTCCTGCATGAACGATCCGGCGAAGTGCGGCCCCGCGGTCAGCGCTTGCGCGAACGACGTCTGATCGGCCACGCAATTCACCCATCGCGCGAGCGGCCTCCGGTTCTCCGGGGCCGCTCGCGGCCTTTTGTGCACCAAAGGACGCCGACGCAAAGCCGTGCTAACGAGCCGCTCCGTGAAGGCCATCATCATCGGCGCAGGCCGCGGCAGCCGGCTCCGCCACCTGACCGAAGAGATCCCGAAGACCCTGGTCCCCGTCCTCGGACGCCCGATGCTCGACGGCATCCTCGAGGCGCTCGCCGCCGGCGGCTTCTCCCGCAAGGACATCATCTTCATCTGCGGCTACAAGGCCGAGGTCATCCAGGCGCGGTACCCCGACTTGACCTACGTCGAGAACACGCGCTGGGAGCACAACAACATCCTCGCCTCGCTGCTCTGCGCCCGCGAGCACCTCGCCGAGGGCTTCGTGTCCACGTACGCGGACATCGTCTACCGCCCCGAGATCGTCGCCGACCTCGTGCGCACCCCCTGGGACATCACGCTCGCCTGCGACACGGACTGGCGCAGGCGCTACCACGGCCGCTCGCAGCACCCGGAAACCGACGCGGAAAAGATGCGCGCGGACGACCGGCGTGTCGTGGAGCTGTCCCGGCGGATCGTGTCCGAGCAGGCGGCGGGCGAGTTCATCGGCGTGATGAAGCTCTCGGCCGGCGGCGCGCGGCGGTTCGTGCACGCCTACGACGAGGCGAAGGCCGCGCATCCGGAGGGCGTATTCCGCGAGGGACGCACGTTCGAGAAGGCGTACCTGATCGACCTCTTGCAGCACATGCTGGAGCGGGGCGAGGCGATGCACCGCGTGGACACGTTCGGCGGGTACATGGAGATCGACACCGTCGAGGATGCTTCGCTCGCCCAGTCGTGGTGGAGCGGAGGCCGGACGGACGCCTGAAATCGCGGCGCGCCTGAAACGCCTGGCCGGCCCTGGGGTACGCTTGGGGAACAAAGGAGGCGCGGGCATGCGGCGAGCTTGGGCCGAGGGCGTAGGGACGTTCATCGTGGTCTTCGCGGGGTGCGGGGCGGCGGCCGTGGGCGGGGCGGCGCTCGGGACGATCGGGATCGCGCTCGCGTTCGGGCTCGCGTTCGCCGCCGCCGCGCTCGCGCTCGGGCCGGTGAGCGGGGCCCACCTGAACCCGGCCGTCACCGTGGCCGCCGCGCTCGCCGGGCGGATGCGGCCGCGTGACGTGTTGCCCTACGTCGCAGCGCAGATCGCGGGCGCGACCGCGGGCGTTGGGCTCGCCGTGACGATCGCGCGGGGCAGGCCGGGCGGGGCGCCGGGCGTGTTCGACGCGCTCTCCGGCGGGTTCGGGCGGCACTCGCCCGGGTTCTACGGCGCGCCCGCCGCGCTCGCCGCGGAGATTGGCCTCTCGGCGATCCTCGCGTTCGTCCTGCTCGGCGGGGCAGAGCGCGCGCGCCCGGCCACGCAGCATGCGCTCTCGGCCGCGGCGGGCGGCATCGGCATCACGCTCGTGCACCTCGTGGGCATGCCCGTCACGGGGCTGCCGGCGCATCCGGCGCGCGCGCTCGGCGCGGCGCTCTGCGCGGGCGGGGTCGCGCTCGATCAACTCTGGGTGTTCGTGCTTGGTCCGATCGTCGGCGGCGCCATCGCGGCGATGGCGCTTCGGATTTTGTTCACACCCGAACGATCGAGCGAAGGCGCACGCGCGACGGCCGAGCGAGCGCGCTGAGCGCCTCCCTCAGCCGAGCTGAAAACGAACGGCCGGCAGATCCACGGCGGCCGTATCGACGACGAGCGTCTCGCCGCCGCGGAGCACGTCACGTGGTCGTACGGGAGCGAAGCTTTCATCGGGCTTCTTCCGGCGGCTCACGATGCGGCAGGGCAAGCGGTCTTCGAGGTCCATCACCGTCGCCTCGGTCTGCGACGCGCCGACCGTCACTTCGGCCGTCACCCGCACGACGTCGTCGATCCGGTAGGCGGCGTGCACGCCCTCGTACGTCGCCTGGATGGCGATGAGCGGCGCGGAGAGCGCGCTCGTCGAGAACGACTGATCGAGCCCGAGCGCGCCGCCGACCTTCCCCGCGAGCCTCTGATCGAACATGCGCATCACCACGCGCACGCTCGGGTTCATGCGCTTCGCATCGAGCGCGATCTCCAGGTTCGCGAGGTCGTCGCTCGTCGCGCACACGACGGCCTTCGCGCGCTTGGCGCCCACCTTTTCGAGCAGCTCGTCGCGACGCGCGTCGCCGATGTGCACGGGCACGCCCTTCTCGCGCACCTGCTCGATGAAGCCTTTCGTGTCGTTCTGCTCGATCGCCACGACGTCCTCGCCGAGGATGCAGAGCTCCTCGATCACGCGGTAGCCCACGTGCCCGACGCCGCACACCACGACGTGCCCGCTCATCATGTCGGTCATGATCGAGGTCCACACTTCCCGGCGCGTCGCGAGGTCGAGGAGCGACGCGCCGATCTTGAAAACGCCCTGCGCGAGCAGGAAGAGGCCCGCGAGCGGGGTCAACCAGAAGACGGCGCGCGCGACGGGCGTGTGAGGAAAAGGCTCGGTCGGCTCGAAGACGAGCAGCGTCCAGAGCGACCAAACCGTCTCGGAGAAGTCGGGCAGAGGCTCGCCGCCGCGCCGGAGATCCCAGCGCAGGACGAGCGTCGCGACGATGAGGTAAAGGGCGGCGTAGAGGAGGGGCGGCCCCATGCGCCGCAGGACGTAGCCTGCGGCGGCGATGCGGAGCCGGACCGTTCGGAAACGACGGCGCTTCGAGATCAGTCTTCCTCTTCCGTGACCTTGAAGCCGCTGTCCTTGATGACCTTGTCCTGGACCATCGGCGGGCAGATCGCGAGGTGGTCGACGCTCATCGAGAACGTGCCCTTGCCCTGCGTCATGCTCTTCAGCTTCGACTCGTACTCGAGCACCTCGGAGAGCGGGACGTACGCGTTCACGATCGTCTGATCCTCGACCGTGTCCGTGCCGAGGATGCGGCCGCGGCGGCTGTTGATGTCGCCGATCACGTCCCCCGTCGCCACGCTCGGCGCGACGACCTGCATCTTCACGACCGGCTCGAGCAGCACCGCGCCGGCCTGCGCCGCGGCGGCCTTGAAGGCCTTGCTGCCGGCCATCTGGAAGGCCGCGTCGGACGAGTCGACGTCGTGGTACTTGCCGTCGTAGAGACGCACCTTCAGGTCGACGAGCGGGAAGCCGGCGAGGAAGCCCTTCGCCATCGACTTCACGATGCCCTTCTCGACCGAGGGGATGAACTGGCGCGGGATCGCGCCGCCGACGACCGCGTCCTCGAAGACGAAGCCCTCGCCGCGCGGCATGGGCTCCATGTCGATGTAACACACGCCAAACTGGCCGTGGCCGCCCGTCTGCTTCTTGTGTTTGCCCTCGACGCCCGCGACGCGCTTCGTGATCGTCTCTTTGTAGGCGATGTGCGGCGCGCCGAGGCGGCAGTCGATGCCCACGCGGCGACGGATGCGCTCGACCGTGATCTCGAGGTGCAGCGAGCCGAGGCCCGACACCACGAGCTCGCGCGTCGTCTCCTCGATCGACACCGTGAGGCCCGGATCCTCCTCGGTGAGCTTGTAGAGCGCCGAGCTCACCTTGTCCTCGGCGCCTTTGCCCTCGAACTTCACGCCGCGCGAGAACAAGGCCGGCGGCAGCTCCGGCGCCGTGAACTGGAACGCGTGCTTCTCGTCGGAGAGCGTCTGGCCGCTCAGCGTGGACTTGAGCTTCGCGAGCGCGACGATGTCGCCAGCCTTCACCTCGTCGACGGCCTTCGCGTCCTTGCCGACGATGTTGAAGAGCTTGCCGACACGCTCGGCGTTGCCCGTCGACGCGTTGAGCAGCGAGCTGTCGGCCTTGAGCGTGCCCGAGAGGACACGCGCGAACGACGTGCGCCCCGCGTGCGGATCGATCGAGGTCTTGAAGACGAACACCGCGGTCGGCGCGTCGATCGAGCTCGGCCGCTCGGCCGCAGCCGGCGTCGAACCGACCTTGCCGCCGGGGACCGTGCCCTTCCACGTCGAGTGCGCCGTGGGCGGCGGGATGAGCTCCACGATGCCGTCGAGCAGCGCCGCGACGCCGCTCGGGCGCGTGCCCGAGGCGAAGTACACGGGGACGATCTTGCCCTCGCGCACGGCGTCGCGCAGGCCCTGATCGAGCTCCTCCTGCGTGAGATCACCTTCGGTCAGGTACTTCTCGGTGAGCTCGTCGTTCGTCCCGGCGACGTCGTCGACGAGCCTCCCGCGGCCCGTCTCGAGCACGCTCGCGAGGTCGGCGGGCACCGCGCCCGCCGCGATCACGTTCGGCGCCTCGGGCTTGCCGATCCACGCCTTCTTCGTGCGCAGCGTGATGATGCCCTGGTAGTCGAGCCCCTCGCCGACGTGATGCTCCATCACGGCGAGCGGCGCCTTGAGGCGCGCCTTGATCTCGGCGACGACGTCGTCGGGCTGCGCGTTCTCCGCGTCGACCTTCGTGACGACCACGAGGATCGGCAGGCCTTGCGCGCGCGCCCAGCCGAAGACGCGCTCGGTGATCGGCTGCACGCCGTCCTTGCCGCTCACGACGAGGACCGCCGCGTCCACCGCGCCAAGCGCGAGGCGCGTCTCGGCGAGGAAGCTCCCCTCGCCGGGCGTGTCCACGACGTTCACCTTCTTGCCGTTCCAATGCAGGTAGGCGACGCTCGCTTCGAGCGAGGCGGCGTGGTCTTTCTCCTCGGCCGAGTCGTCGAGAACGCTCGACTTGTCGTCCACTTTGCCGAGCTTGGGCGTCGCCTTCGCCACGAAGAGCATGGCCTCGGCGAGCGACGTCTTGCCGGCTCCTTTGTGTCCGATCAGAGCAACGTTGCGAATGTCGCTGGGCGCGGTCGTCGTCATGGTCGGTTCCTGTCCACGCCCTCGCGCTCCCCTTGTCGCAGGGCAGATCTCCCCTCTACGCCTGTTCGGTCGCCCTTGCCAGGGGGTTTGGGTTCGAAGCATTGCGGTTTGCGCGTCGAGCCCATGGGAGGACGGCGGCGCGTCCATCCCCGCGCGGACCGCCCCAGACGGGAGCGGGCTCGGATAGCATCCGCCTCCCGCTCGGAGTCGCATGCAGGTCGCTCGTTTTACCCTTCAGTTTGCGCTCGGAATCGCTCTGACCTACGCGCTGCAGCGCTGGGACAAGAGCCGCCTGTCCGAAGAGCAGAGGGAACGCGCCTGGAACGCGGCGACGTGGGGGGCGGCGCTCATGTGGTTCGGGCCCCTCTGCATGCCGGCCTGGGGCTGGGTGACGCGGCGCGGAAAAGGGCGCCTGCACGCGCACTTCGGCTTTGCGCTCGGCGCCATCGTGACCTTGCTGATCGGGCTCGTGGTCCAGGGCGTCGACGCACTGTTCGTCTGGGCCGCCGGCTTGCCGCCCGAGACGCCGATCTGATGCTCGACGCTTGATCAGCGGCGCGCGAGGAGCTTTCCGAAGGCCTCGGCGGAGAGCGTGTTCGCCACGTCCTTCGCTTCGCACCAGCCGCGCCGCGCTTGATCGAGGCCGAAGCGAACGTGCGCGGCCTGCTCCGCGTTCGCCGCCCGGCTCGTGATCACGAGCTGCGCGCCCGTGTCCTTGACGGCCCGCGCGTAGCCGTCGGCGCCCGCGAGGAACGCGGGGCGCGCGTCGAGCCCGAGAAGCACGCCGTGCTCACGGCAAACCTTCGCCACGGCCTCCACGTCGAACTGCTTTGGTTTGCCGCCGTTGAAGGGACGCGCGAGCACGTGGATACGCCCCGACTTCGCCGCGGCGACGAGCGCCTGCGTGAGCGATTTCTCGTCGAGGTCGGCCGCGTGGATCTCCCCGACCACGACGTCGACGTCCTCGCTCGCCCCGACCGAACCATCCGCGCCGATGGGCACCACCGCGCCGGCGAAAAGCGTCACCTTCCCCGCGTGCTTCTGCGCGCGCTCGACGTCGTGCCGCGACGCGCCGAGCACCACGAGCCACGCCGCGCCCGTCGCCTCGCACGCCGATGCGATCGCCGCGATGCCGTCCGCGTCGAGCTTCCCCCCGACGAAGTCCCCACGCAGCTCCGCGCGCTCGACGAGCTTCGGCAGCTTCCCTTCCCGCGACGCGTCGATCTCGCCGCGATCCTCGCGCAGCTCGGGCGGCACCCAGGCGAGCCCCACCGAGGCGAACACGTCTTCCTCGCGCTCGCCCGAGATGCGTTTGTCCTCCTGGAACACGCCCCACTCGCTGATCTTGAGCTTCCGGCGCACGCCGAGCGTGCGGATCGCGATGTTGTGCGCCTTCGACCCGGTGAAGTAGTGCATCGCCGCGCCGAACGACTCCACGGGCACCACGCGCAGATCGACCTGCAAGCCGCTCTTCAAGAGCACGCTCGTCTTCGTGTCGCCGTCCGCGAGCACCTTGTCCGTCGCCGGATCCGAGATGAGCTTCTTCCCGATCGCGACGCTCGTCTCCGCCGCGACAAGGATGTCCACGTCGCCCACGTTGTCCCTTCGCCTGCGGTAGCTCCCGGCGACCTCGATCTGCGAAACGCCGTCCGTTTCGCGCAGCCGCGCCACGATGGGCTCGACCTGCGCCTCGGCCTCGGCGAGCGAGATCCGTTTCCCGCGCGCCGCGCGCGCCGCGATGCCTTCGAGGATCTGCCCTTCGAGCTTCGGCCCCACGCCCTTCAGCGCGCGCAGCCGCCCTTCCCGCGCGGCCTTCTCGAGCTCCTCGATCGTGTCGATCCCGAGCCCCTCGTGGATCGCCTTCGCCCGCTTCGGCCCGAGCCCCGGCAGCTCCAGCAGGTGGATCAGGCTCTCCGGCGTGCGCGACTTCAGCTCGTGCAGGAGCGCGAGCTCACCCGACTCCGCGAGCTCGCGGATCTTGCCGGCCAGGTCCTTGCCGATACCCGGCAGCTCCTCCAGCGAGCCCGGCCCCTTCTCGGGCAACGTGCTCACGGGCGAGGCCAGCGCGGAGACCGTGCGCGCGGCGCCCCGGTACGCGCGGACGCGGAACACGCTCGCGCCTTCGATCTCCAGGAGATCAGCGACCTGATCCAGCGTGCTCCCGATGGTTTCGTTGTCCATGTTCTTCCTCTTCGCTCGCCTGCTCGCGCCAGACCAGACTGCGAAAAGCAAATCACACGTCGGGTTTCTCGCGCTATATCCCGTCGCCCGTGAGGACCTCCTTCGCCGCAGCCAGCCTGTTCGTCCTGGCCGCTGCCGCTCCCGCCTCGGCGACCGTCGCCGCGCCCAACGCCGCGCCCCAGGGCCCGACGGCCTGGGCCGACGCGTCGCGCGGCGGCATCCGCGGGCTCACCATCGGCCCCATCGAGAGCCTCCGCCACGCCGGCAAGGGCTACGGCAGCCCCGCGAGCGGACGCGCGATGGACGAGGCCAAGGCGCTCGGCTCCACGTGGGTCAGCCTCACCCCCTTCGGCCGCGTGTGGGACCTCCAGCCGAACGGGATCGACCTCACCTTCGAGGCGCCGTTCGCCGAGAACCGCGCGAACGTCCTCCACGCGATGGCGCAGGCGCACGCGCGTGGCCTCAAGGTCTTCCTCGTCCCGCACCTGTGGGTCGAGACCGGCGGCTGGCGCGCGCTCATCGATCCGGGCGACGACGCGGCCTGGGAGCGCTGGGCCGCGGCGTACAAGCGCTTCCTGCTCACCTGGGCCGAGGTCGCGGCCGAGGGCGGCGCCGAGATGCTCAGCGTCGGCGTCGAGCTCCGCAGCTTCGTCACGACGGGCCGCGCCGCCCTGTTTTACCCGATCATCCAGGAGGTCCGCCGCGTCTACCCGGGCCTCTTGACCTACTCGGCGAACTGGGACGACGCCGAGGACACGCTCATCTTCGGCGAGCTCGACCTCGTCGGGATCAACGCGTTCTACCCGCTCGCCGACAAGGACGGCGCCGGGCGCGAGGCGCTCCTCGCGGGCGGGCGCAAGGTGGCCGAGGGGATCGAGCGGCTCACGGCGATGTGGGGGCGGCCGGTCGTGCTCACGGAGATCGGGTACACGACCCGCAAGGATCCGGCGATCCGGCCCTGGGAGTGGCCCGACGGCATGAAGGACGTGACGATCGACGAGGAGGCCCAGGCCCTCGCGTACGAGGCGCTCCTCGCGCCGCTGCTCGACAGCCGCTCGTGCGCGGGCTTCTTCGTGTGGCGGTACTACGCCGACCCGGACGATGTCTCCCAGGAAGCCGCGTGGGGCTTCTCCCCGCGCGGCAAGCTCGCCGAGCTCGTCCTCCGCGACGCCTTCACCGCGCGCTGGGCCGCCGATGGCCCCGCGATCCTGGGTGACAACCTGGGTAGGCACCGCGCCCGCACCCCGGGATTTTTCGGCTGGGAGCTCTCCCCGCCCCTCTTTTGACCCGAAACCTTTGGACGTCCGGCGGTTGGACGTCCCACGAACGCCTGCGCCGGCCCTGGCACGGTTCTTCCTAGGCCCCTCTGCCACTCGGCCAGCCCCCTGGGCCTGGCCCATGCTGGCACAGGAGTCGACATGATCCGACGAACCTTTTCTTCCTTCTTTTCGATCTTCACGCTCGCGGCGCTCTCGGCGACGGCCGCGGGCTGCATCTTCGTCGGCGCCAACGGCGGCGGCGCCTGCGAGGTCGACGGCAAGCAATTCTCCGTCGGCGAAGAATTCCCCGCGCCCGGCGGCTGCAACACCTGCACCTGCCAGGCCGATGGGTCGACGATCTGCACGCGATTGGCGTGCGTCGGGACCTGCACCGTGAACGGCAAGGTCTTCACGGAGGGCGATAGCTTCCCCGCGGACGACGGCTGCAATACGTGCACCTGTGGGCATGACGGCTCGGTCGGTTGCACCGAGAAGGCCTGCCCCGAGCCTGCGTGTATCGTCGACGGCATCGGCTACAAGCCCGGCGACACGTTCCCTTCGAGCGACGGGTGCAATACGTGCACGTGCGGCGAAGACGGCATGGTCGGCTGCACCAAAAAGGCCTGCCTACCTTGTGCGTACGGCGGACAAACCTACCAGGCCGGCGACGCCTTCCCCTCGACGGACGGCTGCAATACGTGCACCTGCATGGCCGACGGCGCGGTCGCGTGCACCGAGAAAGCCTGCCTCGTCTGCACCTACAATGAACAGACCTACCAACCCGGAGAATCGTGGCAGGCGAGTGACGGTTGCAACACGTGCACGTGTAGCCCCGAGGGACTCGTGGGTTGCACGAAGATCAACTGCCCGTGATCGTCCCGACGATCCCCCTCCGCGTTTCCCCCGAACAACCCTCCTGTCCCGAAAAGCCCCTTTCATCCGGTCCGCACGCCTGGTAGTGCCCATCCCAGGCGTGGGACCTCGATGAGGAGTTTTTCCATGAAGCTTCGATCTCTTTCGGTGGCGGGGGTCCTCGCGGCGCTCGCCGTGGGCGTCGCCGGTTGTAGCGACGAACCGACGCAGAACACCACCACGAGCTCGTCGAGCAGCGGCAGCGGCGGCCAGGGCGGCCAGGGCGGCGACGGCGGCGTCGGCGGCATGGGCGGCGACGGCGGCGGCGGCGGCGGCGGCATGGGCGGCACCGGCGGCATGGGCGGCGGCGGCATGGGCGGCACCGGC